>CBCPMX010000147.1:0-3283 GCA_965120355.1 uncultured Oscillospiraceae bacterium
TGCAAAAATCACCCCTCGGAAATTTCCTTGTAATCCGGACTTTTATTGGTTGACGAATGTTTGAAAATTTGATATGATAGATAATAATTCGCATTTGGGGGTGCAAAATTTGCAAGTAAATCCTTCTTCAATTTCTTATGAGTATATGAGAAGACACAATGACTACATCCGAAACGCTGCGTACATCAAAACCCTATGCGTGGATTACGAGAAAAATAACGCCTTGCTGCAAGATCCCCGCCAGAACCCCAACGTCAAACGCGGCCTCCGCAACGCAGACGGCACCGGCGTCATGGCTGGTTATACGCAGGTCGGCAATGTTCAGGGCTATACCATCGTGGATGGCGAAAAGACACCCTGTGAGGGCCATCTATACTACCGCGGCTACGACATGGAAGATTTGATCCAAGGCTACCGGCAAGAAAACCGTTTTGGCTTTGAGGAAATCGTCTATCTTCTGCTGTTCGGCTGCCTGCCGACCAAGGACCAGTATGAACAGTTCAAAAACATTTTAAATGAAGCGACTTCCCTTCCCTTTGGTTTTACTGAGGGCATGATCATGAAAGCTCCCAGCCGGAATATCATGAACAAGCTGGCCCGGTCGGTACTGGCCCTGTATTCCTATGATCCGGATCCGGAAAATAACTCCTTGGAAAATATTATGTCCCAGTGTATCTCATTGGTGGCTCGGTTTCCGCAGATTGTGGCGCACGCCTATGCGGTCAAGCGGCATTACTACGATAAAGACAGCCTGTATCTCCACCGTCCCCTGCCGGAACTGTCCTTGGCCGAGAATTTCCTCCATTCCGTTCGCCGTGACAACCAATTCACAGAGGAAGAGGCCAGATTGCTGGATTTGTGTCTGGTCATTCACGCCGAGCATGGCGGCGGCAATAACTCTGCCTTTGCCTGCCGTGTGCTGTCCTCCTCAGGCACGGATACCTACTCTGCCATTGCCGCAGCCGTGGGCTCCCTGAAAGGGCCGCGGCATGGCGGCGCAAATCAGCGGGTCATGGCCATGTTTGAGGAAATTAAGGCCAACGTCCACAACTGGAATGATGACGATGAACTGGCCGCCTATTTGACCAAAATCCTCAAGGGTGAAGCCGGCGACGGCAGCGGCCTGATTTACGGCATGGGGCATGCGGTGTACACCCTTTCAGACCCCCGTGCGGTGATTCTGAAGCGGAATGCCAAGCGGCTGGCGGAGAAACAAGGCAATCTGGAAGAATTTGAACTGATGGAGTCCATTGAGCGTCTGACCCCAGCCCTGTTCCAAGAAGTCACCGGCAAGGAGAAAACCATGTGCGCCAATGTGGACATGTACTCCGGCCTGGTGTATAAAATGCTGAACATCCCCGAGGATCTGTATACGCCCCTGTTTGCCATGGCCCGCGTCCCCGGTTGGTGCGCCCACCGCATTGAAGAAGTGCTCACCGGCGGCCGCATTATGCGCCCGGCTTACAAATCGGTGTGCCCAAAGCACACCTATGTGCCCATGGAGGAGCGATAAACAAACTGCGCTCAGCCGCATTTCAAGAAGCAGACCCCACGGTCAGGCTGCAGCCTGACCGTGGGGTCTGCTATAATTCCATTACATTCCGGCAATGGCGCAGGCGCGCCCTTGCCCGCAGGCAGCGCGTATGTGATAATTCCTCCAACATTTCTGGCAAGAAACCTGCGAAGAACCGCGCCTTCATCCATACTTCTTTCCCCGGCTGCGTCTCCCCCTGCAAAGCGTTTCAAGCCGAAAGGGTGTTCCAAAGGTGTTCGGCAGCGTCAAGCACGATTGGCCGAACGCGCTCTTTGGCATTTTCCTGTTTTACGCTTTTTCAAAAACCGGGCAAGACGAATTGGGAAAGCTGGCCTCTGTGCGTTTTCAGCGCACAGAATACGCTCTGCCGCAGCCCGCCGCAACGCGGCAGCGACTGACCTGCTCCAGATAGATCTCTTCCATCTGCTGCGCAAAATACTCTCGGGAAAACTTCTGCGCCGTGGACAGTGCCCGCGCCCTGTACTGCGCCCAACGCTCGGGATGCGCCAGGAATTCCGTCAAATATTGGCGGAACTGCGTCTCGGTATGGTACTGCCAGCCATTTTCTCCCTCTATGACCACAGACTGAAGGCAGGGATCTGCCCGGCACAACAGCGGCAGGCCGCTGGCCAACGCCTCCTGATACGTGAGGCCCTGGGTCTCGCTGGTGGATGCGCAGACAAACAAATCTCCCAGTTTGTAGTAATCTGCCACCCGTTCCGGCGCGACCATACCGGTAAAAATCACCTTCTGCCGCAGGCCCAGCCGGTCCACTTCTTCTTCCAGGACCTGCTGATACGGGCCGCCGCCCACCACCAGCATACGCAGCGGCGCATTGCGGAAAGCCGTCAAGAACTGCAGCAGTTCCTCCGTATTCTTTTCTTTCGCCAGACGGCCAATGGCCGCCAGAACCGTACAGTCCTCCGGAATTCCCAAGCCGCGGCGCAGATCCCGCAGCGCCGCTTCATCCCGCGGGCTGGAAAACCGGCTCAAATCAATTCCGGTGGAAACAACCCGGATGGGCGTCGTGATGCCGTAACTCCTCAGCAAATCGGCCGTCTTTTCTGTCGGCGCGATCATGCAGTCAGTCTGTCCAGCAACCCAGCGGGAAAAGCGCCGGACAATCTGCACACCCAGCTTTTGACTGGGGCAAAAATAGTGCGTATAGTCTTCATAAATCGTATGGTAAGTATGGATCAGCGGAATTTGCAGCGTCCGCGCAATGCTGTATGCCGGGTGAAAGGTGTTGAATTCACAGTTGGAATGGACAATGTCCGGCGCCCAATCCAGCAGCTCTCGCTGAATCCGGCGGCACGGAACCGTCCGCAGACGGGCGCCAGGATAGAGCTTTCCAAAGCCGATGGAACTGACGTAATTGACTCCGCCGGCCGAGGCAGAGCGGGCCGACTGGGATAGCGTCAAAATACGTACCTCATGTCCCCGTGCCTGCAGCCCAGCCCGCAGATTTTTCACGGAAGTCACCACGCCATTGACGGCAGGCGTATACCAGTCAGATGTCAAAAGGATTTTCATTAGGATACCTCTTTGGAAATACACAGAACACAGGTCCGCTTTGGTGCATCGTGCCGGCAGACATACCGGCGTAAACAATTCCATGCGCACAGCGGACATACTATAATTATAACACAGCTTTTTTGATTTGCCTAGATGGTGTCGTCAATAAACAAGGAGCCAAATAGCAATACAACGGATATGGACAGCAGCAACGAAAGAAGCGGCGTTTTTAGC
>CBCPMX010000148.1:0-3661 GCA_965120355.1 uncultured Oscillospiraceae bacterium
GCTAAAAACGCCGCTTCTTTCGTTGCTGCTGTCCATATCCGTTGTATTGCTATTTGGCTCCTTGTTTATTGACGACACCATCTAGAAAGTTCCGTGTATTTTTTCATATTCTGAGACAATCCGGACGCAAAATTCCGGAGCGGCAGGCGGGCGCTTTTTGCGGGAGATCGGCCGCTCCACAGGAAACGGCGCTTTCTCGAGGAAATTCTTGATGGGATTTCCAGCGATTTCAGCGCCTGTGTAACAAAATCTGGTCGTCTTTCCGCTGCATAAAAATTTGCCATGACACAGATACTAGCGGTACAAATTCAAATGCGTTCAACGCGATGGAGGAGTAAAGATATGAAAGCCACAGGCATTGTACGTCGTATCGACGATCTTGGCCGCGTCGTGATCCCCAAGGAGATTCGCCGCACTCTGCGGATTCGCGAGGGCGACCCGTTGGAAATCTATACGGAGAAAGACGGCGAGGTCATTTTTAAAAAATATTCCCCCATGGGCGATTTGGGGGACTTTGCTGCCCAGATCTGTGAATCCATTGGGAAAAACACCGGCCACATCTGCGCCATTGCAGACCGGGACAGCATCATTGCCCTCTCCGGCGCGCCCCGCAGAGACTTGATTGACAAACGAAATTCTCAGGAGCTGGAGCAGATTATGGAACAGCGCCGGACTTACCGCTATACGCCCGGAGGCGCACGGCTGCGGGCCGCCGAGGGCGCGGACCGGTATTACCTGGGAGTGGCGGCGCCGATCCTGTCGGAGGGCGACCTGATGGGCTGCGTTCTGTTCCTCATGGACGAAGAGAGCCAGGGCTTCGGAGATGCGGAACAGAAGATGGCCCAAACCGTAGCCGGGTTCCTGGGCAAGCAGATGGAGAGCTGAGCGCCAGAACGGGAAATTTCCGCACCGCCGGCAACGGTGCAAACCACGAAAGACAGCGCGCAGAAACAGGCGTCCGGCGGCGGCGGAATCGCACCGGGCGTCTGTTCCATGTCGAAAAACGGGAAAAAAACAGTTGCGCCCCCGGTGGTTATCCTGTATAATAATCCGTGATATGAAGGAGGACGGCGATTGCTCCGGCCAAAGGCCGGGTCATGGGGCCGTTCTCTTTTTTTGTCATGCAGACGCACGTGCAGCGCGCGCCATGCCGGCTGCCCGCAGGGGGACGGCGGACACGGCGTGCCCTGCCGGACAACTGAAAGGAGAGTGTTTCACAATGAAAGAACCCGAAAACGTCATTCGTGACGCACGGACGCTGGGCTGGCCTAAAATGCTGCTTCTGGGCTTCCAGCACATGTTCGCCATGTTTGGCGCAACGATCCTGGTACCCATCCTCACCAACCAGTATTTTCAGGGCGAGGGCCTGAGTATCCGGGTGACGCTGTTCTTTGCCGGTTTTGGCACCCTGTTCTTCCACGTCTGTGCGAAGATGAAGGTGCCGGCCTTTTTGGGCTCGTCTTTTGCCTTCCTGGGCGGCTATGCCTCCGTGGCGGCGTTGGACACCGGCATCTACGCCGGTATGACCATGGGCGAAAAACTGCCCTATGCCTGCGGCGGCATGGTCGTAGCGGGACTGCTGTATCTGGTCCTGGCCCTGATCATCAAACTGGTCGGGGTGAAAAAGGTCATGCGCTTCCTGCCGCCGGTGGTCACCGGCCCCATCATCATCCTCATCGGCCTGAGCCTGTCCCCCTCGGCGGTGGCCAACTGCTCGGAGAACTGGTGGCTGGCGATTCTGGCTCTGGCCATTGTGGTGGTGGCCAATATTTGGGGCAAGGGCATGATCAAGATCATTCCCATTCTGCTGGCAGTGGTCATCAGCTATGTGGTGGCCCTGGTGCTCCATTTTATCGGCATCACCAATCCCGACGGCTCGGCGCTGGTGGATCTGACCAATGTGACGGTAACCAGCATCCGGGATGTGGTCTGGGTACCGGACTTCTTCATCGCCAAGTTTGACCTGACTGCCATTCTGGTCATGGCCCCCATTGCCATCGCGGCCATGATGGAGCACATCGGCGACATCTCCGCCATCTCCGCCACGGTGGGGCAGGATTTTGTGGCCGACCCGGGCCTGCACCGGACGCTCATTGGCGACGGCATTGCCACATCCATCGCGTCCCTGTTTGGCGGCCCTGCCAATACCACCTACGGCGAGAACACCGGCGTACTGGCCCTGACCCGGGTGTATGACCCCCGCGTGGTCCGGCTGGCAGCCCTGTT
The DNA here is from genome assembly GCA_965120355.1 of uncultured Oscillospiraceae bacterium. GTDB lineage: Bacteria > Bacillota > Clostridia > Oscillospirales > Oscillospiraceae > CBCPMX01. Next base: position 2,227 of record CBCPMX010000148.1, read on the forward strand.
TGCCATCATCTTCTCCTGCCTGCCGGTGGTGACCAATATCATTGGCTCTATCCCGACAGCCATTGTGGGCGGCATCTCCTTTGTGCTCTATGGCATGATCTCCGCAATCGGCATCCGCAACCTGGTGGAAAATCAGGTGGACTTCACCAATTCCCGCAACCTGATCATCGCGGCGGTGATTCTGGTCTGCGGCCTGGGCTTTACGGACGGCATCACCTTCACAGTGTTCGGCACCAGTGTGACCCTGACTTCCCTGGCCATTGCCGCCATTGCCGGCATTGTCCTCAACGCCATTCTGCCCGGCAAGGACTACGAGTTTGGCGTCAACGAGGCTGGCGACATCAACAGCGGCATCGCCATCAACTCTGAGATCACCGCGCAGAAGAAGTGAACGGCAGAACCGGTTCCAATATTGTCCTCATTGGCATGCCCGGATCCGGCAAGTCCACCGTGGGCGTCATCCTGGCCAAATATCTGGGCATGGATTTTGTGGACACGGACATTGTGATTTGCCGCCGGGAGCGGACAACCCTCCAGGAAATTCTGGACACCCGGGGTCTGGATGCCTTTCTGGCGGCGGAAGAGGCGGCGGTGTGCGCACAGGACTTTCACGACTGTGTCGTGGCCACCGGCGGCTCTGTGATTCTGTCCCAGCGGGCCATGGCGCATCTGGCAAAAGACGGCAAGCTGGTGTTTCTGGATGTGCGCCTGTCCGTCCTGGAGCGGCGCATCACCAACCTGGAAAGCCGCGGCATCGCGTTTGCCCCCGGCCAGACGCTGCGGGATCTCTATATCCAGCGGCTGCCCCTGTACCGCCAGTGGGCCGACGTGACCATCCATGCCGAAGAAGAGGACGGACAAAACATGACCGATTTTGTGGTCAACAGCATCATCACCGCCCTGCGCTGAGGCGATTGCCCGGCTCCCCGCACCATCCGGCCAATTTCGGCATAAACTGGCATGGATGGGAGGGAAGCTTATGAATCCATATGATGAAACCCAGGTGCGCGCCGTGTGGCAGCGGGTCACCGGCCTGGCGGAGGTCAGCGGCAGCGAATGCACCGCAGACGCGGATCCGGCGATCCTGCTGGACTTTCTGGCCGGGGAACGGCTGGACAGCCGTGTGTATCAGACCCTGGGCCGCTGCATCGGCGGCTGTGACGGGGCCCAGCTGCGGCGCATGGCCGCAGAAAAGACCTGCCGCGCCAAGCGGCTGGCGGCGGCTTACTATCTGCTGACCGGCACACGGCCCTGCGTCCAGGCCCTGCCCTGCGACCGCATCACCTGCCCGGCGGCGGAACTGCGCAACCGTTATGAAGCGGAGCTGCGGGACGCGGAAGGCTACTGCGCCGCGGCGCGGCAGTTTTCCGGCCAGACGGCGCTGCTGCTGGAAGAGCTGGCCAAAGGCTCCATGCAGTATAGCCGGACGGTGCTG
>CBCPMX010000149.1:0-3198 GCA_965120355.1 uncultured Oscillospiraceae bacterium
AGCGCCACAACCAGGAAGTCGGAGACTTCCTGGCTGTGGCGCTGTTTTTATGATTTGGAGAGTTTATGATGCATTATTTAGCCATGAACCGGTCATAGGCGTTCTGGTAGATGACCAGCAGTTCGTCTACATGCATGGCCTCCACAGCTTCCACATAGGCATCCCAGTCGCTGTCCAGATCCAGCTCGCCAATGATAAAGCGCAGGCGGCTTTCCAGACAATATGTTTCGATGTCGGTGGCCAGCAGGGAGATTTCCTCGGACTCCTCGGAGGTGTAGGTCACATAGTCCCGGGGGAAGGTGCGGTCGCTGGAGTCATAGGCGGACATCCAGATGTCCACGGCCTCCATCTGGGCATCGTTATAGGTGAGATAGGTCACATCCCAGTCGATCATGCGGATAAAGCCCGGGCAGATGTTGATCAGAAGACTTACCTGGAAGCCCATGGGATCGTTGAGGATCTCATCCTTGAAGGTGGGCGTACCGTCCACCATGTCATAGGTGACGCCTTCAGTGCCGTAGTTGGCCAGAATCATGCCCTCTTCTGTAAACAGATAATCGATGTACTGCAGGGCGGCCTCAATGTTCTCACAGGACGTGGCGATGGAAATGTTGTACTGAGAGGACACCAGGCAGGCATAGGGCTGCATATCCAGCTTCTCGCCTGCGTTCTGCACCGGGGCCTGCAGGGCGGTCAGCTCCATGCCTTCCACGGCGTTGGTGTACTGGGTAATGGACATGACGTCCTCATTGAACACGCCGGTCAGACCGTTGAGCACCACGTCCTCGGGCGGCTTGGTCTGGGACTCGGTGTAGGACATGAAGTCGGTGGAGATCAGGCCGGCCTCATACAGCTCGTTGAGATAGCGCAGATACTCCCGGGTGTTTTCGGTGATGTCAGCGTACTGCACCTGGCCGTCTTCCACAATCAGGCCGCCGGGGGTGGTGCCGAAGGTGGCGCCGATAGGCTCCAGAACGCCCTCGGACAGGACTGTCAGGGCCTCGGTGGCGCCCATTTCAGACTGGAAGGCCTCCAGCATGGCGGTGAATTCATCCAGAGTCTCGGGTTTGCTCATGCCCAGCTCGTCCAGCCAGTCCTGGCGAACCCACAGGCCCTGATCGGTGTAGTAATAGTCCGTGTAGATGCCGCTGAGCATGGGCACATAGCCCTGATCGTTGATGACCAGCTTGCTGACGGCGTCATTCTGCATATAGGACCAGTAGTTGGGCATGTTCTCTTCCATATAGGGGAGAATGTCGATGAGCATCTCGTCTTCGATGGCTTTGGTGCCGCCGCCGGGGTAGTTGGTGGCAGCGCCCTGCATCAGGTCATAGTAGCTGTCGGACGCGGTCATAAGGGCCAACTGGTCGGCCACCACTTCGGTGGAGCAGTAGTAGATGTCCAGATGGACGCCGGTGGCCTCTTCCATGGCGGCGAAGAAAGGCACGTCCGCCGGCTCATACTGCCCGTTGAGGAACGGAGGCCACTGCATCCAGTAGGTCAGGGTGATTTCGCCGGGCTCGCAGATGGGATAGGAGATGGTGGAGACGGCGGTTTCTTCTGCGGATTCTTCACTCTCCTCCGACGGCGCCGCGCTTTCGGACGATTCGGTGGTCTCCTCTTCAGCGGCCTGGGTGGTTTCACTGGTTTCGGCGGCTTCGGCGGTGGTCTCTTCCGGAGTGGTGGTTTCTTCAGAAGCGCTGCTGCCGCAGCCCGCCAGAAGGCCAGCCATCATACACAACGCCAGAAGCAGTGCAAGAAGTCGATGTTTCATTTGATTACCTCCTAAAAATGATTGCGTGCTTCATTCGCAATCATACCCTACCATTTTTCCGAAAAGAGCGCAACGGGCAAATTCTTCACACCAATATCAAAAACCGCACTGAGTATCGCAGAAACTGATAGACATCAGCCGGAGAAAGAGCCGCAGCCGTTTTTTTGCAGCCGGCTTTCACAAGCGCAAAATAGGCTTCTCGATCTGCCGGCAACGAGGCCCGATGGCTGCAAATATCTGTCTGGAGCTGGGCGGGCCGGTATTCTGGACGGATTCGGGGACGGCAAACGGCGGCTGCACCGCGTTGAATGCAGCCGCCGGGCCGGGCGTTCAGCTTAGACCGGTTACTTCCGGAGAATCTGATAATTATGGGGATCTTCGTAATTCCGGTGAACGCCGTCGTCATCATACAGCTCGTAGGTTGCGCCTTCGTAACCCAAGAGGGTCAGATGTGTCGTGTCCACCTCTGCTACGCACTGCGCCGGCGCCGCCAGGGGAATGCACATTCCGCGGCGGATAAACAGCGGCACTTCATTAAGCGCCACCTGGACATAGTGGTGTCCCTGCGGCAGGATCTCCTGGGAAATGCAGCCGTCCGGCAGGAATTTGACAAACAGCATTTCTTCCGGTAAATAGACATACCGGCCAGCGGCATTCTGCGTGTAGACCGGCGCAATCATGGCCGCATCGCCCAGCATCAGCTGATCCTCCACCTGGGCGGCCATGGAATCGCCGGGATATGCAAAGGCCAGAGGCTTGAAATACAGATCGTCCCGCAGGGCCGCTTTCATATACTCGCTGTACAGGAATGGAAGCAGCCGGTAGCGCACGCCAATGACGTGGCGGAAGTCCTCCACATGGTCAAATTGATAGCATTCCTGCCGCCGGGTGCCCATGGCGGCATGGTTGCGCATCAGCGGGGTGAATACACCCAGCGCCAGCCAGCGCAGGAGTAAATCCCGGGTTGTGTCCATGCCAAAGCCGCCCAGATCCGCGCCAATGTACAAAAATCCGCACATATTCAGCGACGGCAGCATTTTCAGGTTCAGCAGCAAATGGGACCACCAGGCATTGTTGTCGCCGGTCCAGACGCCGCCGTAGCGGTGCATCCCGATGTAGGAGGCTCGGGAGAAGAGCAGTGTTCGCGTCTCCGGCGCAATGCGGTCAAAGGCTTCGCCGGCGGCCCGGGTCATGTAATAGCCATAGAGATTGTGAAGTTTGTCATGGCGGACCGGCTGACCGTCCACCAGGTGGTAGAACCGGCGGTAATCATCCTGAATGTCCGGCATCCGGAATGCAACGGCGCCTTCGCCGCCAAAGGGCGCGTCGGCGGACTGCTTGGCGGCGAGCGCCTACCGCTCTGCCTCCCGTTCCGGTGTGGTGAAAATAGCCGGTTCGTTCATATCATTCCAGAAGCCTTCAAT
>CBCPMX010000150.1:0-3043 GCA_965120355.1 uncultured Oscillospiraceae bacterium
GGTATATTACCCAGGAATGCAGAGCGGTTGTACGGCTGCCTTCCAAATACGGCCGGTAATTGAAACACGCCTGGGGCATTTGCCCCAAGCGTGTTCTGGTTTGTGAATTGTGAAAAGCGCTCCGGCCGCGTCCGACAGTCGCTTGGCGGCCCTTCTAGGCGGAGTGGGCTATCTAAGCCGCAGCATATTGGCAATGCTGTAAGAAGCAGCGCGCACAATACGGATCTGTTCGCGTTGGCGTAAATCTGGACTGTTTTTACAGTGTGGTGGTCCAACCGTAGGTATCTTCTACTTTGCCCCACTGAATGCCGGTCAGCTGATCGTAGAGTTTCTGCGTAATTTCGCCAATGCCTCCGTCGCCGACGGTATAGCTTTGGCCTTTGATATACAGCTCGCCGATGGGGGAAACCACAGCGGCGGTACCGGAGCCGAAGGCCTCTTCCAGCGCGCCGGTGCGGGCCGCTTCCGCCAGCTCGTCCTCGGAGATGCGCCGCTCGGTGACGGGTAGGCCCCAATCCCGCAGGATCTCCAGACAGCTCTTCCGGGTGATGCCCGGGAGAATGGAGCCGGTGAGGGCGGGGGTGACGATCTCGCCGCTGATCTTGAACAGAACGTTCATGGAGCCCACTTCTTCAACATACTTCTTTTCCACGCCATCCAGCCACAGGACCTGACTGTATCCCATCTTTTCGGCCTTGTCGCCGGCCCGCAGAGACGCGGCGTAGTTGCCGCCGCACTTGGTAAATCCAGTACCGCCGCGGACAGCGCGGACGTCTTCTTCCTCAATCATGATTTTCACCGGATCCAGGCCGCTGGCATAGTAGGGCCCCACGGGGCTGAGGATGATGGCAAACTGATACGTGTGAGAGGTATGAACGCCTACACACACATCTGTAGCAAAGATAAACGGACGGATATACAGACTGGTATCCGGTTCAGAGGGAACCCAGTCCTGTTCCAGCTTCACCAACTGCTTGAGGGCCTTGACACAGAAGTCCACATCCACCGGCGGAATGCACATGCGCTCACAGGAGGAATTCATGCGCTTGAAATTCTCTTCCGGGCGGAACAGCCGAATCACGCCGTCTACGCCGCGGTAGGCTTTTAAGCCTTCGAAGATCTCCTGCGCATAGTGCAGAACCATGCAGGCGGGATCCATTTGGAACGGTCCATAGGGAACAATGCGGGGATTGTGCCAACCCTTGCCGGCCTCATAGTTCATCAGAAACATGTGATCGGTGAAATAGGTGCCGAAGGGGATCTTGGAGCTCTTTGGCTTTTCCCTGGGGCTGGTGGTCAATGTGACTTTGATTTCTTCCATTGCAAATGCCTCCAAAAACCAGGATACGACGTCCTGTTTTATTGTATTAAAGCTGTATTTTATTATAACAAGCTGTATCTGGTATATCAAGAGGGGGAACGCACGAAATTCCTCCTTCGACAATTCCCCGAGCTGGCGGCTTTGACAACGCCCCGTACCTGTGTTACAATGGGGCGGAAAGGAGACTGCCCATGAAACGTCTTCAACGCCTTGTGAGTATTGTGCTGGCGGTGACGCTGGTTTTATGCGCCCTGCCCGCCGCCGGCAGCGTTGCCGGCAGTGGCGTCATCTTTTTGGCGGTCAATGACGCCATCCCCATTGCTCTGTCCGCCGAGACTATGCCCTTCTACTCCGGCGGCACGCTGTACGTCCCTTATACCCTCTTCAATGTATCGGCGCTGGGGGTCACGTCGTCATATAACGTGCTGGACATGACACTAACGCTCTTCAACATCAATGGACGCATTGTCTTCGACCTGTCTTCCGGCACATCCACCGACAGTGCCAACAGCGGAGCCGCCTGGTCCACCATTACAAAGGGGGGCACGGTATTTGTACCAGCCTATTACTGTGCGACATTTTTTGGCATTGGCATCAGCTATCTGACCAGTCTGGGCGGCTATTCCGTGGTACGATTCACCACCGGCGACCAGGTCTATGACGACGATTATTTTCTGGAAAAGGCGGACAGCCTCATTGAGACCCGCGCCGACCAATATTTCAACGGCACCAACAGCGTATCGTCCACGCCGCAAGTGACGGTAACGGCCAGTGCTTCCCCCAGCACGTCTTCATCCGTCACTGAAACCGTCACGCCTACACCCAGTCCATCCGTTTCTGCAACCCCGGTTCCGGAGACCGAATCCCCGGAGCCTTCTGAAGGAGCCGCGGAGCCGGAACCCTCCGAAGAGGAGGAACCCGCTGAGGAGTCCATGACTCCCTCGGACATCTATCTGATTTACTACAATGCAGAGGGCATGGAGGCTCTGGCAGAGGCGCTGGAGGAACAGGGGATGACCGGCGCGTTCTTCCTCACGGCTCAGGAATTGGAGCGTTACCCCACTCTGCTCAGCCGCCTGTGGGCCGGTGGCCACGCCGTGGGCCTGTTGCTGAACGGAACGGAGGATGACCCTCTGACCGCCGTGACAGAGGCCAACATGCTGGCGGACCAACTGACGAAACGCCCCCTGCTGTGGGTCTACGCGCCTGATGAAGTCCCTGCGTTGACGGAGCAGGGGTATCTGGTTTTGACGCCGGTCAGCAGTGCGGAGGCCATCGTTTGGGAAATCGACAGCACCGAGGGAATGGCCACGATTGATTATTGTCTGGAGAACGGCTGCACTGTCTGTACCTTGCGGGAGACTACAGTTCTGTCTTGACCTTCCGCAAAGTGCTGCCCGATTGCACAATGCCCGCGGAATTCCGCGGGCATTTCCTTTTCTCCACCAAAGCCCGACTGATATGAGAATGTACGACCGCCGACGGCAATTCGGCCCTGATGCCGGTCTGTGCCCGGCTGCGGTATGCGGCCGGTGCCCAGTGGGGCAACAAGAAGTACAGCAGAATGAAGCACTTAGAGGCGGCTCTGGAAGACGCTTCTATTGGCGGCTGACCTCATTCACTCAGAGTCTGCATAAATTTGCGATAAATTTGCGCATAACTCTCGACAGCACCAGCAGAAGCAGCGGAGCGACCCATTCCCACATTGCGCTGCTGGATTTG
>CBCPMX010000151.1:0-7698 GCA_965120355.1 uncultured Oscillospiraceae bacterium
CATTCCGGCATTTTTTCGCAAAACATCGGCATTGATCCCATGCCTCCGAGAAATTTGCAGCGTTCCCCAGACATGGAGGCCCACTGCCGTTTGGCCATCGACCTGCTGGCCGCCAATAACGTGCGCGGCTTCTATAACCGGGTGCACAAGGAGCTGCTGGAGTTGGCACAGAACGTGCCGTTTTCCCTTCAGCAGTTCAAATCTGACTGCTATCAGTATCTGGACCTGCTGTGCGCGCTGCTGACGCAGACGGAGTTGGCGGACTTGTCCGCGTTTTCCCGGTCAGACGTATTCGGTGTTGTAGATCTCAGCGGCTCCATAGATGAGCTTTGGGAGTCCGTTCGAGGCTTGCTGTCGGAAATCACAGAGCAATACCAGGCCCTTCAGCGGCGGAAACGGTTCCGCCCAGCTGCACGGATGAAACTATACATTGAAGAGAATTTTACCAATGTCAACCTGACTGTTTCCGCAATAGCCGCAGAGTTTCACATGACCCAACCCGCTTTTTCCGCGTACTACAAGCAACAGATTGGCACCTCACCCCTGTCCTATCTCAACCAATGCCGCGTCCAGCGCGTCAAGGAGCTGCTGCAAACCACCGATCTGACCCTCCCTGCCATCGCCACGCTCTCCGGCTTTGGCACCATCTCCACGCTCCACCGGGTATTTAAAAAGGAAACCGGTATGACGCCTTCTCAATTCCGCCGGCCAAAAGATATGGAATGATGAGATGTGGGCAGTATTTAGGACTGGTGTGGCATAACATGCGGCTTTTATCATATAGTTCTAGACACCCTGTATTTAACTACGGCGAGACTTAGGACAGTCGTCCGTTCGACATCTTTGCCTTCCACGTTTTCTGTGATAGTGAACCGATCGTTCGCCGGTCATGAAGTATGTGTCAATTAATTCGGCCCTATTTGAGAAAACAAAAAGGATTTCGAAATTACTAAAAACCAGACACACTATAGCGCACATAGCGGTGAGTAGGTTTAACCACACATTGCACTAAATAGTTGGCGAACAGGGGGCTTTCACTGGTTGGGCGTAGACATTCGTGGTTGCCGCCACTCTGCCAATAATAACGGATATTAGCCAACGTCTCACAGCCCCAGTTCAAAAGCCTGCTGGCCGATCATCAAAAGGGCATTCCATGCACTTATGAATCCGATCTGTCAGCCAGCGGCCGCCGGGGGAACTTAAAATTCTCCCCGGCGGCCTCATAAATTCTTCCGTTCTCCATATTTGAGGGTTCGAGTCCCTTCCGTACCGAGTTGCATCTCCGGAAACGCTAGACTTAAAACATGTTCCCATAAAATTGAAACATCAACTTTTTTGTTATGAAAACATGTGTTTTCCTGTAAAACAAGAGAAACACCACACTTTCGTGTGGTGTTTCTGGCCGTGCATCTTTTTCAGCATAACCTGGTGCGGGCATGGGGACTTGAACCCCAACGCCAATGGCACGAGAACCTAAATCTCGCATGTCTGCCAATTCCATCATGCCCGCGTACTGGTGCGGCGGCAACCCCCCGCCGCTTTCTTCATGGTGTAGCCCCACCTATCAGGCGGGATATACAGCCCTTTGAACTCAATCCTTTGAACTCAATTTTATCGCCGTCTGATCCCGCAAAAGGCGCATCTGCAACTTTTTCAGTGTAACACAAAAAAGCCTGCATTGTCAATCCTTTGCGGCATTTTTTCGCCGAAAATGTGAACAATCTCCGACCAATTCCCTGCATTTCAACTTGACATCCCATGGGTCAGGCGATACAATATATGCTAGGATTAGTATGGCCCATCGTATAGCTTGTATAAAAATTACGAAAAGCCGTTGCTTTTTTCTTTGGTTTATTACCAAAATCTTTAGGTACAGGAGGTGTGCGTGCAGAATCATGAAGATCATTATGCTCATTGTGGGCTTAGTCATAGGCGCAATCGCCTTCTTCCTCGTGGGAATCCTTTACCGCAAAAAGTTCGCGGAAAAAGAAATTTCCAGCGCGGAGGAAGAAGCCCGGCGCATTGTGAACGAATCCATCAAGAGCGCTGAAAGCAAAAAACGCGAGATGATGCTGGAGGCGAAAGAAGAGATTCATAAATCCCGCACCGAATACGAAAAGGAAGTCAAAGAACGCCGTTCCGAACTGCAGAAGCAGGAACGCCGCTTGCAGCAAAAGGAGGAAGCTCTCGACAAGAAGGCCGACGCCTACGAGAAAAAGGACGAAGACCTGAATCGCAAGCTTGCTCATGTGGCCGCTACACAGGAAGAAGTCTCCAAGATGAAACAGAGCGAGATGGAGATTTTAGAAAAGCTTTCCAACCTGACGCAGGAAGAAGCCAAGGAATACCTGCTCAACAATGTGGCCTCTGAAGTTCGTCACGAAACTGCCATGAAAATTAAAGAGGTTGAGACCCAGCTGAAGGAGGAATCCGACCAGCGTGCCCGGGAGATCCTCTCCATCGCCATCCAGCGCTGCGCCGCCGACCACGCCGCAGAAGCCACCGTCTCAGTGGTGCCGCTGCCCAACGATGAAATGAAGGGCCGTATCATTGGCCGCGAGGGACGGAATATTCGTACCCTGGAGACGATTACCGGCGTCGATCTCATCATTGACGATACGCCGGAGGCCATCACCCTGTCCTCCTTCGATCCGGTTCGCCGGGAAATTGCCAGAATCGCACTGGAAAAGCTGATCGCCGACGGCCGCATCCACCCCACCCGCATCGAAGACATGGTGGAAAAAGCCCGCCGGGAGGTGGAGCAGACCATCAAGCAGGAAGGCGAACGCGCCACCTTTGAAACCGGTATCCACGGCCTGCATCCGGAGCTGATCAAGCTTCTGGGCCGTCAGAAATACCGTACCAGCTACGGTCAAAACGTCCTGAACCACTCCATTGAAGTGGCCCACATTGCGGGCCTTCTGGCCGCAGAGTTGGGCGAAGACGTAACCTTGGCCAAACGCGCCGGCCTGCTGCACGATCTGGGCAAATCTGTCGACCACGAGATGGAAGGCTCCCATGTGCAGCTGGGCGTAGAACTGGCCCGGAAGTACAAAGAAAGCCCCGCCGTGATTCACGCCATTGAGGCGCATCACGGCGACGTGGAGCCGCAGACGGTCATTGCCTGCCTGGTGCAGGCTGCCGACGCCGTCTCCGCCGCCCGCCCCGGCGCCCGCCGTGAGAATGTGGAGAACTATGTCAAGCGGCTGGAAAAGCTGGAGGAGCTGACCGGTTCCTATCCCGGCGTCGAGAAGGCATACGCCATCCAGGCGGGCCGTGAAGTCCGCATTATGGTCAAGCCCGAAGAGGTCTCGGAGGACAATATGATCCTTCTGGCCCGGGACCTGGCCAAAAAAATTGAAAACGAACTGGAGTACCCCGGCCAGATCAAAGTCAACGTCATTCGCGAGACCAAAGCCGTGGAATACGCCAAATAAGGCTCTGTCCAACCAAAAACCCGCCGGCAAACGAATGTTTGCCGGCGGGTTTTTGGTTGCCAGTACCGCTTACGCGAGCGCGGTGAGTGAAGCGTGGAGATGGTGGATACCTTACTCTTCGCTTTTGGCAAACCGTATTCAATCTCTCACCATTTTATAAAACGCCCCGGCGCCAATGTCCGTGGTCTTGAAAGACATCTCTCCCATGATCCGAAAGCCCGCACGTTGGTAGCAGCGGATGGCCCGGGTGTCCAGGTGCGCACTTCCAGGTACAGGGGCTTGTTTCCAAACCTACGCTGGGCAAGCCGGCATACCTGCGTCAAAATCTGCCCGCCGCAGCCCTTGCCGCATCACTCCGGGCGCACGCCAAGCCCCACGCACACAGTCTCCGGCTCTTCCCGCAGATTGACATAGCCCACCAAGGTTCCATCCACAAAAAAGCCGCGATGGTTCTTTTCTCGTGCAGGGTTCAAAAGCCCTGTTTTCGTGCGGAGCATCTCCTCATAGGGCGGAAGATTATGAATGGCATATTCTCCATCATGCTTCCAAGCACAAATCTCCCGTTTATCTTCCTGTGTCAGCAGCCGGTTTGTCATCACAATCCCCTCCATCTGTGTCCTTGCACCTTTAGGAGTCGCCAACAGGATCGCTCACCCCTCGGAAAAATCAATCCCTCTCACAGCTTCCGCAGATTCGCAGAGACCTCTCCCAGCGTCTCGTCGCGCAGCCGTCCCGCCAGATCTGCCAGGGACACAACGCCCAAGACTTGTCCGTCTTTTGTCACCGGCAGGCGGCGCACCTGCTCCCGCGCCATGACAGCGGCAGCCTGGACCGCCGTATCATCCGGGCCGACAACGGCCACCCGGGCCGTCATAATCTGTTCCACAAGCATCTGTTCCGGCAGTCTGCCCGCTGCGACACACCGCAGAACAATGTCCCGGTCCGTGACGACGCCGCAGAGCTTTCCATCCTCTCCACAGACCGGCAGGCTCCCCACATTGGCACGGGCCATGAGCCTGGCCGCGCAGGCCGCCGGTTCCTCCGGGCCAATTGTGACAGGACTTGCACTCATCAGTTCCTTTACCAGCATCGTTCGCTCCTTTCCGGCTGCCGGGCATCCCCTGCAGCCCTTTTCAGAAAGGATATCCGTTTTTCCCGTGCTTCAATCCCCGTCCGGCAGACACAGAGCCCTTTTTTAAATTGAAAAGCCGCCCTGCTGGCTGCAGAGCGGCTTTCCTGCCCGAAAACTTACTTGTATGCAGCAGAAATAGACTGCAGGTACTTCGTTCTGGCTCTGGCATCAATCGCATACAGCACGGTATCCACCAGACCAACTACCGTCACAAGGATCACCAAAGCGAACATCACAGGACGTACCGCAGTATTGCCCATCCGAAGCAGATAGTTGAAGCTGAAGCCGAGAATGCCGACAATTCCCCAAATTGTGCAGAAAAGGGGTCTGCCGAGTCCCTTCTTCACCAGAAGCAGGACTGCAAGAATAATGCCGAAAATATCCAGTGCCAAAATCATACCGACCTGCTTGACGGAAACCGTTTTGGTATCAAAAACGGGATCGTCCAGGTTGTAGCCTGCCTGCTGAAAATCCTCGACCATCTCATGATCTTCAGGGAAGCCGCAGTACCCAAGCAGAGACCAGGAGTCATCTTCTTCGATCTCGATGGAGACCGGTCCGATGGTCATGACCTCACCGGCGGATCTGACGCAGTAGGGAAGCAGCGAACAGACAAAGAAGATCACGAACATTACAACCATAACCCAGTCCATGATCTTGCAGATCTTCACATACTTCCCCTTCGGCAAAGCGTTGAAATCTGTCATACAGGAACCCTCCAAGTATAATAGTTTTCGTGCCATCCAATATGGTCAGTGTACCATATGAACGTCATTTTTTCAAGCAGGATTTTCGATTTCTATGTGAAAATTGCTGTAATCCGTGTACAAAGTTCCGCACAGTCTCGGTACGGACGCCCAAACTGCCTCCGTTTGGAGCAAGGTTCCGGTGTTTAACAACAGATGTATGCGCCGCCATATTTCAACGATTGCAAATCTCAAAATGACATGGTACAATAGGTACGCAGGCTGGGCCAGGCCCTCCCGCACAAGCAGTTTTGCCGGGATTCTCCCGGCGCAAATGGGACCCAAGACGGCAAAAAAACAAAATATGTGCTAAATTTTATGAATCCATATTGCGGAATTGAAAAAAGTCATTTATAATATAGTGTGTGCTATACTTATGATTTGGAGGACTGATTTATGAATATTCCAAGCTATGAGCTGACCGGCAAGGTCGCGATCATCACCGGCTCCACCCGCGGCATCGGCAACGCCATTGCAAAGACGATGGCCCATTACGGCGCAAGCGTCGTCATCACCGGCCGTAAGCAGGACGTCTGTGATGCCGTGGCGGCAGAAATTGAGGCTGAGGGCGGCAAAGCCCTGGGGGTCGCTACCGATGTGACCAGTGCCGCCGCCCGCGAAAACCTGATCGCCAAAACTGTCGAAAAGTTTGGCCGGGTAGATATTTTGGTCAACAACGCCGGCACCGGCGGTCAGCCCAAAAAGCTGATCGACATGGACGAGGACTATTTTGATCACTATGTGGAGGCCGACTACAAGGCGCTGTATTTTATGAGCCAGGCCGCCGCCCGCCAGATGCAGGCCCAGGGCTGCGAGAAGGGCGCCCACCCCTACCGGATTATCAATCTGTCCTCCGCCGCCGGCATCAAGAGCCCCATTGGAGACACTGTTTACGGCTCTCTGAAGGCCGCTGTCACGCATCTGAGCCGCATCATGGCCAATGAGCTGGCCCGTTTTGGCATTACAGTCAACGCTGTGGCCCCCGGCTATGTTCTGACAGATATGACCAAGGATGTAATGGCCGACGAGAAGAACGTGGCCGCTGTCACCCGCATGATTTCTCTGCGCCGCTATGCGATGCCTGAGGAGATTGCCGGTGTCATCAACTTCCTGGCCTCGCCTGCCGGCGGCTATATCACCGGTCAGCTGATTCCTGTGGACGGCGGCATGACCATCAACTAATCGCGCTTTCCCGCATATATCTGTCCCAGGCGATGGCGATGTGCGCGTCTCTTCGCCTTGTTTGGCAGAACAGCTTCTCTGTGTTGGACACACTTTCAATGCTCTTAAACAAGGCCTGGCTTGCCAGCTTGACTTCGCGGCGCAGCCGCGCCGCCCAGGCAGGAATGATTCCCAAGGAAATTTCGTGCCGATGATTTGCCGCACTCTGCGGCATAGCCTCAACGGGGTTCTGCCCCGATTATTTCAGCGGACTTCCGGCCGTCTCCGGCAGCGTACCAAACGCCGCAGGCTGGCTGGCAGAACGATATATTCTTCCGGTACCCACCGGATCTTGTGCCCGTGATCCGAGGCCTTCGGATGTGCGGGAGTGCTAAAATAACAGGAGGAAAACAATCATGGGTAAGGAAAATTGTGTTGGTACTTACGAGGCGTACAAAAATCGCCTGCTGGCGATGAAGCCCAACGTGTATCTGAACGGCAAAAAAATTGACCGTTCCAATGGCAAGCAAGGCGCAGAGCGTGATCTGGCCGACTGGATCCAGGGCGGCACTTATGTCATGAAGCAGTGCTATGATACCGCCAATGATCCCCGGTATGCAGATGTCTGCACTGCCACTTCCCATATCACCGGTAAGACCATCAACCGCTCCACCCACATTCACCATTCCAAGGACGACTTGCTGAAGAAGCAGCTCATGACCCGGCTGATCTGCCATCGTGTCGGCGGCTGCATGCAGCGTTGCATGGGTTCTGATGCTCTGAACGCGCTGTTCTCCGTCACCTACGACTGTGACCAGGCCTGCGGTACCGAGTATCACGCCCGGCTGAACAAGTACATTGAATACTGCCAGGAAAATGACCTGATCTGCAACTGCGCCCAGACCGATGTCAAGGGCTCCCGGAATCCCAAGTATAAGCGCGCCCACATGCAGCCCGACCCCGACCAGTTCTTCCACGTGGTGGAGACTGATGTGGACGGCATTGGCATCGACGGCAAGCCCACCAAGGGTATCATTGTCCGCGGCGCCAAGATCTGCAACTCCTGCGCGCCCTATGTCGATGAGATCGTTGCCCTGCCCACCAAGTTTATGAGCCCCGACGACTCCGACTACGCCGTTGCCTTTGCGCTGCCCGCCGACTGGGACGGCATCAAGCTGATGGCCCTGCCCGGCCTGCACCACAAGCGCAACCATCTGGAAGC
>CBCPMX010000152.1:0-8860 GCA_965120355.1 uncultured Oscillospiraceae bacterium
AACTTCATTTTTCGCTCGCTTTTAGGGGGCGTGGTTTTGTGCGCCCTTTTTCGGAATGGTACTCAAATTATAATGTTTCAACCTTCAGTCCTCCTCAAAACCGTGGGGATGCGCGCTGTGCCAGGCCCAGGCGGAGGCCACAATGGTGTGCAGATCCGCGTATTGGGGGTCCCAGCCCAGGACGGACTTGATTTTTTCCGAAGAGGCCACCAGCTGGGCCGGGTCGCCGGCGCGGCGGGGGGAGATCTCCGCGGGGATGGGATGGCCGGTCACGTCCCGCGCCACATCGATGACCTCTTTGACGGAGAAGCCGACGCCATTGCCCAGGTTAAAGACATTGTTCTCGCCGCCGGCCAGCAGATAGTCCAGGGCCAGAATGTGGGCCTGAGCCAGGTCCGTGACGTGAATATAGTCGCGGATGCAGGTGCCGTCGGGGGTGGGATAGTCGTCGCCGAAGATGGAGATCTTCTCCCGCTGCCCGTTGGGTACCTGCAGGATCAGGGGGATCAGGTGCGTCTCCGGGTTGTGGGCTTCGCCGATTTTGCCGGAGGGATGGGCGCCGCAGGCGTTGAAGTACCGCAGGGCCACATACCGCAGGCCATGGGCGCGGGAAACCCAGCCCATCATCTGTTCCATGGCCAGCTTGGTCTGGCCGTAGCAGTTGGTGGGGACGGTGCGGTCCGTCTCCAGAATTGGCACCGTCTCCGGTTCGCCGTAGGTGGCGGCAGTGGAAGAAAAGACGATTTTATCCACCCCGTGGGCGACCATACTCTTCAGCAGCACTGTGGTACCCCAGAGGTTGTTGTCGTAGTATTTCAAGGGATTGGACATGGACTCGCCCACCTGAGAAGATGCGGCAAAGTGGATCACGCCCTCAATCGGTTCGGTTTCAAACAGCGCGTCCAGCGCCGCCTGATCCCGGATGTCCAGTTGATAGAACCGGGCTTTGGGATGGACCGCCGCGCGGAAGCCGGTCAGCAGATTGTCTGCCACCACCACATCGCGGCCGGCGTCCATGAGTGCATACACGGTGTGGGAGCCGATGTAGCCGGCGCCACCCAATACAAGAATTGCCATAGTATCTCATCCTCCTGCTGTTGATTGTATTGTGAGCAAGGCGCTGCCTTGCGGTTCTTTTTCGTCCGGCGCTGCCGAACGGGTTTTCCGCCTTCGGCGGGGGTTCTCTGGGCTGGTTGGCCCGGCTTGCGCCGGGGTGTGCGCAAGGCTTGCTAGCAGCTGCGCAGGGCCGAGTGCCAACGGCGCCGCCGGGGGCGCTGTACGCTGCCGGAAAGCGCTCAGGCGGCGCACCCTCCCGCGTCTTAGGCCGGCAGGGGCACAGCCTATTCCAACTGGCAGGCACAGGCGCTCCGAGTACAGCGCTGCAATCATCAAATTACCGCCGCAGGAGCGCGCTGAAGCGCGGCGTGGTTGCTGAGCCGCTCACAGCGCCTCCGGCGAATTGAGAATGCAGCACCCGCCCACCGGGCGAATCCGCAGCACATGGCACATGCCTTCGCCCAGCAAATCCTCCATGGTCTGCCGGAACTGCGCCAGCAGATCCTCCGGCACAAAGGCCTGGATGGTGCCGGCAAAGCCGCCGCCGTGAACGCGGACTGCGCCGCGGCCGCCCAGCGCTTCTTCTGCTGCTGCCAGGGCCAGGGGGATGGCCTGCTGCCGCGGGTCAGCGGGGGACCAGGTGTTTTGCAGGCACAGCGCCGACGAGCGGCCGGAGGCGTTCACCAGATCCAAAAACCGCTGGAAATCGTTCTGTTCCAGGGCTTCCGCCTCTTCCTGGGCGCGGCGGTCGTCGTGGAAATAGTGCAGGGCGCGCAGCACGGCCCGGTCGCCGGTGACGGAGCGAATGGCCGGAATCTGCGCCCGGAACTGCGCTTCCTCCACTTCCCGCAGCACCTGTTTGCCGAAAAAGGCCGCCACAGCGCCCATTTCCCGGGTAATATCCGCATAGTCATCGGTCAAATCGGCGTGGCAGGAGCCGGTGTCCACAATGCACAGGGCATAGCCGGAGGCAGAGAAATCGTAGTCCACCCGCCGCACTTCCGGCGCAGCCGGATCTGCAAAGTCGATGGCCACCACGTTGCCGACGCAGGCGCCCATCTGATCCATGAGACCGCAGGGCTTGCCGAAGTAAATATTCTCCGCATATTGGCCGATCTTGGCCTGGGTAATGGGATCCAACGCCCCGCCGCAGCAGAAGGTGTTGAGAATATTGCTGATCAGGCTCTCGTAGGCCGCAGAGGAGGACAGGCCGGAGCCGGACAGGACGCTGGATACGCAGTAAGCGTCAAAGCCCTGCAGTGGGTAGCCCATGCTCTGGATCTTTGCGGCTACGCCGCGGACCAGGGCGGCGGAGGTGTTGCGCTCCTCCTCCCGGGGCAGCAGATCCTCCAGATCCACCGTCAGGGCCGGATATCCGGCGGAGTGGATGCGGATGGTCTGGGTGCCGTTGCAGGCGGCGCAGGCCAGCAGATCCAGATTGACGCTGGCGCACAGCACATGGCCGTGCTGGTGGTCGGTGTGGTTGCCGCCGATCTCTGTGCGGCCCGGGCCGCTGAACAGGGCGGGCCGGGTCTCCGGCCCAAAGGGAAAGGTCTCCATATACCCGCGAACCACGTCCATGGCGCGGGTGCGGGCTGCCGCTGTGTCCGGACCGTAGACGGCTGCCAAAGCGGCGTCGTGCTGGCCGCCGGCCAGGGCCTGCAGCAGGGATTCAAACATGTTCATGGTAGTCACCTCATTCTTCCTGATGTCTGCGCCGGAACCGGCGCAGGGACACGAAACGCGGTATGCCGCAGCTGGAAGTTCCACGCTGCCCCCGCCATTGTACCACGTTCTTCCTCCGCGGTCTATTGCATTTTTTTACGAGTTTTTGCCGGTCAAATTGTATCCTTCCAACTGATATGGGGCAGCTTCCTCCTTGGTCAGAGCGGGCAGCCGGATATAGACGCGGGTGCCTTCGTCCGGCTCGCTTTCGATGGTCAGGCCGTAGGGCGGGCCAAAGGTCAGGCGGATGCGCCGGTGGACATTGCGCAGGCCAATTCCGCTGGAGGCTGCCGTCCCGCTCTCCGGGCCGTCGTCCAGCAGGGAGGCCGCCTTCTCCGGGCGGATGCCCATGCCGTTGTCCGCGACGCAGATCACCGCGTCGCCGCCCTCCCGGTATGCACGCACGCAGATCAGGCCGTCGTCCTCCGCCGCGCTGAGGCCGTGGTAAATGGAATTTTCCAGCAGGGGCTGGACGATGAGCTTCAGAGTTTGCAGCGACTCCATGCCCGGCTCCAGTTCAATGACCGCCTCAAAGCGGTTTTTAAACCGGATTTTCTGGATGTTCAGATAGTTGCGGGCATGCTCCAGCTCATCGGCCAGAGAGATGATGTTTTCTCCGCGGCTCAGAGAGATGCGGAACAGCCGCGCCAGAGAGGTGACCATCTGGATGGCCTCGTCATACCGCCCCGCCTCCGTCATCCAGATGACCGAGTCCAGGGTATTGTATAGGAAATGGGGATTGATCTGGGACTGCAGCACATCCAGTTCCAGCCGGCGTTTTTGCTGTTCCTGCACGATGATGTCGTCCATCAGGTGGCGCATGGTGGAGACGGTGGAAACCACCGCATGGGTCAGCCGCCGAAGCTCGCGGCAGCCGCTCTCTTCGATCTCCAGGACATCTTTTCCCACTTCCAATTCGCCAATGGCCCGGTTCAACCGCCGGATGGGGTCGGTGATGCGGCCGGCAATGTGGAAATTCACCACCGCCAACACCGCCAGCAGCAGCGCGGCGCCCACCAGAGCCGGGGCCGCGGCAGATACCGGCGCATCCAGTACCCAGCACAGGCCCAGCGTCGCCAGCAGCAGCGCAATCGCCGCCGTGCCGGTGAAGGCCAGCGTCATGGCCGTCTGGATCCGTATATTCCGCCCCGCGCCCCGTTCCCGCAGGCGCGTCAGCCGCGTCTTCATGGCTGTTCCCTCCTGTCTGCCGGCGCCGGCCCGGAGCTAGCCGCCGGCGCGGTACTTGGACGGCGACATGCCGAAATGCCGCTTAAATACATAGCTGAAATAGTTGGGGTCGGCATACCCCGTTTTTTCCGCAATCAGATACGTCTTTTCCTCGGTCTGGCGCAGCAGCGCTGCCGCCTGTTCCATCCGCAGCTGCGTCACATAGGCGGTGAAGCTCATCCCCATCTCCCGCTTGAACAGCGTGGAAAAATAGGAGGGCGACAGATGCAGATAGGTACACAGAACCTCCACGTTCAAATCGCTGTCGGCATAGTGGTTTTGAATGTACTCGATGGCCCGCTCGATGGTCCGGCCCGCCGAATCGCTGCGCTGGCGGCTGAGCAGCTCCCGCAGGCGTTTGCAGCAGCTGGTGAACCAGCGCTCCATCGTCTCCAGGGAGCCGGGCCTGCTCAAATCCATACCGCCGTCCTCCTGGCCCAACACGGTACCCATGTCCAGCCCGCAGGACCGGCCCAGACGGATCAGGCACAACAGCAGCTCCATAAAATACAGCAAAATACAGCTGACACTGCGGCAGGGGAAGGCGGCTCTCCCGCGCCCGGTTCAGCAGCTGTGCCGTCAGGGCCTCCAGCTGTTCTTCCGTGCCCAGGCGGATGACCGTGGTCAGCGCCCGCTGGTCGTCCTCGCTGAGGGCCAGCGGCTCCGGATTGTCCGGTTCAATATCGCCGATATAGATGGCGCAGCCCGTGCCCATGCGCACGCGGTAGGCCAGCGCCGTCCGCGCGCCCTCCATGCTCTGCCGCAGTTCGCCGGGGTTGGCGCAGGGCAGGCCGACACCCACGGTCAAATCCGTATTCAGCAGGCTCTTTGCCAGGATACACAGCCGCTCCAGCTCCGCAATCAGCGGATAAATCCGTTCCTGTTCCCCCAGGGGCACCAGCAGCGTCACCTGGTCGTTGTACAGCAGGAGCTGCGGCGTACACCCCTCCAGAGAAAACTGACTGTCGAAAAACGACTGCACCGACATCAACAGCAGGTTGTCCTGCTCCGCTGCCGTTTCCTCGTGGAGACCGCCGGCCTGCACCATGGCCACGGTCCAGCAGCCTTCGGGCAAATCGATCTCATAGCGGGCGGCCCGCTCGGCAATGCCGGATTGGGGAATGCGGCCGTCCAGCAGCTGGTTATAAAACAGCTCCCGCAGCACCGGCAGGCTCTCGGCATACCGGCGGCGCAGCGTTTCCACATCGCGGCGGGCCAGCCGCTCCTCCACAATCTGCTGCCGCAGCCGCGTCAGGACGCTCTCCAGCTCTGCGGCATTGATGGGTTTGAGAATGTACTCGGAAACCTCCAGGCCAATGGCCTGCTGGGCATAGGCAAAGTCGTCAAAGCCGGAAAATACCACCAGCTTCGCCGCCGGCAGCCGCGGTTTCAGCTGCCGGCACAGTTCCAGGCCGTCCATAAATGGCATTTTAATGTCGGTCAGCACCACATCGGGCCGCAGCTGCTCGGCCATTTCCAGCGCTTCCGCCCCGTTTTCCGCCTGACCCACCAGGGTAAAGCCCAGGGCGTCCCAGTCAATTTTCCGGCTGATGCCTTCCCGGATCTCCTCCTCGTCATCCGCCAGAAGAACGCGATAAAGCTCCATGTGCGCATCACCCCTGTTCGCATAAAGCTGCTCCTTCCTCTCTTCCAAGTATACCATAAAATGCGGCAAATGCAAGGCGGTGCAGGCCGGATCAGGGCGCCGCGGCGTGCCGGCAGCCGGCCTGCGGGCCTCCGGTGCGGGCAGGCCGTGGAATCCGTACTATCAGATTTTACGCTGCACATTCAATTTCTGCGAAATGTCTGGCAATACCGGCGGATGCGTGATACAATTAGTATGCGAAATTGTTTTTTGCACAGTCTTTTCATGTTGGAAGCGCAGATGCAGCCGTACGTGCTGTGGACAAACCCGCCGGATCCAATTCAGGGTATGAAAAGCGGAAGAATTGGTTTCGCGTCTCATCCTGACAGCTGGGGCGGAAGCGCCGTCCGCCGCTGCGGACGGTTGTTTCAGCGTTTCCCGAACGTCAATGAACCGGAGGTACTGTATGAAAGTTTTTAAGAAAGTAGAAGGTCAGTGGATCGTCCCCGAGACCACGGAGCTGTTCGGCCTGGTCATTGCCGAAGGCGCCAGCCTGGCTGCGCCGGAGGGGAAAACCCTGACCATGACCCTCAATGGCGTGCCCCGCAAGCCGGTTCCCGGCAACTACGAGGGAAAGATTGTTCTGACGGTGGCCGATGCCATTCCCGTGGGCAGCGGCTTTGGCGGCAGCAAGGACTTCCGCGCCGTCGTCTACGCCGAAAACAGCAAGGTGGTGCCGGAAAAATCCGTTCCCGCCGCCATTCTGGACGGCGCGGCCCAGGACGGTGTGGCTGACGGCATTGTCATCCGCGCGGAGGACGAATGCCTCAACGGCATTTTTGCCGGCGGCGAAGGCCCCTATGCCATGAACAACGTCACGGTGGAGCTGCTGGGCAACGGCGAAAACGACTTCATCGGCTACGGTGCGGGCCTGATGGCCGGCGACAAGGCCATGGTCATGGTCAACGACGCCAATGTGATTACCCGCGGCGCAGCCCGCGGCGCAGTGTTTGCCGGCGGCAACTCGGTGCTCTATGTCAACAACTCCCGGATCCAGGCCTTTGACGGCATTCTGCCCGCCGATTACGAGGACAACGTCATGCCCGGCAATATGCGCCGGGTGCCCTGGATGCTGGGCCTGCGGGGCAACTGCCGCGCCACCAACCTGGCCGACTATGCCGACGCCTACTACACCAACTGTGAACTGCTCAGCGAGGGCTGGGGCGTCATGTCCACCGACGGCGTCCAGCGCTGCCGCCTGAACATCAAGGATTCCCACATCGCCATCACCGGCCAGAGCGGCTACGGCGCATTTTCCATCGGCGACTGTGTGGACACCTTTGACAACTGCGTCATCGATGTACCGGACTATGCCCTGATCCAGGCCAACGAGACGGCCTCCGGCATCTTCAACGGCACCACGGTCAACTCCGGCCGCTTTGCCACCATGTCCTTCCGCAACGAGGGCGGCAAGCTCCGCTTTGCCGAAGGCACCGTGCTCAACACCGGCGAAACCGCCATTGTCATCCGCGGCTGCGCCCCGGTGGTGGAGATTGACGACACCCAGATCAACGCCGCCAACGGCATCCTGCTCCAGCTGATGAACTGCGACGACCCCGGCAGCCCCACCGGCTACTATATCGATCCCAAGGAGCCGGACGTCTTTGACCCGGCGCACGATGTGACCGTGGCCCGGGAGACGTACGATGTGCTCTGCACCATCTCCAATACGGAGCTGGACGGCTCCATCTTCAACGGCTCCACCCAGAACAAGGGCGATACCGGCCCCAAAGCCCCCATGGGTCCGCCTCCCGGCCCGGCCCCCGAAGGTCCCGAAGGCCCCGGCGGCCCCGGCGGCCCCGGTGGTCCCGGTGGTCCCGGCGGCGGCCCTGGCGGCAAGGGCAACGGCTATGACGGCGTCCGCAACCTGTCCGTGACGCTGCGCAGCGCCGGCCTCACCGGCGCCATCTCCGCCACCGTAGCCAAGCACCGGGTGGAGAAGGTCTGCAAAGAGAACTGCGAAGAGATGGGCGAGGTGGTCAATACCCTGTGCCCCGCCGTCAACAACGGCGTGATCGTCACCGTGGAAGGCGACGCCCGCTGGACTGTCACGGAGACCTCCTATCTGACCAAGCTGACTGTGGAGGAAGGCGCCGTCATTGACGCGCCTGCCGGCAAAGCCGTCACGCTCCTGGTGGACGGCGCGGCCCAGCCGCTGCAGCCCGGCGAGTACGCCGGCGCCATTACCCTGCAAGTGCAGTAACCCGCTTTACAGCAAACACAGGCCGCTTTTCGGAGTGGCCTGTGTTTGCTGTTTGGGCGCTTTTTGCGGTATTACGTTCATTGGAAGCGCAGCGGGGAAGGGCGCGGAATGCCGGAGGAACGCCAAAGCCCTACAGCCTCCAGTTGATGCCGGGGTCTCCGTGCTCGCACAAAAAGGCGTTGATCCGGCTGAAGGGCCGGCTGCCGAAGAAGCCCCGGCGGGCCGACAAGGGGCTGGGGTGGGCCGACTGAATGACCAGCCGGGGATAGGGGCTGCCGGCAGCCACGGGGGCTTTTTTTGCCGCCTGATTGCCCCAGAGGACAAAGGCCACCGGCTGGGGCAGGCCGGCAATGGCCGCCGTCACGGCGCCGGTGAACGTCTGCCAGCCAAAGTCCTTGTGGCTGTTGGCCTTGCCCTGCTCCACGGTCAGCACCGTGTTGAGCAGGAGAACCCCCTGCCGCGCCCAGGCCTCAAGACAGCCGTGGTTGGCGGGCGGGATTCCCAGATCGCTGTACAGCTCCTGGTAGATGTTTCGCAGAGACCGGGGCAGGGGCACGCCCCGGCGCACGGAAAAGCTGAGGCCATGGGCTTGTCCCGGTTCATGGTAGGGATCCTGGCCCAGGATCACTGCCCGAACCTGTGCCGGAGGGGTCAGGGCAAAGGCGGTGAACAGGTCCTCCTCCGGCGGGAACACCGTGGTCTGGGCATAGGCAGTGTCCACCCGGCGGCACAGTTCCGCAAAAAACGGCGCGGCCAGCGTATCTGACAGCAGGTCCCGCCAGGGACCCAGGGGAGAAAGGTTCATAAAACCACGCTTTCTATAGGAATTGGGAGCCCGGAAACGGACATTTTTTCCGGGCTGGCGCGCTGGGCGTACAGTGCTGCCCGTGGGACGCAAAGACATGGGGCCGGGTGCGAAGAAGCCTTTTCCCCCGGCCCTCCGGTTGCATTTTACTTTTTCCACCCCACCACCCCCCCCCGCCCTCCCTCCCAGAGCCCTTTGT
>CBCPMX010000153.1:0-12405 GCA_965120355.1 uncultured Oscillospiraceae bacterium
TTACGACTGGCTGCGTCAGAGGTGCCTGTGTTTCATTCCCTTTGGTGCCTTGAAGCGCAGCGGAAAGGAATGGTCATAACCATGGAAAGCAAAAAGCCTGTTTTTACAGATGAAGAGTTGGCTGTTCGATTGATGGATAAGGAAGCGATCAAAGACCTGATGAGTCGTCATTGCTATTTTCTGGCCGGCGATGCCCGCCGAAAAGAGCTGAACGACCTGTGGGTAACCAAAAAAGCAAATCGGGATACAGCCATTTTGGGCTATAACAATGGCTATTACACCGGCATGGACAACATTGCGCAGCATTATGTGGTGGATGCTGCCCAACTGCGCAAAGAACAGCTGGCGCTTTACGCACAGGCGGATCCCTCCATAAAAGCGGATGAAAGCAATTTGGGGCTTGGGTTTATGGCCATGCACACGATGAATACACCGCTGGTGGAGATCGCCTACGATGGCAAAACCGCCAAGTTTGTCGGCTATGACTGCGGACTGTACTGTGTAGGAAAGCCGGACGGGGATTCAGACAGCTTTTTCACCTTTGGCCGGATGTATGCGGACCTGGCCTGTGAGGATGGACAGTGGAAGATCTGGCATTTGTTGATTACCTATGACCACATTATTCCTGCCGGTCACGAATACAGTGAAATACCGCCTGCCGCGCCCTGGGGCAACGATTTGGTGGAGCAGGCCGCCGGCCAGCCCACGATTCCGGATGTGGTCTACGACGCCTTTTATGGCTGGACCGATATGTGGGAGCGCCTGCCGCGCCCCTATTACACCTATGATCCCGCAGTAAGCTACAGCCCAGAGGGTAAGCCCAGCTGCTACAAAATCGGATTGTACAAATAAAGGAGGTGTTTGTCATGATCTATCAAAACTTGTCTTTCAAAGAGCGGCTCCACAATGCCATTGGCGCCCAGGAGATCGAACAGATTAAAGCAAAGCACGCCTATTTGCATGGCATGGGGTATTCCAAAGAGGAATGGGACTCTGTCTGGTATCGCGGCGATGACGTGACTTGGGCGCATTTCTTTGGACGCATGGTTGGATTCGAGGAGGTCTGGTACGGTTCGGTGGTCAACCCTGAAAAGGGCTACTATGAGCGCTACTGCCGTCATATTCAGAACTGGAAGGGCGCATCTTATTTTGATGCCCGTAGTGTGGGCTGTACGGCGCTGCACTGCCTGGCCTCGCCAGTGATTGAGATTGCAGAGGACGGTAAAAGCGGTCGTGCCTGCTATCTGACTCCTGGCACCATGATGGCCAGAATGCCCGGGATGGGAACTGGCCGAGACGGAGGCTTCTTGTGGGAGCGCTATGGTTCTGATTTTGCCTATGATGAAGAAGACGGAAACTGGTACTATTTCCATGAGCATGTCTGTCCGGATATTGGATCGAGCTATGGCAAGAAGAATTGGGCAAGAGAAATGTATGACCAGGCCGTCACAGGTCGTTCCCCCTTCGGCCCGCCCCCCGGTGCTGAGGATGGTCCTGGCGGTCCCGGCGGCCCTGGCGGTCCCGGAGAAGGCCCCGGCGGTCCTGGCGGTCCTAGATTGACGGCTCCCGGTGCTTCCGGCAGCAAGGCGCCCGCAAAAAAGACCGAAAGCGAGCGCTTAGGCGGTCCGCCGTGTACCGATCCCGGTCCTCTGCACCAGAACGCCTCCATGACGCAGCCCGTGCAGGATACCGTGCATTGGCCGGAACCATACCATACGCTGGATGATGAAAACTCGTACGCGCCGGGACATAATGACATTTCCAAGCGATATTCAGCCCTGGAATCTGTTGTAAAGCGGGAAGATAGCTTTCACCTGCACAATAAATTTGAGAAAGGAAGAACAGAATGAAAAAGACAAATCGCGTTTTTGCAATTCTCTTGGTACTTGTGATGCTGCTGAGTCTGACGGCCTGCGGCGGGACGTCAAGCACCACTGCATCCGAGGAACCCAGCACGGCCGCGGAGAGTTCGGAGACCGTGGAAACGGCAGAAGAGGAGCCGCCGGCTTCCGCTGCGCAGGAACCGTCGGAAACGCCCGCTGCCGAGCCGGAAACCAGTGCTGAGACAGCCGCCGAACCGGAGGAACCGGAAGTGCCGGAAGGGCCTGCTCCGTTGGTGCTGCCGCTGGCCGACGGAGATGTGACTCTGACCTATTGGTACAGCTATCCGCCGTTTATCCCCAACTATCTGCCTTCTCTGGAAGAAAAGCCGGTGTTCCAAGAGCTGACCAGAGTAACCGGTGTCAATCTGGATATCATCGGGGTTTCCCTGGCCGCGCTGACGGAACAATTTAATCTGATGATTGCTTCCAATGCCTATCCGGACATTATTTATGGCTTTGGCGGCAGTTATATCGGTTCGTTGGATCAGGCCATTGATGATGAGATTATCTTGGATCTTTCAGAACTGGTTGACGAGTATGCGCCCAATTACTATGCGCTGATCCACTCGGATGCGGAAATTGAGCTGGCCGTGCATACGGACGAGGGGCGGCTGCCATCCTTCTGCGGCGTCAATGATGACAATATGGCGATCAATGGCGGCCTGGTATTGCGGCAGGACTGGCTGGATGAGCTGGGCTTGGAGACGCCGGAAACCTATGACGATCTGTACAACGTGCTGGTTGCGTTCCGGGATGAGCTGGATGTACCGTCGCCCTATTGGTGCAATCCGTCCGGCGTTGTGTCGGAGATTATGGCAGGTTACGGCATTACCAACACCTTCTATGTTGTGGATGGAGAAGTCCATTTTGGATTCTATGAGGAGGCGTTTGGCGACTTCTTGACCATGATGAATCAGTGGTATGCAGAAGGATTGATTTATCAGGACTTCTACAGCCAGTCTTCGGACCAGCAGTTCCCGGAAAACAGTCTGGTTAACAGTGGGGAAGTGGGTGTCTGGTACAATTCCCTGAATGAGACGCTATCTTACGATACAACTACGTCCGGCGACGAAGACTTTTACATCATGGCAACGTATATGCCGGTATTGAATGCCGGAGAGACCAGCCATTTTTCCAGTGTATTTAGTAAGGTGGATACCACAGGCGGACATTTTATTTCTACATCCTGCGAGGATCCTGTGTTGGCTGTACAGTGGTGCGATTACTGGTATTCGGAAGAAGGCGGGCTGCTGGCCAACTACGGCGTACAGGGCCTGTCGTGGGACTATGATGAAAATGGAAATCCTGCCTTCAACGACATGGTGCTGAACAACCCGGAGGGGCTGCCGTTTGACATTGCCATTTCCATCTATGCGCAGTTTAACGGCGGCGGCTACTTTGTGGATAACACCAAAACGGACGCCAACTACTCTGCGCAGCAACTCCAAATTCGTGAGATCTGGTCTACCCGGAATGACAACGCCTATGTATATCCGTCCTATGCGGCGCTGAATACGGAAGAGAGTGAAGAGTGCTCCAAGCTCATGAGCGACATGAAGACGTATTATGATGAGCAGATTTTGAAATTCATAATAGGGGAGAGGCCCATGAGTGAATTCAATGACTATTTGGCCACCCTGCAGCAAATGGGCATTGAGGAGTGTATTGCGGCATATCAGAGTGCCTATGAGCGCTATCTGGCCAGATAATCTGCTGTCACAATTTTGCCGGCGTGCCTTGTGGCACGCCGGCGTTTTTGTTTCCACACCCGAAGGTGAGGCACCATATACATGGGGCATGTGAAGCACTGGCCAGGGTTCGGGCGCTTTGCCCGGTGCAGAGAAGTTCAGCGGGAGAAAGCCAGGCGGGTTCCCTGACTTTCTCCCGCTGATTGCATCGTTTGGAACAGTACTGCTAAACCACAGGCCGTCCGGTTTTGGCGAGGAGCGGGGCGCTCATCTTGTGCCGGTGGATCCAAAGCCGCCGGCGCCCCTGTCTGTATCGGAAAGCGTGTCGGTTTCCAGAAACTCTGCTGTCAGATAGGGCGTTATGACCATCTGGGCGATGCGGTCGCCACCGTGGACAACGGCTTCGTGTGTGCTGTGGTTGTGCAGTACGATCATGAATTCTCCGCGATAGTCCGGGTCCACCACGCCCACCTTGTTGGCAGGGGCCAGCCCCTGCTTGCAGGCCAAGCCGCTGCGGGCGAAGATCAGGGCAGCATAGCCAATGGGGATTTCCATGGCCAGTCCCGTGTGAATCCAAGCAGTTTCGCCGGGCGCAATGACAGTGTTCTGACCCGGCAGGGCATATAGATCGGCGCCGGCGGCAAAGGCCGAGCCATAAGTGGGCAGAATGGCGTCCGGGTGGAGCTTCTGCACGCGGACAGGCTGCTTTTCCATGGGCATCTTCTCCTTATTCATAGGCGTCAGACCAGAGTACAATCTCCCCGCGCGCCAGCGTCTGGGGAACGTCGAGAATCCGTTGGTTGCGGGAGCCGCGGAACCGCAGTGTCAGATCCTTTTCAGCGGCCACAAATTCTCCGTCCACCAGTACGTCCAGCAGCTGCAGCAGCGCGTCGGTGCTTTCACAGCGGGCGCGGCTGGGCTGCTGCAACTCCTTGTCCAGGGTATAGCCGGAATAACACCAGATGGCTTTGTCTGGGTATTGGGCCTTTACCTGGCGGCAAAGATCCAGCACCACCGGCTGATTTTGCGGCTCAAAGGGTTCGCCTCCCAGCAGGCTCAGGCCCCGGATATAGGAAGGCGCAAGACTTTTTAAAATAAACGCGGTTGTCTGCTGGGTATAGGGCTGCCCGTACTGAAAGTCCCAGGTTTCCGGGTTGAAGCAGTCTTTGCAGCGGTGTGTGCAGCCGGAGACGAACAGACTGACCCGTACACCGGGACCGTTGGCAATGTCATAAGGCTTGATGGTGGCGTAGTTCATGGCAATAACCTCCCCAAAATGCGCCGAACCGGCGGCAAAACGGGGGATATGGAAGCAATCCGGTTCCCCATATCCCCCGTCAGGCAATGGATGCACAATTCCCCTGTGCTCACAGGTGCAGCACGCGGGCTTTGATTTCTTTGGTCTTGCCCACATTCCAGAAATTCTCACCCAAATAACCGCATGTGCGGCGGGTAACATTCATTTTGCTTTGATCCTTGTTGTGGCAGACAGGGCACTCCCATTCCAGATTGTCGTTGATGAGGATTTCCCCATCAAAGCCGCACTCATGACAGTAGTCAGATTTGGTATTGAACTCGGCGTATTGAATGTTGTCATAGATAAACCGGACCACATCCTCCATGGCCTCCAGGTTGTGGCGCATGTTGGGAATCTCAATATAGCTGATGGAACCGCCGGAGGAGATTTTCTGGAATTGGCTTTCAAATTTGAACTTGGAAAATGCGTCGATGTGCTCCCGAACATCCACATGGTAGGAGTTGGTGTAGTAGCCCTTGTCGGTGACGTCGGGGATGGTGCCAAAGCGCTCCTGGTCGATGCGGGCAAAGCGGTAGCACAGGCTTTCGGCCGGCGTGCCATAGAGGGCAAAGCCGATATTGGTTTCGGCCTTCCACTGGTCGCATTTGCTGCGCATGTGCCGCATGACCCGCTGGGCAAATTCCTCGCCTTCCGGGGTGGTGTGGCTGACGCCCTTGACCAGTTTGGTGACTTCATACAAGCCGATATAGCCCAGAGAAATGGTGGAATAGCCGCCGTAGAGGTATTTGTCGATGGGCTCGCCCTTGGGCAGGCGGGCGATGGCGCCATACTGCCAGTGGACAGGGGAGACGTCGGATTTGACGCCCTTTAGAGCGTTGTGCCGGCACATAAGGGCCTCAAAGCACAGATCCAGACGCTCGTCAAACAGCTTCCAGAAAGCATCCTCGTCGCCCTGCGCCAGAATACCGATCTGAGGAAGGTTGATGGATACAACACCTTGATTGAAGCGGCCTTCAAACTTGTACTGGCCGTTCTCATCCTTCCAGGGGGCCAGGAAGCTGCGGCAGCCCATGGGGGAGAACACGTTGCCTTCGTAGTTTTCCCGCATTTTCTTGGCGGAGATGTAGTCAGGATACAGCCGTTTGGCGGAGCATTTGACGGCCAGGCGGGTGATATAGTCGTATTTGCCGCCCTTGAGGCAGTTGTGCTCGTCGAGGACGTAGACCAGCTTGGGGAAAGCGGGGGTCACATAGACGCCCTTTTCATTCTTGATGCCCTCCAGACGCTGGCGCAGGATCTCCTCGATAATCATGGCGTTCTCCCGGACGTACTCGTCGTCTTCCTGGAGATTCAGGAACAGGGTGACAAAGGGAGATTGGCCGTTGGTGGTCATGAGGGTATTGATCTGATATTGGATGGTCTGTACGCCGGAACGCAGCTCATCCTGGAGCCGGTCCATGGTCAGCCGCTCGATCAGCTCCGGATCGGCGTCCTCGCCGCAGTCCTGGAGAAAACGGGTCTTGAATTTATTGTAACTGATGCGCAGGTATTTTCCCAAGTGCCCCACATCGACGCTCTGGCCGCCGTACTGGTTGGAGGCGACGCAGGCAATGATCTGAGTCATGACGGTGCAGGCAACCTGAAAACTCTTGGGACTTTCGATGAGCTTGCCGTTCATCACAGTACCGTTGTCCAGCATGTCCTGAATGTTGATCAGGCAGCAGTTAAAAATGGGCTGGATAAAGTAGTCGGCATCGTGAAAATGGAGCACGCCTTCGTCATGCGCCTTGGCGATCTTTTCCGGGAGCAGCAGCCGGCGGGTTAAGTCTCGGCTCACTTCACCAGCAATGTAGTCGCGCTGGGTAGCGGCGATCATGGTATTTTTATTGGAGTTCTCTTCTGCCAGCTCTTTGTTCTCGTTGTGCAAAAGCTTCAGAATGCTCTCATCCGTGGTATTTTGCTTACGGACCAGCGCGCGGGTATAGCGGTAGATGATGTAATTCTTGGCCAGCGGATACTTCTGCTTCTCCATGAGCTTGCTCTCCACCAAGTCCTGAATATCTTCCACCAGAATGCGCTGCCGCTTTTTCTGTTCAATGAATGCGGTGATCTCTTCGATGTCTGCCTCAGTCACCCGTTCCGGCTCTTCCACAGACTGATTGGCCTTGCGGATGGCCTCTTTGATCTTGGAACGGTCGAAGCTGACAATGCTGCCGTCGCGTTTGACAACCTGCATGTTCTCATCCTCCATACAATGCGCTGTGCGCATGGTCTTTCGTATCATAGTGTATTCTGAATCGGACGGGTTCCATTATAGCATACTCTTACCGATTGTCAAGGAGAAAATTCAATATGTTCTGATTGTGAGAAGATAAAACCACAATATATTGTGGTTTTGGGGTGCGGGCAAGGAGCTGGACAGATGGATTTTGCCTGTGGAAAGAACGGTGGAAAACAGCAAAAAAATAGAGAAATCGGCCCAATTTGCGCAGATTTCCCGATGTGTTTGCCTTCGAAAAATTTCAAAGGCGCAGCGGTGACAAAACCACAAGATATAGTGAATAAATGCAGTGGAACCACCATATGCCGCACTTTCAGGGCCGCCGCGAACAGAATGCAGCGGCAGCCCTGAGTTTTCAGGCATTGCTGCGTTCAGCCCAGTTTCAGAGAGACGGCGGCCGCCGCTTTGGCTTCATATTCTGCTAAAGTATGGGAATAGACGTCGCCGGTGACGGAGATGGAGCTGTGGCCAAGAACACTGCTGACCGCTTTTTTAATGTGTACACCGGCATTGATCATCAGCGTGGCGAAGGTGTGCCGCAGGCTGTGGAGGGTAC
The DNA here is from genome assembly GCA_965120355.1 of uncultured Oscillospiraceae bacterium. Taxonomy (GTDB): domain Bacteria; phylum Bacillota; class Clostridia; order Oscillospirales; family Oscillospiraceae; genus CBCPMX01. The sequence continues at coordinate 7,667 of CBCPMX010000153.1, forward strand.
AGGTGGGCAGGTCGTTTTCTTTGAAGAGCTGGAGCATGTACAGCCGCAGGTGACAGCGGCTGTAGTAGCCGCCGGTATTGTTGGTAAAAACCATGCTGGGATATGTCCAGCTTCCGGCGGCGGCTTTTTGCTGCTCCTGAAAGACCTGCTGCTTGCGCAGCTGCTCAAACACGCACGCATCAAAGCGAATAGAACGCTGAGAAGATTTTGTTTTTGGCGAGGAAAGATAGGGGCCGCTGCCGCAGCTGCTGAGCGTGTTGCGAATGTGCAGGATCTGGTTCTCAAAGTCCACATCCTTCCACTGCAGTCCCAGGCACTCGCCAGTACGGATGCCAGTGTGCAGCATGGTATGCAGAATCACATTTTCGGTGCAGAAGTTGGCGCGCAGGACGTGATTGAGCCGGCTGGCATCCTCCAGGGAGAGGACGGTGGCAGTTTTGCTTTCCGGCGGCCGGCACAGCGCACGGTGGCAGGGGTTATCCGTCAGATATCCCTGCTGAACGGCAAAGGACAGAATACTGGACATAATCACCTTCAGTTTGACGCAGGTGGCCCCGGCCTTGGCAGGATGGCCCATGAAAAAAGCAGACAGCTCCGCTGTGGTGATTTGAGAGACTGGCCGCCGGCCAAAGACAGGCAAAATACACGTGTCCCCCATCCGGCGGTAGTTGTATATGGTGGAGGGCTTCAGCCGCGCAGGCGCGTATTCTTCAAAATAGAACTGATACAAGTCGGCGAACCGGAGGATGTCTCCGTCCTCTTCGCTGCCGCGGCACTGGGCTTTGAAGCGCCGGTAAGCCTCGGCAGCGCGGCGGTCGGCCTCCCAGCGAGGCAGACCGCTGGGAGGCCGCCAGGTCTTGTACCGGCGTACTTGGGTCGGCCCATGTAGACTGTAAATCGGTAGGATGGGCCGCGGCGGGTGATCCCCCGCATGGATGTGGAATAAGACATATTCTAACCCCTTTCTGAATAGTATGTGTATATTATTCATGGTTTTTGGGGAAAATACAACACAAAACCCTACAGGCCCGGACAAGAACAGGTTGTCTGGGCCTGTAGGGTTGTAGAAGAATTTTGCAGCAATGCAGGATCTTTCTGCATATCCGCGCCGGAGATCAAAAAAACCTGTGGAGCCGGATACTTCCGGCCCCACAGAGACGGTCCTTTGTCAAAAGCAGCCCATCGGGACACTGATTGCCGGGCCGGCGATCAATGAACCCAATCGTAGCCAGTCAGGTCCGCAGCGACTTCCAGGATCTTGGTCATGCCTTCTCCCTTGCCATTGGCGTTGGCGGTATCCATGGCAGAGGCGGCCTTGGCCTCGAAGGTCGCGGCCCAGATGCGGTCAATGTCTTCGTCAGAGAACTGCACGAAGGTGTTGCCGGTAGACTCCTCCACGATGGCGATGTCGCTGGCGATAGAGTCGTCATAGATGGTGCCGGAATAGGCCTCCACTTCGTCGGCGGCAGCCTGAATCACCTGGCGCTGGGCGTCGGTGAGACTGTTCCACCACTCCAGGTTGGCGGTAAACATATTGCCGGCGGTGTAGGTGCCGTCCAAAGCCCAATAGGAAGCCACATCCTGCCAACTCATGGAGACCATGGGCGCCAAACCCATCTGAGTGGCATCGATAAGGCCGCGCTGCAGGCCGTCGTAGGTATCGCCAGGGCCAATGGCGGAGACCTGGAAACCGAGCTCTTCAAAAATGGCGGCATCCATGTTGCCAAAGGCGCCGGAACCGGCTACCAGACTGTCCAGATCGGTGAACTCAAACTTGGCGCAGAAGGCGTTGGCGCCGCCTGCGAGGACGTTAAGATAGATGATGCCGTTGTCGGCAGCTTCCTGCTGGATCAGGGCAGAGGTCTCAGGGTTGTTGAACAACAGCTCGTCAAAATAGTCCAGGGCTGCCTGTGTGCCGCCGGGGGCAAAGCCGGGGAAAGCCAGGTAGTTCAAGGTGCCCAGGTGGGGCATATGGCCCAGGGCGGTCATATTGACTGCGCCGCTGGACACGCCGTCCAGGGCCTCGGGGTCGCTGAACAGGGTGCCGCCCCAGAACATCTCGACGGTGATGGCGCCGTTGGACATTTGGCTGAGGGTATCGATAAAGTGCTGGATGATTTCGCCACCGGTTTCGGTCTGGTTATACACGGTGGAGAACATAATATTCAGGGGCTCCACTTCTACGGCCTCCGCAGGGGTCTCACTGGTTGGGGCTTCGCTGGCGGGGGCTTCGCTGGCGGGAGCTTCACTGGCTGGGGCCTCGCTAGATGCAGCCGGGGCAGGCTCTGTGGAGCTACCGCAGCCGGCCAGGGCCATGCACAGCAGGGCGGCGGCAAGAAGCAGCGCTAACAGCTTGGACGTTTTCATTTTCTTTCCTCCTCAAGCATTTCAAAAAAGATAATATGTTGATCGCAGGGGCGATTCAACCGGTTTAAAGGCCCGGCGCGCCCAGTAGGGACGGCAGCCAGAGCACGATCTGCGGGAACAGGGCGATGAGAATCACCACTGCAAATTCACATATGAAGTAGGGTACGACGCCCTTGAAAATTTGAGAGGGGTTGACCCGCAGGGCGTTGGCGGTGGCAAAGACATTCATACCGATCGGCGGCGTCAAGCCGGCAATCTCGCACATAAAGCACAGGCAGATGACCAGTACATAGGGGCTGTAGCCCACGGCGGTCAGCACCGGGAATACCACGGGCACGGTGATGATAATGATGGACACAATATCCATCACGCAGCCGCAGAAAATGTACAGCGCGATAACCAGCATAAAGATCACAAAAGCCGGGGCGTTGACGCCGGCGATAATATTGGCCAGCGTGTCTGCCAGATGGGTGGCGGAAATAAAAGAGCCAAAGATCTGACCGGCAATGATAATGGGGAAGATGCCGGCCTCCATGGTGGCGGCTTCCCAGATGCTGTGGGCAATCTGTTTCAGGGGCAGCCGTTTGACCAGGGCATAGATGCACACAGCCACAGCGCCCACGGCGCCGCCGACGGTGGCGGTAAACAGGCCCGCGAAGGTGCCGCCGATGATCAGACCGAACAGGCACAAAATGGGGATCAGAAGCCGCAGAGACTTGAGCTTTTCTACAATAGAAACCTTTGGCCCGCCGCCGGGCGGGATCGCGCCAGGCTTGATTCGGCCAATGATCCGGATGGTGATGCACAGACAGATGGCGGTCACAATGCCGGGAATCACGCCGCCCATAAGAGCCGTGCCGACACTCATGGTAATGGGTGAAATCAGGCAGTACATAATAATGGCCATGGACGGTGGAATCAGCGTGGACAGCGCGCCGGAAGCGGCAATGCATCCCATGGAATAGGACTCGTCATATCCGGCCTCCTTCAGTTCGGGCATCGCCAGCTTGCCGAACACAATATTGCCGGCGACAGAGGAGCCGGAGCAGGCGCCGAACACGGCGTTGGCCGCTACGACAGTATACAGCAGGCCGCCTTTGACCCGGCCAAGCCAGGATTTCATGGCCGAGAATGCCCCGTTTGCGATGCCTGTTTCTCCTGCCAAAGCGCCAACCAGCATAAACATGGGCAGCACGGCGTAGTTGTAGTTGGCGCCCAGTTCAAAGGGAGCGGTGGTAAACTTGGTTACCATCATGACCGGGTTGCCGCCATAAAGCACCATGAAGCCGCCAAAGGCTGCCACCAGCATGGAGACGAACACCGGGATACCGCAGAAAATCATGACCATCATCACCAGAAAAGCGATGAGACCGACAATGGCGTTATAATCCATTTATTTTCCACCCTCCTTCTGATTCCCGATATAGGTGTACTGGCGGACAATGCTCCACACGAAGCTCAGGGCCAGCAGGAAAAAGCCAATGGAAAAGATCAGCGCAAAGGGCCATTTGTCAAAGCCCACACCGGTGGTGGAGGATTTGGCATGGGTGCTGATGAATTTGTTCATCTGCACAATGCCACGAACCCCGATAAAGCCACAGATAAACGCCCCCAGCACGTTGCCGACGGTGGTAAAAAAGTTTTGCAGCCCTTTGGGGAAATGGCTTGACAGCAGGTCGATTTTTGTGTGTCCTGTATCCAGGGTCACATAGGCGGCCGCCAGAAAGACTACTGGGATGTGGAGATACTGGATAATCTCTGTGGAAGCCGGAATGCCGTGCTTCAGGATTTTTTCGCCCAGGACATTGAAAAACGCCACGAGCATAATCCCGACCAGGGCCACGCCGGAGACATAGGAGACATACCGGATGATCTTCACAATCATGTGGTCGATCTTTGCCAACAGGCCGTCGTTTTGTTCTGTCATACTCTCACTCTCCTTCTTGATTCGTTCCCACGACTGGGTATGGGACCCGTCTATTATCTATACTCGTATTGGAACTGTCAATCTATAGTAAGGATGCGAACCATAAAAATACAATTTCAAGAAAAAGTGGATGTATTTTGACTGAAACTTTTGCCGCAAATATTTGCATCAAAAGTTGCATTTCGTATATGAAATGTGAAGATTTTGTGAAGGCAAAAGATCCTTTTTTTGAGATTAGATACATTGTACAAAACAGAAAGGAAAAGTTTGTTGGAAATATGAATAACTTATGAACAAGAATGCCGCAGAATGTTGTCTGTTTCTGAAAAAAATGCAGCGCTGCCTGCAAAAACAGGCAGCGCTGTACGACAGTCCGCGGACCAGCCGCAGAGATCGTCTGTTTCAGATTCTTTTCCAGGAGGCGCCCTCCGGGGTGTCCACCCCT
>CBCPMX010000154.1:0-57861 GCA_965120355.1 uncultured Oscillospiraceae bacterium
AAACCCCCCGCGGCATGACGCAAGAAACCTTGGGCAAAGCCGTGGGGGTTTCCGCGCAGGCAGTCAGCAAATGGGAAAATGGCGGCGCGCCGGATGTGGCGCTGTTCCCGGTCATTGCCGATACGTTGGGCGTCACCATTGACAGCCTGTTTGGCCGCCAAAGTGAGGACGTGCCGGATCTCGAGGCGGTCGTGCGCCGCTGGACTGCCAGCGTACCGGAGGAAAAGCGGCCGAAATTGGCGGTACGGCTTCTGTGGAACATCATGGAAGTGGCTTGTACCAACGACCCAATGCCGCCGGAGATCGGCTGTCGAAAGCACTGCGAAAGTACGTTGCTGGGAGGGAATACCCCCATCCTCATGCGGGACATCGTAGCTATGGATGCCGGGCTTTTTTTCGGCGTGTATGCGGAGGATCTGTCGTTTCTGTCCGTCTTTCCAGAGCCGGAGGCAGGATATGGCGCTTACTTTGCAGAGCCAGACCGCTACCGGGACTTGTTTCAAACTCTGGCGCAACCGGGAACTTTGGAGCTGTTGGAACATCTGTACAGCGGCGCAAATCGTCTCTATCTATCTGCTGTGGTGGCACAGCAAATGGGAATACCGCAGGCAGAAACGGAAACCCTCATGGAACTGTTGGCGCAGCACAATCTTCTGCGCCGCCTGGAGCTGGAAACAGAAGCGGGCAGTGTCAATGCCTATCGAGTCCATGACAATACGGCGCTGGTGCCGTTTCTGTACATGGCCCGCTGTTTTTTAGAAAAAGAGGATCTGTTTTATATGGGGCTGACCATGCGTTCCAAGCCCTGGCTGCGCCGTCCTGCAAAAGGCGGCCAGTGTGAGCCGGTGCCAGAGGATTTGGAGAGGGACACGCCATGAAATGGAGAGATTCTATGGAACCCCCTGCCTCCAAAGCCTATTTCCGCACGTTTTACAAGGGCAATCGGAGCCGCTTTTTGCTTAGCATTGGCCTATTGCTGCTGACGGTGCCTCAATCTCTGGTGCTGTCCTGGCTTCTTGGCGAGGTGCTGGACGTGATTGCGACAGGGCAGCTGACCCTGTTAGGGCAGCTGTGTCTCTTAGCCCTGGGGCTTATTGTGGCCAGCGTGGTTCTTGATCTGGCCATGTATCGCATCCGGGCAGACTTTATTTGCCGGGCGCTGGCGCAGTATAAGTCCTTTGCGTTCCAAAAGCTCTCGGAGAAGAGCATCAGCGCCTTTGCCCGCGAGAACACGGGCAGCTATCTCTCCGCCCTGACCAATGACGTCAGTTCCATTGAGGAGAACTATCTGAACCGTACATTCATATTGATTATGCACTGTGCCTTGTTCGTAGGGGCCCTGGGGATGATGCTGTGGTATTCGCCTACCATGACAGCGCTGGCGGTAGGGCTGAGCGCAGTGTCCATTGCCGCATCCATTGCCATGGGTGGCCAGCTGGCGCGGCGGGAGCGGACCGTCAGCGACGAGAATGAACGGTTTGTGGCACGAATTCAGGACTTACTATCCGGGTTCTCTGTGATCAAGAGCTTCAAGGCGGAGGGAGAGGCACAGGCGCTGTTTGACCGTGCCAATGAAACCGTGGAGCGTATCAAGCTGCGCCGCCGTTGGTGGGAAGCATTGCTGGCGGTGGTCAACGGAGATGTGTGTGGCCTTTTGCTGCAGTTGGGCATCTTTCTCGTGGGGGCGTATCTGGCGATTCGCGGACGGCTCACAGCGGGTACAGTCATTATTATGACGCAGCTTTGCAATTATCTGGTGCAGCCAGTGCAGATTGTGCCCCAATACTGGGCTAGCCGCACAGCGGCCAAAACCCTTGTGGAAAAACTGGCAGCACTTTCGGCGGAAAACACCGGCCGCACCGGCAGGATGATCCCAGCAGCATTGGAGCGCGGCATTACGCTCCACCATGTGACCTTCGGGTACGAGCCAAGGACGCCAGTGCTCAAGGATCTCTCATTTACGCTGGAGCCGGGGAAGAAGTACGCCCTGGTGGGGGCCTCCGGCGCAGGGAAAAGCACGATTCTAAATCTGCTGATGGGTGCTTATGACAGCTATGACGGCTCAATCACGGTAGACGGCACGGAACTGCGGGACATTGACCCAAACAGCCTGTATGACCTCATGAGCCTGATCGGACAAACCGTCTTTCTGTTTGACGACACCATCCGCCAGAATATTACCATGTTTCGGGCGTTTCCACCGGAGCAGGTGGAAATGGCGGTCCGGCGGTCCGGTCTGGAGCCGCTGGTGCAGCAGCGTGGGGCGGAATACCGCTGCGGGGAAAACGGCGTGAACCTGTCCGGCGGAGAGCGGCAGCGGATTTCCATTGCCCGGTGCCTTCTGCGCGGCACGCCGGTAGTGCTGCTGGACGAAGCCACTGCCGCCCTGGACAACCAGACAGCCTTCGCGGTCACGGACGCCATTTTGCATCTGGACGGCCTGACGCGCGTGGTCGTCACGCACCGGCTGGACGCGGCGCTGCTGGAACAGTACGACGAAATCATCGTCCTGCGGGACGGCACGGTGCAGGAGCAGGGACAGTTTGCAGAGCTGATGGAGAAAAAGGGCTATTTCTATTCGCTGTACACGGTAACTACGAATTGACATGGGCCAGTCATGTCTGCAAACGGCATCAAATCCGTTGCAATACGGATGAATGGAAGCAGTATGATTTCCATCCAGTTTAGTTGACATAAAGTCATTTTACAGGCGGATGCCAGTTAACATAATTTTATAATCGCTGCGCTCCCAGAAAGCCGCAGAGAGCAAAAAAATTCACCCTCTATGTCAGAAAGTCTTTGGCATAGAGGGTGACATAATTCATAATTGACAGATTTACATACTGCGCTTACGAGATCGTCATACTGCTTCCGTCTGGCAGGTGGATGAGCACTTTTGCGCCCTCCTGTACCTGGATGGCGGAGACACTGCCCTCTTGAAGGGTGATCTCGCTGTCGCCGGCAGCAAGCCACGCAGCGCCGTTCAGCAGCCGCACAGTGGGATTGCCAATCATGCAACCGGTCAGAGTGGTTTCAGACAAGGTGAAAATGACCTTTCGTTCCGGATCCTCGTTGCGCAGGCTGCCATTCAATTTCATCTGCTCAAAGGTAATTTGGACACCGTAGCAGGCGGGACCGTGGGAACGGGTGGTGTGGTAGAATTCGTCGTCAGTCTCCATGACCTTGACCAGCGTGCCGCATTTGGATTGGAAATCTACGCCGGACAAATACACATCTACGTTGGTGCTCTTGGCCAGAATGCCGATATCCTCGCAAATCAGGCTGCCGCCGTGCATTTCGATCATGCCCACATCCTGATAGTCTGGCATACCGCCGTGGAGCAGCATCCCGTACTTGCCGCAGACGCAGTCCGTGTCCACAAAGGTACAGGAGGAATTGCCGTCCTGAATGATGGCCATGTTTCCGGACTGAACCTGGCAGCGATTGAACCGGACATGGCAGCCGTTGTCGGCATAAGTGGCGTATCCGTTTCCTTCGCAGACGATCCGGCTGTCGTTGGCTTCCAGATACAGATATCCACCAGAGGCGTCCGTGGACAGAGCCGCCCAAGCGGCGCAATAGATGTCGCAGTTGTCAAAGTAGCTCTCCGACTGGTCCATGGATAGGTGTGTCCGGCAGTTGCCAGCCAAACCCAAAGGCGCAGGCGGTTCCATCATGCCGGGACCGATGACGGGGACATAATCCTCCGGCAATGGGCCGCCATAGGATGCCAGCCGGCTGTCCTTCACATGGAGCACACCGCCTTTGGTGGCAATGGTGGCGGCACGGGTGGCGCCGTGGGTTTCCAGATTGGAGTCCGAAATGGACAAATGCCCGCCGTAGGCCATGGCTGCTGCACCTTTGCTGGTGAAATCGCTGCAACCGCAACCGGATAGTTGAATGTCGGCGTTGCGCAGCGCAAAGGTCTCGGCTCCGCCATGAACCACTAGGGCATTGCGGCAGGGTTCATCTGAAACGAAGTTCCAGCCGTTCAGGCCGCGGATAGAGACGTCCGAAGCAAACTCCGGCGCAGTGGATCGTTCCGGATCGTACTGGCAATTTTCAATCCAGACGGCGGCTTCCGTGACCTCCGGCTGGACGAAAGCGGGGCGGTCGTCTGCCGACAGTGGATTGCGGCCCTTGACAGCTTGATGGCGTTCATTGTAATTTGGCATGGATACCTTCCTTTCCGGGGTTGCTCTGAAACGCCCCACACGGGACTTTCCACCGGAAACTTCCAGCTGTTCCGGCGCAGTGCGTTTTGCAGAAATACCCTAATTATTCGTATACGAAAGTTTTCTGTATTATAGCATACGGCAGCCCGCAATGCAAGAAGTGCCGGAAAAATGTCTGCAAACCACAGAATTTGTCCGTTTTCGCGCAAATTTTCACTTACATTCTTATGAAAAAATGTGCTAAAATAAAATAAAGTAGAAGAATTATACACAAGTGCCGGGAGGTCCGGCGGGAAGCACTTTCACACACAAACAGGGAGGTATTTCAGGATGTATCAAGTTGGAGATATGATCGTCTATGGAAATGAAGGCGTATGCCGGGTCGTTTCCGTGGGAACACCGGAAATCTCTGGTGTTCGAAAAGGGAAGCAGTATTACACCCTGGAGCCGCAGTATTGCGATGGCCTGATTTTTGCGCCGGTGGACACACCTGTGCACATCCGGCCGGTGATGACCAAAGAGGAAGCCGAAGCCCTGATCCGTGCACTTCCCAGCATTGAGGCCCAGCAGCAGTCGGAACATCAGAATGCGCGTATGCTCAGTGACCACTACAAAGAACTGATCCGGTCCTACGACAGCTATGATATCGTCCGGCTCATCAAGGAGATTTACGAAAAGCGCACAGCCGTCCGCGCCAGAGGCCGCAAACCCAGTCAGGTCGATGAACGGTATATGAAGCGGGCAGAGGATCTGCTGTACGGTGAAATTGCCGTATCGCTGGACATCCCCAAAGAGCAGGTCTGTGACTACATCGCGGAAACAGTCCGCGGCATGCAGCAGGAACAGGGCGCGTAACGCTGCCAGCGGCACAGCGCAATTTACCCGCTGCGCGCTTCATAAACACACCAAAACGTCCGAACTATGCTGAAATCAGCACGTTCGGGCGTTTTTCCGCAGCTTTTTGTACCTTTACTGCCGCCTGATAGAGTTTCAGAGCAGCGGCCAGCGGTGTTTAACCGGCAAACTGAAGCGCGCCCCTGGTGCAGTTCCCATCTGCACCAGGGGCGGCTGATTTTGAAGGGACTCCGGTTAGACCAGGTCTTCTCCGCGAATCACCTCCACAACACTTTCCACTACCCATTGATGTCCATAAGTTTCCAGCAAGCTCATCGTATCTCCGATTTCCAGCCGCAGTTTCCGGTCACGGTCGACCATGGGGCCCTCAAAGGGATGCACGCGGCCTTCCACAATCAGATCGCGAAAAATCCCCATAAGGCGGATGGAGTTGTGCCCCATAAAAGCGTCCACGCCAAAGACATCCAGCATACCGGTATTGAGGCCCCAGCCAAAGTGGATGGAACTGTCATCCCCGCTGCGGGTAATGTCCAAAATAGAGTTTTTGGAAGTAAAGCTATCGCCCACCAGTTGATTATAAAACACAGAGAAATCATACGCCGCTGCGCCGATGCACTCCCTCGGGTGGCCGGTACGCTGGTTGAGGAGATACAGCTGGGCGTACACGCCGGGAAAGGCCTTTCGCACCAGAGGGGTGTTGAGTTGGTGGGGACACATGGCAATATCCACGCCGCGGCGGGCCAGTTCATAACGCGCCCGAATGTGATCTGTCTCTGCGGCGTTTGCCCGGGCCATCAGATAATTGATCACCCGAACCGAGGGGTTGACCATTCTTGCGCCCTGGGCAAAGGCGTTGACATTGTAACACAGATCCCGATGGAATCGTGCCGGCGTCATATAGCCAATGGTACCCGTACGGGTCTGGGAACCGGCCAAAATGCCGCAAAGATAGGCAGCCTCGTAGGTTTTGGGGAAATAGGTCATCATGTTTTTCTTCGGCTGGGGGCGGTCACAGTTTAATATGGCTTTTTCCGGGTGTTCCAGAGACAGCCGCAGGGCGCCGGCGGACATATTGGGACTGGTAGCAAAGAGAATATCCGGCTCCTGGTCAATGAGCTCCCGCAGGGATTCATAAGCGCCTTCGCCGCCGGGAACGTGATACTTAGTGATGACTGTGATCTTATCACCCAGGGCACGCTCCAGCCGCCGCCGCGCCACATCGTGGGCGCTGGTCCAGAGGGAGACGCCTGGTTCCCCCTCAAAGGCAAAGGCCACTTTCAGCTTCCGCGGTTTTCGGGAGAAAAAGGAGAAGGGAGACTTGCTGTCGCTGGTCTTCATGTCGATGGTATTGACTGTATCCATACCATGCATGGAGTTGGAAACCAGCTGAAACTGGGCTTCGCAGCTCTTGACCCGGTCCCGGATCTCACTGAGGCTGCGCTTCGGGTCAAATCCATAGATGGACAGATACTCCAGATAGCCGTCTCCAGTGGTGATCGGCAGATTGGAAAAATCCTGCTTATAGCACTGCCGGAACGCTTTAAAATCACTCCGAATCAGATCGGCCACGGATTCCGTAACCTCGGGATGCGCCTCTTTATACCCCTGTACCAGCTGCACCACTCGGGTAAAGCCGCCGCGGTGGGAAAACCACAGATTGTCGAAAACCTCGCGCCGGTCAAAATCAAGGAATTCATAATAAATAGAGATGATTTCATTGCTCTCATCCCGGCGGGGAATCATCCGCGTCACAGAGGCATAGACCGTAACGGAACCCAGATATTTTAAAACGCTGACGCGCTTATTGCCCTCCTGGACAAAATAGCGATTGATATATTCATAAACCTTCACCGGTTCCCGGATGCCCTCTTCCATGTGGGCGTTGTATAGCTTGCGCCATTTGACGCCAAACTCCGTATTTTCCGCCAACAGCGGCATAAAGTTGCCGGCAAAAGCGGAACTGCGGGTGGCGGTACGGGTGCCGACGATGTGCTGGGTGGGAATTTCCCGGGTACCCAGGTTCAGCTCACCCACAATCTCCACGTCTTTGGTCAGGTTGTCCAGGACCGGGAGATATCCCTTAAAAGAAGTATTGCTGTATTCAGAGACAAATCGTTTGCCCAATGCACGGGCCTGTTTATAATTACTGCTGCTTTCGTAGTCGGCCATATTGATCGCTCCTCTCGCGCGTTGGCAGTCGTGTCATTGCAGCGATTTTTTCTTTCCGAAGTCTATCACAATCATAGCACAACCGGCGAAAAATGTGAATTGGCAAAGGGCTGAATTTTAAAAAAACCAGTGGAAGGCCCTTGGTGGAATCTTACAGATCCAGCAGCTGCACAGGCCACCGGAGAAACCTCCAGTGGCCTGTGCAGCAAAACTGATTCAGAATTTTCGTTTCAAAAGCCGCTTTGCGGCGGAGACGGAGGATTCCGGAGGCGCTTCCCCGGCGTATTTCACGCCATTGTAAGCGGCAATAAACTCTGTGACATCCTCGTCGTTGTCCAGTTCCTGTGCCATCAGCTCATTGGGGGTCCTGTACACACACCCAGGGACACGGGAAACCAGTCCTTTCAGCAGCTGTTTGTAGACAAAGCGGATTTTCAGCCTGTCATCAGGGAAGTCATCAAACCGTTGGGGACGTTCTCGCAGCTTTTGCGCGTTTTTCCGCAGCGAATCCCTGGTATGATCCCAAAACGCTTTCCAGCTGAACAAGCTTTCTTCTTCATCCACATAATCCAACTCTTCCGGCAGGACAAACAGCTTACGAAAACGGCCTACCAGGCCGCCCATCCCTTTCAAATGGGATTTGAGATACCGGATTCCCTTATAGAGCAGATAGGCCAGGAGAATCGCCACACAAATCATGGCAAAGATTTGCACAACGAAAGTGACGGCAGGTGATTCTCCTTTTGCTTCATAGGCGAAAAGATTGTCTTCTTCGGACACTGGCTCGGAGGAAGATTCCTCTTCCACCGCTGTCGGTACGCTGCGGCGATCGAACAGACTGCTGATAAACCCAAAGGCCCGCGCCACCAGCTTTACGGCGCCCACAAACACCGTGGAGAAGCCCTGAAATAGAGGATAGATATTGGACACAACCAGCGCCGCGAGGATAAACCCGGTGAGCAGCCAGAAATTCCCCATTCGAATGCCGCTGGGGTACCGGATATTACGCACGCCAATGCCTTTGTGAAGGCTGTTGCGCAAGCTGCTGCTGTTCAGGGCATATAGAGACAGGAGGAAAAAGGCGCAGGCTGCAATACTGATCAGCCGCTCTGTCTGGATTGGCACATGCCGGAAGTTAGCTGCCAGAATGATGACCAAATGGGACAGGATACCGCCAATCGCCATGGGCGCATAGACCGCATAACCGGACTTCCTGGCGGCGAAGAAGAAAAATGCCGCCAAAACAAGCACCAGCAATTCGTATACAATGCCGCCCAGCCCAAAAGACGGCAGGAAACCGGCTGTCAGAATCATGGCCGCTGCCACGCTTCCGACGCAGGCTCCCATAGCAGCATTAATGGAGGTGTGGAGCGTGGCCCGCCCTACCAAATAGCCCAGGACCGCAAAACATGGCAAAAAGGCAGTTCGCCAAATCGGAAAAGAAAAAAACTGCTCGAAAAAGGCGCCGAAGGGAAGGACGAACAACACCGCCATTGCCAGGCTGACGCCCTCATACAACAGCCGCTGCATCTGCTTCAAAATCCACCGCCTCCTTTCTCAGGGGCACTTGCGCAACTGAGTTGCCCAGTGCCCGAACCGCGTCGGCGCGGCTCTCCAGCGCTTCATTCCAGAAGAAGGAGAATACCAGAATATCTGCATCACAGATTTGATCCTCCACAATTCGTTCCATGGTCCGGTATATGGATTCCTGCTCCCGCAGCTGAATGCCGGCCAGGGTAGTCATCAGCAGCTCCCATTGGGCGTCGGAACAGGCGGGCTGGATGCCAATGGGTGTGTCGGGAGCCTGGGCCAGCTGGGCGTTGGAATATAACCCGGCATCCATACCGTTTTCAATGGCCCAGCTGAGGAGCGTCGCCACCGAGCGAATGCCGTACTCCATATAGCTCTGCTGCATATCCGACAGAAGTCCCCAGAAGTGATCCTCCGGATCAATGTTCATAACCAGCAGCACACGGGGACAGACCGTATAGTCGTGGGTTTTGATCTGGAGGGTGCCGGTTCGTGCAGACGCCTTCCAGTGGATGTCCTTACGGCTGTCGCCGGTACGGTACTCGCGGATGCCGTTGATGAGAATGGGATCCGGGAAGATCCAGCGCCGGACGCTGACGTCGCCCTGCCACTGGAGGGCATCCTGCGGCAGCTCATCCTGCCCCAGCAGCGCCGGATAGACAAACAGTCTCGCATCACCGTGAATTTCCCGGGAACTGGTTCCCATGCCCAACAAATCGCCGGCGGTGAGACTGGTGATGGACAAGTCATAGTATCCGCGGTGGATGCAGGTAATCTCATGGCGGCGGGTGATCTTCTGGAAGCTGCGCAGGAAAAAAACGCTCTTATGATATCGGTCATCCAGAATCTCCAGGTTTTCCTGGGATTTAAAGCGCAGCCACGGCGACAACTTCGATTCGACACGCAGCCACGGCACCGGTGTCAGCTTGTTGTTGATCAGCTCCTCCACCAGCTCGATCTTTCCGCCTTCAGAAACGGCGTGTTTGGAGATGGTCCGGCGATAGCTGAATTTTTTAAACGCCGTGGCGGAGAAATACCGCCCCTGTAGCAGCGCCAGCAAGCCAACGACTACAATGAGCCAGAATACTGTTATCAAGGCGCTGCCTCCTTACAACCGGCCCTCAGGGGATTCGGTGGGCGCGGGCACGGCGCAAAGCATGGTCTCTATAAAATCTTTCGATTTCGCTGCGGAACCGTAGCGGCTGCGCAGAATCAGGCGGTGGGCAAAGACCGGCTCCGCCAGGGCCTTCACATCGTCCGGCAGCACATAGTCCCGGTTGGAAACAGCAGCCATCGCCTGACAGGCCCGTACCATGGCCAGCATTCCACGGGTGGAGATGCCCAGGGACAGATCGTCCGCTTTTCGGGTGTATTCCACCAGACGGACGATGTAATCTGCCACAGGGGAAGAAACCCGGACTGTCTTGACCGCCTCCTGAGCGGCAATCAGGTCTGCGGCCGCAGCCACCGGCATCAGTTCCACCAGCGGCGAACCGTTCATGTAAGTGTCAATGATGGACAGGCTCTCCTCCGCCTTGGGATATCCAAGCTTCAGCCGCAGCAAAAAGCGGTCCAGCTGAGCCTCCGGCAGCTGAAAAGTGCCTGTAGTCTCCACCGGGTTTTGGGTGGCAATCACGAAAAAGGGCGCCTCCAGCGTTTTGGTTTCGCCGTCCACGGTGATCTGTTTTTCCTCCATGCACTCCAGAAGCGCCGATTGTGTGCGGGGGGTGGTACGGTTGATTTCATCGGCAAGGAGAATATTGGTGAACGCTGGGCCGGGCTGAAACTGAAATTCACCGGCCTTCTGGTTGAACACATTCAGGCCCGTAATGTCAGAGGGCAGCAGATCCGCCGTGAACTGAATGCGTTTGAAGTCACAATCGACACTTTTGGCCAGACTTTTGGCCAGCACCGTCTTACCGGTTCCGGGAACGTCATCCAACAAGACGTGACCACCGGCCAGCAGCCCCACCAAAACCAAATCAATCTCATGCTCCTTGCCAAAAAGAACTTTTTGGATATTGTCCTTGATTTTTTGAGAAAGAGCGGATACGTTTGCTATTTCCATAGTTGAATTCTCCCCAATCTATGCCGCGCAGTGGAATCCATGGCGCATCCGTCCACACTGGCTGGAAAAAACCGGAGCGAAAAGATCCGGCAGATACGTCTGCGTCAAATTGCCGGAATCAGGCCGGCAAATGCGCTACTTTATTGTACTATTGTAGCAAATCCAATGGCAAAAAGCAACGGGAGGGGATATTTTTTGGAAGGCATTTCTGTGAAGAATTGGTGAAGAGAAAAAACCGGCAAATCACAGACGATGGGCTGTGATTTGCCGGTTCCTGATACAACCATTTAGATATTTTACTCGATTTTACCGGTACAGTTTTGCCAGACCGCCTTCAGAGGTCTCCCGGTACTGCCGTCCCAGATCCCGCCCTGTTTCATACATGGTCTGCACAATGAGATCAAACGAGATCTTTCTGGAATCGGACAGAAAATTTGCAAGACTTACAGCGTTGATGGCGCGCATAGCAGCCACGGCATTGCGTTCGATGCAGGGGATCTGTACCAGACCGCAGACCGGGTCGCAGGTCAGGCCCAAATGGTGCTCCATAGCGACTTCTGCGGCATATTCAATCTGCCCAATCCCCATTTCAAACAGCTCTCCAAGCGCCGCAGCTGCCATGGAACACGCAGAACCCACCTCTGCCTGGCAACCGCACTCCGCGCCGCTGACAGAGGCGTTGGTCTTGATGAGAATGCCGATCAGGCCGCCGACAGCCAGGGCCCGTAAGATCCGCTCGGTTGGAATGGCCCGTTTCTCCTGCTCATATTTTAGGACTGCGGGCAGTACCCCGCAGCTGCCGCAGGTGGGTGCGGTGACGATAGTTCCGCCGCTGGCGTTCTGTTCGCTGACGGCAAAGGCGTAGGCGCAGACAATGCGATTTTCCCGAGTGGCTTCGCTTTCGTCAATATGCCGCTGGTTCCAGAGGTATTGTGCTTTGCGCTCCACCTCCAGCCCGCCGGGAAGGGTTCCGCTGGTGGTCAGGCCCTGTAAAATGGCTTGCTCCATGGCGTTCCAGACTTCCAGCAGAAAGTTCCAGATTTCCGGCCCCTCATGCAGCTCCACATAGTCGCTGAGCCGAATGTTCCGGCGCAGGCACTCCTGCGCAATTTCTGCAAAGGAGTTGGCAGCATAGGTCTGCGCAGGGGCAGCCGCGCCCGGACGCCCCTCTATCACAATGTCACCGCCGCCCACAGACATCACGCGCATTTGGCCTGTCTGCCGTCCGTCCTGATAGGCAAAAAAGTCCAGGGTGTTGGGATGGGGGAGGGCGAGATTCGTCTGCATGTCAAACTCTATCTCTGTGGGAATGGGAGCCAGCGCCTCCAGAATCGCCGTGTCCGTGCAGTGGCCCACGCCGGTCAGCGCCAGCGAACCGTATAATATCACCCGGTAAGCCGTGGCCTCTGGGTGTTCGCTGCGAAAGAGCCGGGCGGCTTTGTCCGGCCCCATAGTGTGGGAACTGGATGGGCCGCGCCCAATTTTGTAAAGTTCCCGAATCGATTGCATAAGATCACCTCGTGCATGTGTGGGCAGACTGTGCCCAAATTCCTTTCCATTATAAAAAGACGGAGGTAGCTTGTCAATTCTGTTTGACAAACCTCAGTTTGCGCAATACAATACCATTGAATACTTGGAACCGCTGGTCAGCGCTCCATTTGCGCCAGCGTTTCTACAGCCAGGAGGATTCGATTGTGTCAGCAACTGAAAAATTTCTACGATATGTCACCTATGATACAAAGGCCGACGGCTCCAGCAATACCGCGCCGTCCTCGTCCGGACAGTTGGTCCTGGGCGAAATGTTGAAATCTGAATTGGAACAGCTGGGGCTGCGGAACATCTATGTGGACGGTCACGGCAGAGTCTTTGGCACCATTCCGGCCAATGTGCAAACCGCGGCGCCGGTTGTAGGCTTCTTGGCCCACATGGACACCGCTGAAGAGGCCTCCGGAACGAATGTCTGCCCACGGCTGGTGGAGAACTATGACGGCGGAGACATTGTGCTGAATCCGGAAGTTGTCACTTCCCCGGATAAATTCCCGGAGCTCAGCGGTCTGGTGGGCAAAACGCTCATCGTCACCGACGGCACGACGCTGCTGGGCGCGGATGACAAGGCCGGCGTGGCGGAAATTATGACTATGGCCGAGCGTCTCATGCAGACCGACCGCCCCCACGGAGAGATCCATGTCTGCTTCACCACCGACGAGGAAATCGGACGAGGGCCTGACGAGTTCGATGTGGCGGCCTTTGGGTGCAAATACGCCTATACTGTAGACGGCGGCCCTCTGGGTGAGCTGGAGTATGAAAATTTCAACGCAGCTTCTTGCAAAGTCACCGTTCACGGCAGCGGCGTCCATCCCGGCGATGCCAAGGGGAAGATGCGCAACGCCTCTCTGATTGCCATGGAATTCAACGCCATGCTGCCCAGTGGGCAGGTTCCCGGGCTGACGGCGGGATATGAGGGCTTCTTCCATTTGGGCGGAATGCAGGGAAGTGTGACGGAGGCGACCCTGTTCTATATTATCCGAGACCACGACCGGCAGAAATTTGAGCAGAAAAAGGCCATAACGCTGGCGGCGGCCGCTTTCCTAAACGAGAAATACGGGCAGGGGACCGTGACTGTAGAACAGCGTGACAGCTACTACAACATGCGAGAAAAAATAGAGCCCCATATGCACCTGATCCGACGGGCTGAACAGGCTTTTCAGAAAAACGGCGTACAACCCCTGACCCAGCCCATCCGCGGCGGTACCGACGGCGCGCGGCTGAGCTACATGGGCCTGCCGTGTCCCAATCTGTCCACCGGCGGCTACAATTTCCATGGAATCCATGAGTTTATTCCTGCGGAGAGTCTGGAGATCATGGCAGATGTACTGGTGGATCTGGCTTGCAGCTTTGCAGAGGAGGAAGCGTAATGTATCAGGAACAGATTCGTGCATATTTCCAGAAACATCGAGAGGATCTGGTGGAGGATGTCAAAACCATGGTCCGGATCCGCAGCGACAGGGGGGAAGCGGCTCCCGGCGCGCCCTTTGGCCCCGGTCCGGACGCGGCGCTGCAAAAATTTCTGGAAATTTCGGCCGCGCGGGGGTTTGCCGTCAGAAACTACGACGGCTATGTGGGAGCCATCGACCTAAACGACAAGCCCAGGCAGCTGGACATTCTGGCCCATTTGGATGTTGTGCCGGTGGCCGACAACTGGACCGTCTGTGCCCCCTTTGATCCGGTGGTTCTGGACGGAAAAATCTATGGCCGCGGCACTTCCGACGACAAGGGGCCTGCAGTGGCTGCCCTGTGGGCTATGCAGTGCGTCCGGGATTTGGGCGTGGCGCTGTCCAAAAATGTGCGATTGATCGTCGGCACCGACGAGGAATGCGGTTCCAGCGATATTGCGTATTACTATGGCATAGAGCAAGAAGCACCCATGACCTTTTCTCCTGACGCCGACTTTCCGGTTATCAACATTGAAAAGGGCGGTCTCTTTGGCCATATCACAGCGCAATTTACCCCCTCCGAAGCGCTGCCGAAACTGGTGCGGTTCCAGAGCGGTTTTAAAGTCAATGTGGTGCCGGATACGGCCCAGGCCGTGGTCAAGGGATTGACCGCCGCCCAAGTCCAGCCCATCTGTGATGCCCTTGCTGCAGATACCGGACTGGAATTTCAGTTGACCGACGGCGCAGAGGGCCTGCAGATCGACTGCACCGGCATCGGCGCCCACGCCGCCAGCCCCCACATGGGCAACAACGCCCTGACGGGCATGCTGGCCCTGGTTGCCAGCATGCCTCTGGCAGACAGCGACGGCACACAGAAGATCCAGGCCCTCAGCGCCCTGTTCCCCCACGGCGATTACAACGGGAAAGCCGCCGGTGTCGCGATGTCCGACGAAATTTCCGGCGAGTTAACCCTCAGCTTCAATCAGCTGCAAATCACCGAGACCGGTCTGGACGGCGCATTCGACTGCCGTGCGCCAATCTGCGCCACGGAAGAGAACATGAAGCAGGTGGTTCAGGCCCGGTGCGCCGCCGCAGGTCTGGAGCTGGAGGACCGGCCCATGCGTCCGCCGCACCACGTTCCTGCGGACAGCCCTCTGGTGCAGGCGCTACTGCGCATTTACGAACAGTACACCGGCCAGAAGGGAAAACCTTTGGCCATCGGCGGCGGCACCTATGTCCATGAGTTGGCCAACGGCGTGGCTTTTGGCTGTGTGATGCCCGGCACCGACACAAACATGCACGGCGCTGATGAATTCGCCGTCATCGACCAGCTGATCCTTTCGGCGGAAATGTTCGCCCAGGCCATTCTTGACCTGTGCCAGTAAGCAGAACAAAAATTGAGCCGGGACTGCATTGTTGCAGTCCCGGCTGTTGATTCCGTATTTTTCAGGCATTGTATGTATCCAGAGCAGCCTGATAGATATCAATGGCTTCCTGCAGGCCCATGGCGTACAGGTCGCTGACATAGGTGTCAAAACCGGCCAGGTCCGCCGCGCCGGTGATGAAGCTCAAAAGCATCTCATCCACGTGGGTCTCTACGTCGCTCATGATTCTGGACAGGGTGTCCTCGTCCTGCATGGAGAGATTTAAATCTGCCGGCAGGGTGTACAGCGCGTCTTGGGAATCGGCCCACAGGGCCAAGGTTTCCAGCTGCACTTCATCATAACAGGGCATGAAGCGGGTCTGGATATCCTGATGCGGGAACTGGGTAAAGAGAGAATACTTCTTGACGGCAAAGGAGGTAATGGTCTCGGTATTGTTCAAGACCAGGTCACTGAGCTGCGGCTGACCCGCTTCGTTGTACACCAGCCCTTCCCCCTCCACGCCGTAGTTGGCGGGAATGGCAAATTCATCGCTGTAAAGATAGTTGACGATGGTGGCCATGACGTCCAGCTGCTCACAGGCCGTGCTGATAGACATGCCCTCGGAAATGACAGAGTCGATTTCCGCGAAATGGGTCTTTTCGCCCGGTTCCACAGTGGGATTTGCAAAGCCCTGGGCGTAGTATCCCTCGGTGGTGATGCCGCTGGTGAAGAAGGCCCACATGCCCACGTCACAGGCCCAGACGCCTACCTCACCGGCGCCAATGGGGGCAGAAGGGGGCCCCACCAGAGTCATGAAATCGGAATAAATCATATCCTCGGCATAGAGCCGGGCCACAAATTCGGCATAGTCCCGATAGCCCTCTTCCGCCGGGCCATATTTCACCTGGCCGTCCACCTGGTAGAAGTCGCCGGAGACGCCGAACCCGCTGCCCAAGGTGGGGGAGAAGCCGCTGGCGTCCAACAGGAATGTACCGCCGCCGTATGTGGTCTGAAAGGCGGCCAGCATCTCGTAGAATTCGTCATAGGTCTGCGGCGGGTCCATGCCCAGCGCCTCCAGCCAGTCGCCGCGGGTGGTCAGGCCCTGAAGCCGGTCGTTGAACTGTTCTACTTCAATCATGGGAAACCGGTACATGTTGCCCTCAGCGGTTAACTCATATGCGTCCGGGAATTGGCCGATCAGGGTCTGGTAGTTGGGAACGCATTCCGCCATTTCCTTCAGATCTATGATAATGTCATCCTCAATGGCCAGATCCGGACCGCCGGAATAAAAGTCTCCGACACCATAGATAAAATCACACAGGACACCGGAGACCACCATAAGCCCAAACTGCTCTGCCGCAGTCTCCGTGCTGACGCTGGTGTACGCGAACTTGGTGTTGGTGGCTTCCTCCAGGACGCGGTTGGCTGTGCAGTCCCAGGGGCCGTCCATGAATCCCACCAGCGGAGGCGGGAACACGTCCCAAATGGTGATGGTTACAGGTTCTTCAAAGGGCAGGGCCAACATTTCATAGGCCGGCGGAGCTTCTGATTCCTCCGGGGCCGCCTCCGACGGGGCGGCCGGACCTTCCTCTGGCGCAGAAGGCGTTTCCGACAGGGGCTGGGACGCGGGTTCCGGCGTTTCCGAAGTGCCGGAGGAGGCCGCAGACGCCGAAGCGGCAGGGGATTCCGCCGCTGTCTGAGCTTCTCCGCCGCAGGCAGTCAGGATCGGCAGCATCAGGCCGGCCAGCAGGAACAGGGCAAGAAGTTTCTTTTTCACTGGGGACACCTCCATAAAATAGATTGTGCCGGGGATGGTTTTACTGTATCATGAAGGCCAATCTTCACACAACGCACAAAAACGAAAGTGTCCTATCATTTTGTCATTTCTGCCGCCCATGGCGTTCCGGGACCCCTCTCCAGCCGTTCAAACAGTCAGACGGGCCGCAAAATCCCTTTGAGCCATCTAAGGTCCTCCCGAGACAGTACCGTCAACAGGGCGCAGAAGGCAGCGAACAGCACCAGGAACACCGCCGCCAGACAGAAAATCTCCAAAAGTGGGGAGAGGGTAGCGAAAAACCCGGAAAACAGGTACGTCAGTCCCGTAGCCCCCGCAGCGCTGGCGGCGGTTTTGCAGACAAACCGCAAGGTAGGCGCATAGTCGGTGATCTTGATCAAGCGGGCAATGGACAGGTAAAAATTAACGGCGTGCGTAATGGTGAACGCCGCAAAATACCCGCCGATGCCGTATCGCGGCAGCAGGAGCACCAGAAGCAGAAGATCCAATGCAGACGTAAACGTATTATACCGCATACAGGCCACCTGCTGCCCCAGGCCTTTGTGCATCCCGTCCACAATGGCATCCATGTACAGCATCAGCACCAGAGGCGCGAAGAGGCGCAGGTACATGCCGGCGTCGGCACTGCCGTAAAAGAGCTGCCCCAACTGATCCGCCAACAGAAACAGCAGTCCCGCCACACAGGCGGAGAACAGCAGCCCCATGCGGATGCAGTGGTCTGTCAGGTTGTAAATGCGCTGCCGCCACCCCGCGGCGCGGCAGCGCGCCAGCTCCGGCACCAGCAAATCGGAGATAGAATATAGCACCGCAGACGGAAACATAAGAATGGGAAACACCATGCCGTGAATCGTGCCATAGGCGGCCATAGACTGCTCATAGCTGCTGCCGGCCTGTGCCAGCCCTCTGGGAATCAGAAGCTGGTCTGCCGTATTCAGGCCAGTACGCAGATAGTCGTTGACCGCCAGCGGCAGGCACAGTTTCAGCAACCGTTTGCCCATGTGCAGTCCGCTGGGCGGCCGGCCTAGGCTGCGGCAGTCCCAGGCAAACAACCCCAGCAGCAGCGCCAGGCTCACCACGGAAGCCGCGGCGCTGCCGCCTAAAATGGCGCAGCAGGCCCGCTCCGTGTCGTCTCCAGCCCACAGGAGCAGCGCTGCCACCGTCAAAAAGATAGACGCCACCCGCTCCAACAGATCCACTGCCACCAACCGTCCGATTTTCGAGCAGGCAGTAAAATAGCCGCTGAGAATAGATACCAGACAGGACACGGGCACAGAGATTGCCAAAACCCGCAGCGGCGCCGCGGCTCTGGCATCCAAAATCCACTGCACCGCCAACCAGTCGGAGAGCTGATATAGGACGGCCCCAGCGGCAACGCTGACTATCAGTCCATAGGCCATACAAACTTCCACGGCGCGCCGCATGCCGCCGGGCCGCCGGTGGCCGTATTCTTCCGCTACCAGATAGGTCGCCGCCACCCGCACGCCGCTGGAGCCGACGGTCACTGCCAGCATCCCTACGTTCATGACCAGCTGCAAAAGGCCCATACCTGCCGCGCCAATGCGGTTGGAGATATAGACCTGAAAGCCCATGGACACCGTTCGAAGGCCCAGATTGGCGGCGGTGAGCATCAGCGCACCGTAAAAAATGGAACGTCGTTTTCCCATGACAAGCCCTCCCTTGTCCCCATCTATATGAGGCCGCAGCGGGAAGTATGCGGGCAGGGCAGGCAGAAAGGAGACCGGTTATTCACGAAAGGGAAATTTTACACAAGATTGCCCAGAGGTTCCGCAGCATCCTGGGAGAGAACCTGACTGGCGTCTATGTGCACGGTTCCGTGGCCTTTGGCTGTTTCTGCTGGGAGAAAAGCGACTTGGATTTCCTGACCGTGGTACGGACAGAGCCGTCCCTGGAGGAAAAAATCGCGCTGATTGCGGCGCTGTTAGCGCTGGAACCGCAATGCCCGCCGAGAGGTGTGGAGATGAGTGTGGTGCTGGAACGTCATTGCCGCAGCTTTGTGTATCCCACGCCCTTTGTTCTGCATTATTCCAACGCGCATCGGGCGCGGTGCCGGACCGATCTGGAAACAATCTGCCGGGAGATGCATGGCGCAGATCCGGATCTGGCAGCCCATTTCACAGTGACGCGGGCTGTGGGATTCCCGGTTTTGGGTCCGCCGGTGACAGAAGTGTTCGCACCCGTGCCCCGGGCAGCCTATGTGGACAGCATCTGGCGGGATGTAGCGGATGCAGCCGGAGAAGCCGCCCGCAATCCGGTCTATTACCTGCTGAATCTGTGCCGTGTTCTGGCATTTCTGACGGAAGGGCAGGTGTTCTCCAAGGTGCAGGGCGGGACTTGGGGCCTGTCTCACCTCCCACTCCGCTGGAAGCCGCTGCTGACAGCGGCGCTGCATTGCAATAGCGGGGAAGAAGCCTCCTTAGACGCAGACGAAGTATGTGCCTTTTCGAAGGAGCTGCTTAGGCGCATTGCAGAATGCAGAGACACGGCTGCAGATGTCTGAAGCACCCCCAGACAACGCAAAGCCGGCGCACAGGGAAGCGGTTCCCCATGCGCCGGCAGTGTGGCTGCAGTTTTATGAAGGCGCCGAAAGAATCGGAGCCAGCAGTGGGAATGGATTTTAGTCCAAATCAAAAATAGAAGCGAAAATCCATCCATGGACAATGTCGCTTTGCTGACAGGTTTTCCGGCCTTATTGCTGTGCCTTGGCGGCTTCCAGCGCCTGCGCCAGCTGATCGGGGCAGGAAGTCGGCTTCATGCCGCAGGTGATCCCCCGCAGACGGCGAATGGCCTCGTCGGCATCCATGCCCTCTACCAGAATGGATACGCCCTTCAAATTGCCATTACAGCCGCCTTCAAAGGCGACATTGTGAATCTTGTTGTCATCCAGTTCAAAGGTAATGCGGCGCGAACAGGTGCCGCGGGTCTTGTACTCATATTCCATGAGAAATTCCTCCTTGATTTTGACCGCCGGTTTGGCGCGTTTACAGCGTCAGGTCTGCACCCTGCATGCCGACGTAGGTCATGAGACCGGTGGGGCCGGTGACGATCTGCACACCGCGGGCTCCTCCGGACACGGCGATCTCTTCGTGCAGCACAGCAGTTTCGTCAATATAGGTCGGATACTGCTTCTTCATGCCTACAGGAGAACAACCGCCGCGGATATAGCCGGTTACACCCAGCAGTTCCCTGACGTGAATCAGCTCCACTCGCTTGTCTCCGGCAGCTTTTGCGGCTTTGCGCAAATCCAGCTCACAGCATACCGGGATACAGAACACGAGAAACCCACGCTTGTCTCCACGGGCCACTAGGGTTTTAAAGACCTGTTCCGGCGGCATACCGGTCTGTGTACAGACATGCATTCCGTTCAGATCATTTTCGTCATAGTCGTATTCCACGACACGAAACTCCAGCCCGGCCCGCTCTAGAAGGCGCATGGCGTTGGTCTTTGTCATTTGTGATCGCCTCAGAGGCATCATAGCACAAAATTCGTCGAGATGCAAGGGGGTGGAAAATGCACTTGCACGGGACAGGTTCGGTTGCCGTCTCGTGCAAGTGATTTTCAGGGAATTTCGGATGAAGTCAGCGAGCGTGGCGGGGAGAACTTTGGGTTCAGCTTGATGTGTGAAAAAGTGGAGAAATCTCTGCCGGATTTTCTTTTTCAACTGAAAAACGGAACAAAAGATCCACCCGCAGCTGGAATCATTTTATAGAGGCGCCTGATTGGGTTCGTTTACAGTTCGCCCTCATATGCCTGCTGGAAAATTTCAATAATTTGTTCCTTTTTGGCTTTCCTCGGATTGGTGAGCGCACAAGCGTCCTTCATGGCGTTCTCTGCCATAATGTCAAAGTCCTCCGGCTTGACGCCCAACTCCTTGAGATTCTTCGGAATCCCCACGTAGTCGGCAAAGCGTTTGATACCGGCAATTACGTTCATGGCCTGGTCCTCATAGGTGGCATAGGCGCTGTGCTCCCCGATGCGCATAGCCTGCCCAATTCTGACGATCCGGTCATAGTTGCCGATGATGTTGAATCGTTCCACATAGGGCAGCAGCAGAGCGTTGCAGACACCGTGAGGCAGGTCATAGAAACCACCCAGCTGATGTGCCATGGCATGCACATAACCAAGGGAGGCATTGTTAAACGCAATGCCGGCCAGATACTGGGCATAGGCCATCTGTTCCCGCGCCTTCATATAGTCACCGTTGGCCACAGCTTTGGGCAAATAATGCCCGATCATCTGCATGGCCTGCAAAGCGGAAGCGTCGGTCAAGGGATTGGCGTCTGTGGACACAAAGGCTTCAATGGCGTGCGTCAGAGCGTCCATGCCGGTGGCGGCGGTGAGACTTGCCGGCATTCCCATGTGCAGTTCCGAATCGTTGACTGCCACATCGGGGGTCACGCGCCAGTCCACAATACACATTTTTACCTTTCGGGAAGTGTCGGTGATGATGCAGAACCGGGTGATCTCCGAAGCCGTACCGGCGGTGGTATTGATGGCAAGCAGGGGAGGCACGCCGGTATGCAGCCGGTTGACGCCTTCATAGTCGCGGATATTACCGCCATTGGTGGAAACCAGGGCAATGGCTTTGGCGCAGTCATGGGAAGAACCACCGCCCAGGGAAATGACGCTGTCACAGTTGTTTTCCTGATAGAATTTCAGCCCCGCTTCCACATTGGTATCCTTGGGATTCGGTTCGGCGCCGCCGAACACACAGGAGGAAATTCCGGATGCCTCCAAAATCCCTTGAATCCGCGGCGTCATAGGCGCAGCTGCCAAAAAGGAATCCGTGACAATCATGACACGTTTGCCGCCCAGGCTGTTCATCAGCTCGCCTACTTCGTTGACAGAACCGGCGCCAAACACATTACGGGTGGGAAGATAATAGTAAGTAGACATTGCAAAGCTCCTTTTCCAAAAAAGATCCGTTGGTCTGGCAGTACGCTCAGCCGGTGCGCGCTGCAGCTGAGACGTCTGCGCAAACCGTTTGCCGCCGGAAGATACCGTGCGGAAGTTCTATACCCTTCATGAACGGGATGGCTCTATTGTAGCGCATTCACCCATATAACTGATGGTTTGATTTGCCTAAAATTTTTGAGTTTTTGTGAAATTCGACAAAAGGAAATCCCATTGGCCGGTCTGCCCGGCAGCCCAAGTCTGAAAAACATAAAACCGTGGAAGGCAGCATACGCTGCCTTCCACGGTTTTTGCGATCTGGCCTGTAAGCCGGGTTCTGTCCTTTAAGACAGCCATCTATCTAGGCGCACCGTTGCCGGTGCGCTCCAGCCACCTTCCGGGGACGGCCGGGCAAGCCAATGTCCCCTCTGCGGTGTTGCTCCGGATAGAGTTTACAGCACCGGTCGCTTCCGCGCCGGTGGGTGAGCTCTTACCTCGCCTTTCCACCCTTACCGGACGTTTGCGCTGCGGTCCGCAGCGCAAATGCCGGCGGTATATCTCTGTTGCACTTGTCCTGAAGTCGCCTTCGGCGGGCGTTACCCGTTATCCTTGCCCTGTGGAGCCCGGACTTTCCTCACGAGGGGCCTTTCGGCGCTCCGCGCGCGGCTGTCCAGCCAGGTCGCATTGGTATTCTAGCGTATTGGGCGGAGAATGTCAAACGAAATCCCTTGAAAAAGCATCAGTCCTATGATAGTATCACAGGAAAAACCGAGAAAGAAGGGAATTCCAATGACCATAGAAACGAAACGGCTTGTGCTGCGGCCCTGGCAGGACAGCGACGCGGAGAGCCTGTACAAATACGCAAAAAATCCGAATGTCGGGCCTGCGGCAGGGTGGCCGGTTCACACCAGTGTGGAAAACAGTCTGGAAATTCTGCGGACAGTCCTGTCCAAGCCGGAGACCTATGCCGTTGTGCTGAAAGAGACCGGCGAAGCCGTGGGCAGCATCGGCATCATGTTTGGCGAAGACGCGGGCGAGCCGCTGCCGGAAGGCGAGGCGGAGATCGGCTATTGGATCGGGGAGCCCTTTTGGGGCCAGGGGCTGATCCCGGAAGCGGTGCGGGCGATGCTGCGCCGGTGTTTTCTGGATCTGGGCTGTAAGCAGGTCTGGTGCGGGTACTATGACGGCAATGAGAAGTCCCGGCGGGCACAGCAAAAATGCGGGTTTCAGTATCACCATACCATCCAAAACAAGCCCTGTCCGCTGCTGCATACGGTGCGGGATGAACACAGAACCCTGCTGACGGCGGAACAGTGGGGGGAGCATAGTCAGCATGCAGGATTATCATGAGTTGTGCATATACTATCTGATGGATATCGCAAAGGAGTAAGCGTAAGCAAAAAAACATTGAAATGGAAAATTGGAATTGACGAATTGCGAAGCCCGGACAGGGCAAACCGGCGCAATCGCGCCGTCAAATTTACGCTTTTTTTGACAAGCTGCGGGAATGCGCGGTTTTTTGAAATACCGGACGGAAGGCCTTGCATTCTTTTGGACAGGCGGCTATAATAAACTGGTTATATAGAAATACGATATAACAAGAAAGGGATGCAGTCTATGGATTGTAAAGCCTATTTTGACGCTTTGCAGCAGAAGCGCGTGCTTGTGCTGGGGCTGGGCATCAGCAACCGGCCTCTGGTGCGGATGCTGCTGGCCCATGGAATCTGCGTCACAGCCTGTGACAAAACACCGCGTGACCAGGCAGACCCGGAGGTTCTGGCGCTGGAAAAGGCCGGCGCTGTGCTAAAGCTGGGAGAAGACTATCTGGAGAATCTGTCCGGCGATGTGGTATTCCGCACGCCGGGGATGCACCCTGATATTCCCGCTATCGCCCGCCTGCGGGAACAGGGCGCCGTGCTGACTTCTGAGATGGAGGCGTTTTTTGAAGTCTGTCCCTGCCGGATCATTGCTGTCACCGGGTCAGACGGAAAGACGACCACCACCACTCTGATTGCAGAGATTTTAAAACAGGCAGGCCATACTGTCTGGGTCGGCGGCAATATTGGCGCGCCCCTGCTGCCGGAAGCAGAGAACATGCATCCGGAGGACATTGCGGTACTGGAGCTGAGTTCGTTCCAGCTGCTGACCATGACCAAAAGCCCGGATGTGGCAGTAGTCACCAATGTATCGCCCAATCATCTGGACATCCATAAAGATTACGCGGAGTACATTGCCGCCAAGGAGAATGTCTATCTGCACCAGGAACCCCATGGCAAGGTGGTGCTGAATCTGGACAACGGCGTCACCCGGCGCTTTGCGGAAAAGGCCAGGGGTCAGGTGCGCTGGTTCTCCCGCAAAAAAATTCCGGAAGCCGGCGTGTATTTGCAGGACGGCCGGATTCTGCGGGCCGGCGCAAAGCCGGAAGAGATCTTGCACACCAGTGAGATCCTTCTGCCAGGCATGCACAATGTGGAAAATTATATGGCGGCCATCTGCGCGGTGGAGGGGCTTGTGTCCGACGAGGATATCCGCGCCGTGGCCAGGACCTTTGGCGGCGTGGAACACCGCATTGAGCTGGTGCGGGAGAAGGATGGCGTGCGTTATTACAACGATTCCATTGCCTCCAGCCCCAGCCGGACCATTGCCGGCCTGCACAGCTTTGACCAAAAGGTGATTCTCATTGCCGGCGGCAAAGATAAGGGCATCGCCTATGACGCCCTGGGGCCGGAGATTGTGGCGCATGTGAAAACCCTGATCCTGACCGGCATGACGGCGGGAAAGATTCGCGACGCCGCCAGGCAGGCCCCCGGATACGCCCCCGGGGCGCCGGAAATTATAGAGGTGGACGGCTTTGACGACGCAGTCCGTACCGCCGCGGGCCTGGCGAAGCCGGGGGATGTGGTCCTCCTTTCACCGGCCAGTACGTCCTTTGACCGCTTCAAAAACTTCATGGAGCGGGGAAATGTCTATAAAAAAATCGTGATGGAGCTTTAATATGGATCTGAAAGAACAACTGTTTGCCCTGTCCGCCGCGGCTGGTCCCACCGGCCGCGAGGACGGGGCGGCGGAGCTGGCGGCTCAGCTGCTGGCTCCCCTGGTAGACCGCGTGGAGCGGGACGCCATGGGCAATGTCCTGGGCTGGCGCATGTCCGCCAATCCCAAGGCAAAGACCCTGCTTTTGGACGCCCATCTGGACGAGGTGGCCCTGATCGTCACCGGCCAGGAGGAGGGCTTTCTCCGGTTCGCGCCGCTCAACTGCGGTGTGGATGAGCGATTGCTGCCGGGCCTGCGGGTACGCGTCCTGTCTGAACAGCCTATGGACGGCGTCATCACCTGTTTGCCGCCCCATGCGCTGACGGCGGCGGAACGGGAAAAACCGTTTGAGATGGACAAGCTGCGTATTGACGTGGGCCTGACCCAGGAGCAGGCCCGCCAACAGGTCCCGACGGGCACCGCCGTGATCTATGGCACCCGCCCCTTCTCAATGGGGCCGCACCGGGTATGCGGCAAGTCTTTTGACGACCGCGCCTGTTTTACCATGCTGCTGGCTGCGGCAGATCTTTTGAAGGACAAAGACCTGCCGCTGAACGTATGCATCCTGGGCAGCACACAGGAAGAGAGCGGCATGGCCGGCGTCAGGGCCGCCGCCTTCCGTACTGCGCCGGACTTTGCCCTGGTCACCGACGTGACTTTTGGCAAAACGCCGGACAGCCCCAGTGAGGGCACGTTCCCTCTGAACTGCGGTCCCATCATCGGCGTCGGCCCGGTGCTGCACCGCAGACTGACCAACCAGCTCATTGCCTGCGCCGAGCGTATCGGCGTACCCTATATGCGGGAAATTGCCGCCCGCAGTACCGGCACCAACGCCATGCAGACGCAAATCTCCCGCATGGGCGTCCCCACGGTGCAGATTTCCGTGCCGCTGCAATATATGCACACGCCCACGGAGGTCATTGACCTGCGTGATCTGGAGCAGTCGGCGAAGCTGATTGCAGAATTTATTTTCAGTTGCGGAGAGGGGGCCATGGCATGAGCGAGCTGTTGGAGAATATTGTCACACTATGCCGTCTCCCCGGCATTTCCGGCTGGGAAGACGCGGTTCGGGAGCACATCCGCCGCGAATTGACGCCCCATGCCGATCAAATTCTGGAGGACGGCCTGGGAAATCTGCTGGTTCACAAAAAAGGCAGGGTGGATCCCGGCAAAACCATCGTCCTGGCGGCCCACATGGACGAGGTGGGCATGATCATCCGGGAGATTACCCCGGAGGGATATTTGCGGTTTGCATTCGCCGGCGGCGTCGACCGCCGGGTCGTCATCGGCAAGCAGGTGTTTGTGGGGGAAAACCGGATTCCGGGGATTATTGGCATGAAGCCGGTCCATCTGACTACCGCCGAAGAACGCCGGACCATGCCCGCCGTCAAGGATCTGTATATTGACGTGGGCGCGGAGGATCAGGCTGCCGCTGAAAAGCTGACCTATCCCGGTGACTATGCCGTCTTTTCCGACGAGGTGACCTATCTTGCCAATGACGGGCTTTGCGTTAAGGCCATTGACGACCGGTTCGGCTGCGCCATGCTCATGACGCTGGCGAAGCAGGACCTGCCGGTGGATCTCTGGTTCGTCTTCACTGTCCAGGAGGAAATCGGCACCCGCGGCGCATATGCGGCCGCTTTTCAACTGCATCCGGATATCGTCGTGATTGTGGAGGGAACCACTGCCGCAGATCTTCCGATCTCTTCCAGCATAAAAAAGATCTGCGCCCCTGGCCGAGGGCCGGTTCTGCCCTTTATGGACAAGGGTACCATCTATGACCGCCGCCTTTTTGAGCAGCTGCGGGATTTGGCGGAAGCCCATCATATTCCATGGCAAACCAAGACCCTGGTTGCAGGCGGCACAGACGCCAGCGCGTTTCAGCGCAGCGCAGCGCCAGCACGGGTTTGCGCTGTCTCCGCGGCGGTGCGGTATATTCACAGCGGCGCCAGCGTGGCTCATATTCAGGATTTTTACAATATTAAACGGCTGCTGGAGCTGTTCCTGCAGTCACAGGAGGAACACCATGTTTGAAATACTGAAGCAACTGATCGGTCCCGTATCACCCTCCGGCTGTGAGGGCGCAGTGGCCGGCGTCATTGAAGCCATTGCCGCGCCCTATGGCCAGGTGTCCCGGGACGTATTGGGCAACGTCATTGTTCACAAGCCCGGCAGCGGGAAAAAAATACTGTGCGCAGCCCATATGGACTCCATCGGCATGATTGTCACGTATCTGGAGAAGGAGGGCTACGCCCGCTTCGCCGCTCTGGGCGGCCTGAAACCTTCTGTGCTGCTCTCCCAGCGGGTGCAGTTTGCCGACGGCACCATGGGCGTGGTCTGCGCAGAGGACGGCGCAACGGACAAGGATCTGACCCTGGACAAACTGTATATCGACACTGCCGGGATTCCCGTTCGCGTGGGCGATGTGGCGGTCTTTACCGGTACGCCGGTACAGATCGGGGACTTGGTGGTTTCTCCGTATCTGGACGACCGCATCGGCTGCGCCATTTTGCTGGAGGCCCTGCGCCAGAGCCAGGACAGCGAAAATGATCTGTATTTTGCTTTCACCGTCCAGGAGGAGGTTGGCATCCGCGGCGCGGGTTCCGCCGCCTTTGCCGTGGAGCCGGAGCTGGGCATTGCCGTAGATGTGGATCTGGCCGGAGACGTGCCCGGTGTCAAGGGGCAGAAGCTGACGCTGGGCGGCGGTCCGGTGCTGAAATATATGGATCGGAGCTCCATTTCCAACTTCGCAGCCTGCCGCATGGTGGAGCAGACCGCTGAGGAACTGCAAATCCCCATTCAGCCCCGCGTCGCCACCGCAGGCGGTACCGACGCTCACGCGCTGCAGGCAGCCAAAGGCGGCGCAGTGATCACCCAGCTGGCTGTGGCCACCCGCTATGTCCACACCCCCAATGAAACAGCCCACCTGGGCGATGCGGTACAGTGCGCTACGCTGCTGGCCGCCATTTTGAAGAAATAAGGCACGGATATGATACACTTCTCAGATAAGACGCTGGCTCTGGCCAGGGAGGCTGAGCGGGACCTGTCGGCTGTGTTTGCCCGCATCGACGCCATCGCCCAGCACAACACAGAAAAGGTCCTGTCTGCCTTTCAGGAATTTCGGGTGTCCGACACGCACTTTGTGGGCACCACCGGCTACGGCTACGACGACCGGGGCCGAGACACCTTGGATCAAATCTATGCCCGGGTATTTGGCTGTGAAGATGCCCTGGTCCGCATCAATTTCGTCAATGGCACCCATGCCCTGACGGCAGCGCTGTTCGGTATGCTGCGGCCTGGGGATGTCCTGCTGTCTGTGATGGGCGCGCCCTATGACACCCTGCAAAGCGCCATCGGCATCTCCGGCGACGAGCCGGGGAATCTGCGGCAGTTCGGCGTGGCCTACCGGCAGGTGGACCCGACGCCTGAGGGGGAGCCGGATTACGCTGCAATTGCCGAAGCTGCGAAGGCTTCGGATGTGAAAACCGTGCTGATCCAGCGAAGCCGGGGCTATTCCACTCGTGCCGCGCTGGACATCAGGCGCATTGAACAGATTGTAAAGACGGTTCGTACGGCAAATCCGGCAGTTCATATCATGGTGGACAATTGCTATGGCGAGTTTGTGGAGGAACTGGAGCCCACAGACGTGGGAGCGAACCTGATTGCCGGATCACTGATCAAGAATCCAGGCGGTGGCCTGTGTCTCACCGGCGGTTATATCGCCGGAAAACACGACCTGGTGGAAGCCGCTGCCATGCGGCTGACGTCGCCAGGGATTGGCCGGGAGTGCGGCTGTTCTCTGGATCAGAACCGGTCCCTGTATCAAGGGTTTTTTATGGCCCCCCACACCACGGCGCAGGCGGTCAAAACTGCCGCCTTCTGCGCCCGCATGATGGAGCTGTTGGGATACAAGTCCTCTCCGGCTTCCGACAGCATACGGACAGACATCGTCCAGACCATTGAATTCGGTTCGCCGGAGGGGTTATGCCGGTTCTGCAGGGGCATTCAGACCGGTGCTCCGGTGGATTCCTTCGTAACGCCGGAGCCATGGAACATGCCGGGCTATGCTGATCCGGTTATCATGGCGGCCGGTGCGTTTGTCCAGGGCGCCTCCATCGAACTGTCCGCCGACGGGCCTATGCGTCCGCCGTACATGGCCTATATGCAGGGCGGCCTGACCTATGAATCTGGAAAGGTGGGCGTTCTGCTGGCCGTGGAAGAGCTTCTGAAAGGAGCAGAGCTATGAAGCTGTTTTCCAATTTGAAGAGCCGTCGTTCCCCTTGGTGCAGCGCCATTGTCGTGGCTGCTGGCACCGCCTCCCGTATGGGCGGCATTGACAAGGTCATGGCCGATTTGGACGGGATTCCAATGCTGATCCGCAGCATCCAGCCGTTTCAGGCCAGCGATTGCATTCAGGAGATTATTGTGGTAACCCGGCAGGATCTGTTGGAGCAGGTGGCGGCACAGTGCAAGGCATACAGTCTGGACAAGGTCTCTGCCGTCATGACAGGCGGCAAAACCCGAACGGACTCTGTGCTTTGCGGGCTGGAGAGTGTGGACCGGCGTTGTACGCTGGCAGCCATTCACGACGGCGCCCGGCCCTTTGTATCTCGCCGGATCATTGCCGAAACCGTGCGCTGCGCGGTCAAAAACGGCGCGGCGGCTCCGGCCATGCCCGTGAAGGATACCGTAAAGATGGCTGAAAAAGATGTGGTAACAAGTACGCCCGACCGGTCCGCTTTGTATGGAGTTCAGACGCCCCAGTGCTTTGACCGGGATCTCATCTATACGGCCCTGTCTAAAGCAAAGGAGGACGGTGCAGTGCTGACTGACGACTGCATGGCCGTGGAACGCCTTGGCATGAAGGTCCATCTGACCAAGGGAGGAAATCAGAACATCAAAATCACCACGCCGTCAGACCTGTGGATGGCCGACGGCATTTTACGGGGGAGGGCGAACTATTGCGCATCGGACATGGATACGACGTCCACCGTCTGACGGAGGGACGAAAGCTGATCCTCGGCGGCGTGGAGATTCCGTACGCTATGGGTCTGGACGGCCATTCAGACGCCGACGTGGTGGTTCACGCCATTATGGACGCCCTGCTGGGCGCGGCGGCGCTGGGAGATATTGGCCGTCATTTTCCCGATACCGCTCCGCAGTATAAAGGGATCTCCAGCCTGAAACTGCTCGCTGCAGTAGGGGAGAAGCTCCGTACAGCCAGCTATGGGATCGGCAATATTGACGTCACGATTCTGGCGCAGCGGCCAAAATTGGCTCCGCACATTGCCCAAATGGAAGAAAATATAGCAAACACCCTTGGCATTGCAAAAAATCAGGTTAACATCAAAGCCACTACCGAGGAAGGGCTCGGCTTCACCGGCAGGGAAGAGGGCATTGCCACCCACGCCGTGGCCCTGTTGGAGGATTTGCCGTCGCCCCGTTTCCTGTGAACCTGCGAGGCCGTGTGCAGACGATCAAACAAACGCACCACAGAACAGACTGCGTACTGTACTGTGGTGCGTTTGTTGTCACCGGCCCTCGAACTTGGCGGGACGCTTTTCCCGGAAGGCGTCTACGGCCTCCTGAAAATCGTGGGTGGACATGAGCCAGACGGAAAGCTTGTGCTCAATTTCCTGGGCAGCCTCCACGTTGCCGTCCACAATACCGTGGCTGACGATGGCCTTAATCCCGCGGATCGCCAGGGGCGGTTTGGCAACCAGCTGATCCACAATGCGGTCCACCTCTTCATACAGCGTCTTCTTGGGAAATACTTTATTGACGATGCCCTGGGTGGCTGCCTCTTGCGCAGAAATGCGTTCGCCCAGAAGAATCATTTCTTTGGCTTTATTGACCGTAATCTTTCGGGGCAGACGGATGGCGCCGCCCCAACCGGGCACCAATCCAATATTGACTTCTGTCAAGCCGAATTTGGCGTCGTCGGAGGCGTAGATCATGTCGCAGCACATGGCAATCTCAAAGCCGCCGCCAATGCAGTAGCCATTCACAGCGGCAATGATGGGCTTATCCATGGCGGCTATGGTTTCGCGGATATCCACGCCGCGCTGATACATGGCCTCGCAGGCTGCCTCGTCCTGCAGCTCTTTCAGGCTCTCCATGGCGCCGCCGGAAGAAAAAGCCCGGTTCCCGTCGCCGCGAATAACCACCGCCCGGACAGATTTGTCCTGCTGGGCCTCTGCAATGCACTCAATAAACCGAATCTGCATATCCGTCGTCAGGGCATTGAGGGCTCTGGGATTGGAAAATACGATATAGAGAATCTTATTGCGGCTGCCGCGCCGCTGAAGCTTGATACAGGGGGCTTCACTCATGGGGATCCACCTTTCTGCGGTATGTTGTAGTTTCTGTGCTTCTCATTGTATTGTAAGAAGTCATTTCAGGAATGTCAAGTCATGACTGCCGGCGCGCCCGTACACTTTTCGACAGCAGCGCATACCATGGGTGGGGAGGGAAACTTCTATGAATGATTGCTTATTCACTTTTCGCTCGGTGACCGGTGCACAGCGGGCAGCAAGAGTTCTTACAAATGTGGGAATCAACGCCCCCATGATGCGGACGCCTAGAGCATTGTCGGAAAACGGATGTGGATATTGTCTGCGGATTCGGGATATCCACTGCGTTACCGCGGCTGAACTGATGCGAAATGCCGGTACGCCATTCAGCCGCGCTTATCGCGGCGACACCATGGAGGAGGTGGCTCTGTGATCTATTTTGACAGCGGCGCCACCTCTCTGCAAAAGCCCAGAGCAGTGGCGAACGCCATGAAAAAGGCTGTTGCGACCTGTGCCAGTCCCGGGCGCGGCGGACATGTCCCAGCGCAGCGGGCTGCGGATACAGTCTTTTCCTGCCGGGAACTGGCGGCGGAACTGTTCGGCTGCCAGCCGGACCAGGTGATTCTGACAATGAACGCAACCCATGGGCTGAATATTGCCATCAAGAGTTTACTCCGGCCTGGAGACCGGGTAGTGGTTTCTGGCTTTGAACACAACGCTGTCATGCGGCCGCTGACCGCTTTGGGCGCAGCGATTGTGATTGCAGGGCGCAAGCTCTTTGATCCGGCCGATACGCTGGCGGCCTTTGAGCAGGCGGTGACGCCAGACACAGCCGCAGTCGTTTGTACCCATGTGTCCAACGTATTCGGCTATATTCTGCCAGTGCAGGCCATTGCCGACCTGTGCCGTGAACGGGGCGTACCCCTGATTGTGGATGCCTCCCAATCTGCCGGGATTCTGCCGGTACGGATGGATGCCCTCGGCGCAGATTTTATCGCCATGCCTGGCCATAAGGGCCTTTATGGGCCGCAGGGTACCGGCCTTCTGCTGTGCGGCCAGCCGGGTCAACCGCTTTTGGAAGGCGGAACCGGAAGCGTCTCTCAAGCGTTTACAATGCCGGCATTCCTGCCGGACCGGCAGGAAGCCGGCACACACAACGTTCCCGGCGCTGCCGGACTGGCGGCTGGCCTGTCCTTCATCCTGGAGAAAACGCCGGCATCTATTCTCGCCCATGAACGGAAGCTGACGGAAGCATTTGTAAAGGCGATGGCATCCTGTCCCAGAACAGAGCTGTTTCTCGCAAAGACACCGGAACTGCAAGCCGGTGTGGTGTCTTTCCGCGTGCGGGAGCTGGACTGCGAAGCGGTGGCAGAGGCATTGGGGAGCCGTGGAATCGCCGTGCGGGCAGGGCTGCACTGCGCTCCAGCAGCGCATGAGAGCGCTGGGACGCTGGAAACCGGCACTGTTCGGGTCAGTTTTTCTGCCTTTAACCGCACTGCGCAGTGCCGTCAATTTGGCGCGGCGATGTGGGAGATTGTAAACGATTTGTCAAAACAGAAGAATTAACGACCTGTTTTCCTTGCCAAGCGAAGAAAATTCCTGTATAATAGGATTAAAGAATATGCTGCTGAGGTGCGCCGTTTTGGCGCACGCATATTGTGCGCCTCTGAATGCGCTGTAATGCAAGGATGATATAAAATGGAATCGATACAAACTTATTGGGAACAGGCGCTTCGTGCACTGGGCTTTATTAAGCCGGCGGATGTGCTTGATATTTTGATTTTTGCCTTTATTGTCTATAAAATAATTTTGCTTGTTCGCTCAACCAGCGCCGCCAGAGTTGCCAAGGGCATCTGTGTACTCTTGCTGCTGACGGCAGTGACCTATGTGGCGCAGATGCGTATTCTGTATTTCCTGCTCAGTCAGGTGGTAGAGATCGGCATCCTTGCGATCGTGATCCTGTTTCAGCCGGAACTGCGCCGTATCCTCGACCGCATGGGCAGCAGCAGCTGGCGGGATCTGCTTGGTCCCAAACGGGCCAATGAGGATCTGCGGCGGGTTATCAGTCAGACTGTGGCGGCATGCGAAACCATGTCCAAAGAGAAAATCGGCGTTCTGCTGGTCTTTGAACGGAATACCCCCCTGGAGGAGTATTTCAAAACGGGCACCTTGATTGATGCGGAAGTATCGGCAGAGCTATTGAAAAACATCTTCTTTCCCAAAGCCGCCCTGCACGACGGCGCCGTGGTGATCCGGGACTGCCGTGTGGCGGCTGCGGGATGTGTACTGCCGCTGAGTGATAATCCCGGCCTCAGCAGGGACTTGGGTACCCGCCATCGGGCCGGCATCGGCGTCAGCGAAGTCTCTGACGGCGTCGTGGTCATTGTCTCAGAGGAAACCGGCACGATCTCCGTGGCGGTGGGCGGCATGCTCAAGCGCCATCTGGCGCCCCAGATGCTTGAACAGCTTTTGGTACGGGAGCTCCGGGCTGACGAAGTCCAGCAGTCCAACGGCATCTTTTCAAAAATCAGGAACCGGAGTCAGGTGAAGAACCATGAAAAAAACGCAAAAAACCCATAAAATCCTGGCGGCCATCATTGCGTTGGTAACCGCCATTTGTATGTGGATGTATGTGGCTCCGGACGGGGAAACGGAATTCCGTAACCTGACCGTGACCTTCGAGAACGAGGATTCACTGGAAGATTATTCGCTGATGTTGGATATGGATACAGAGCCTACAGTCAGCATTTCCGTCTATGGCCGCCGTTCCGAGCTGATGAATCTGGATCGGGACGACATTGTTGTGACCGTGGATCTGGGCAGAATTCAGGAACCGGGGGAGTACCAGCTCTCCTATACGGTAGAGCTGCCCGGATCCCGGACTTCAACCATGGCCGTATCGGAGTATATTACGGAGTATGTGACAGTCAACATCTCCCGCCGGGTCAGCAAAACCATCGAGGTAAAGGCTGTGTGGACCGGTGAAGTGGCAGAAGGCGACTATCTGGCTGAGCAAATTGTCGTGGATCCGGAGGAGATTGTCATTTATGGTCCGGAAGATCTGGTGGATACCATCAGCTACGCGCAGGTTGTTTTGGAACGGACCAATCTGGACCGGACCGTGACAGAGGAACTGGAATATACCCTGGTAGACGATAACGGCGAGCCGGTCTACAGTACGAAAATCACAAGCGATGTGGAAACCATCCGCACTACGCAGCCCATTGTTTCCACAAAGGAGCTGCCGCTGACGGTCACCCTGGCGGACGGCGCAGGCGCTACCAGCGAAAACGCCAACGTGGTGATTGAGCCGCAAAGCATCACCATCTCCGGTGATCAAACAACCCTGGACGGCGTCAGCAGCATCAATCTGGGCGTCATCGATTTGGCTGATGTCAATAATTCCGCGCAGTATACCTTCCAAATTATCATTCCCAACGATACCAAAAACCTCAGTGAAGTAACGGAAGCCACTGTGACGGTCAATATTCTCGGATTGGAAACAGAGGTGTTCCGTGTCTCCAAGGACAACTTTGAGACCATCAATGCCCCGGAAGACTATGAGATCACCTACTTGAGCCAGTATTTACAGGTGGAAATCCGCGCCACGGCGGAAACGCTGGATGCCATTCAAACCAACAATATCCGTGTTGTGGCCGACCTCAGCTCTGTGACGAGCGAGGGCAGTCAAGAGGTGCCGGTGGAGGTCTATATAGACGGCTATACCGATGCCGGCGTCCTTGGCGAATACACCATCTATGTCAGTGCCAGCATCCCTGAAGAAGAGACATCGGATGAATCGGAAGCGACTGCCGTCTCATCAGAAACGGAGCTGTCCAGCTCCGAAACGGAGGGCTGAGTATGCGGCAGCTTGTACAGGTCCGGCAATTGGTAGACGGCCGCCACGCCGAGGTGTTTTTGCAGCGCCAGAGTGCATGCAGCGGCGACTGTCATAAGTGCAGCGGCTGCGGCGCAGCGACGGAGACGGTGCGCGTTGTGGCGCTTAACACCATCGGTGCGCGCCCCGGAGATATGGTCTATGTGGAAGCGGAAAACCGCCGGCTGTTCGCAGTCATTGCCATGGTTTATTGCCTGCCGTTGCTTCTGTTTTTCGTTGGCTATTTTGCCGGACAGGCTCTGGATTTTTTGCCGGGACTTCTGGGCGGCTTGCTGTTTGCCCTGGGTGTAGCACTGGCAGTGGCTTATAACCGGCATGTGGAGAAACACAGCCCGGTGATCTACCGGATCTGCGCCTTTCAGTAGTCATGTTCGGCTACGTGCGGCCCTTGAAGGGTGAATTGAAGGTTTCGGAATGGGAAGCCTATCAGGCGGCTTATTGTGGTTTATGCCAATGTTTGGGGGCACAATATGGATACCGCTCCAGATTCCTGGTCAGTTATGATCTGACGTTTTTATACTGCCTTATGACCTGCCGGCAGCGGGAGCAGGCTGCAGCGGTTTGCCGCTGTCCTGCCAACCCGCTGCGCAGAAAAAAGTGTTTGTCCGCCAGTGCAGACATGGCCCATGCGGCCGGCGTCAACGTCCTTTTGATGTATCATAAACTGCGGGATACCGCAGCGGATGAAGCCGGCATCAAACGGCTGGCTGCAAAAGCAGCTCAGATGTTCTACCGGCGGCCCTATCGCAAAGCCGCTGCACAGCTGCCGGAACTGGATGCACTGATGCACAGGCAGCTCTCGGCTCTGGCAGAGTTGGAACAGACGCGCTGCACCAGTATCGACCGCACTGCGGACGCCTTTGCCAAGATCCTGGCCGCCTGCGGATCGTCCATGGAGGACGAAGCTGCACAGCGGGCATCCAAAGAAGTCCTGTATCATGTGGGCAGGTACCTCTATCTTACCGATGCGCTGGACGATCTTCAAAAGGATCTGGCGGCCGGGGCTTACAATCCGGTAGCGGCCCGATACGGGATACAGGCAGGGCATCTCTCGCCGGAGAACACGCAGGCGTTGATCAACACCATTCAGTTGTCCATTTCCCGTGCCGCCGCGGCACTGGAACTGCTGGAACCGCTTTGGTGCGGCGGGATTTTGCGCAATATCATCTATTGGGGTCTTCCGGCGGTGCTGCAGAGTGTCCGTAACGGGACCTTTGAAAATAAACAATTTAGGAGCAAGACATGAAAGATCCGTATGAGGTGCTGGGCGTTTCTCGCTCGGCTTCTGAAGAAGAAATCAAAAAAGCCTATCGAGATCTTGCCCGGAAATATCACCCGGACAACTACCAGGACAATCCCTTAGCCGATTTGGCGCAAGAAAAAATGAAGGAAATCAACGAGGCGTACGATGCCATTATGAAAAATGGCGGCGCCGCTTCCCAGTCTGACCATTCCTACAGCAGCTACCGTCAGCAGACCAGCCAGAACACCTACGGCGGCGCCGGTACGCACAGTACCTATGCCCGCATCCGGCAGGCCATCAACATGGGCAATTTGCAGGTGGCGGAACAGCTTCTGAATTCCATTACTACGCGGGAAGCAGAGTGGTATTTCCTGTCCGGCTCCGTAGCTTACCGGAAGGGATGGATGGATGAGGCCCGGCAAAATTACGAAACGGCCTGTTCCATGGACCCTGGAAATTTGGAATACCGGCAGGCGCTGAACTATCTTGACGGCGGCGGCAACCCGTACCGGCAAGTCAACTACGGTTCCGGAATGAATACCTGCGACTGCTGTCAAAGCCTGATCTGTGCCGACTGCCTGTGTGAGTGCATGGGCGGAGACCTGATCCCGTGCTGTTGAGCCCATGAAAACTCGAACGCTGGCAACGGTCGCCCTTATGACCGCTGTGTCTGTGGTATTGCTGTACGCAGCATCCGTGCTCCCAACAGGGCGGCTGGCCCTGGTGGCCATTGCTTCAATTCTGCCGGCCGCTGCCGTACTGTCCGGAGGCATAAAGTGGGGCCTGTTGGTTTATGCTGCAACGGCGGCGCTGTCCCTGATCCTTTTGCCCAATAAAACCGCAGCGCTGCTGTACGCAGTGCTGCTGGGCCATTACAGCTTGCTCAAAAGTCTGATTGAACGGCTGAACCGCCTGGTCCTGGAATGGATTCTGAAGCTTGTGGTGTTTAATGTACTCCTGGCCGCAGTATACGGGCTGTGCCGTATGATGGGCCTCCTGGTGGAGCTGCCGTGGGCCATCGCTGCACTGGCGCTGGCGGGGAATGTGGGATTTGTGTTGTATGACCTGGCCTTTTCCCAACTGATCATGCGGTTTGGCCGGTATTTTCGCTGAATTTCTCCGAAGCGGCGCAAACCGATTGAAAACGCACGATTTTTTTGGTATAATATATTTTTGAGGTATATCAGGAACGCACAAGCGCCGGCCCTCTGTATCATACGTCGGCTTTTTGGCTGTCGGATATACCCTTGCGATGAGTGGAGGGAGTGCTTGTGATCAAAAGCATGACGGGCTATGGCCGCGCCCAAGCCCTGCGCAATGGCCGGGATATCACCGTGGAACTGCGCAGCGTCAACAACCGGTATCTGGACTGCAGCGTAAAGCTGCCGCGCATTTACGGCTTTGCGGAGGATGCCGTCAAAGCCCGCATCAAAAAAACAGTTTCCCGCGGCAAGCTGGACGTCTTTATTACCGTTCAGAATGCTGGCGAAACCCAGGTTGCCGTCACGGTCAACCGGCCCCTGTTGGAAGGTTATCTTGCGGCACTTCGGGAAATTTCTGAGGATTATGGCGTCATCAACGATGTCACTGTCATGTCTCTGAGCCGTTTGCCGGATGTTTTAACAGTCCAGAAGCAGGAGGAAGACGAGGAAGAAATCCAGACAGATCTGCTGGCTGTGTTAGAAGAGGCGCTGACCCGGTATGACAATATGCGTGCCACGGAGGGGTTGGCTTTGGAGCAGGATCTGCGCAGCCATATGGCTGCCATTCTGGATCTTGTTTCTGAAGTAGAGGTCCGCAGCCCTGCCACTGTGACAGAGTATCGCACCAAATTGGAGCGCAGAATGCAGGAGGTGCTGGAATCCACCACCATAGACGAAAGCCGGATTTTGACAGAAGCGGCCATCTTCGCCGACAAGGTGGCTGTGGACGAAGAAACGGTCCGCCTGCGCAGTCACTTGTCCCAGCTGGATAGTATGCTGACTGGCGGCGGCGCCATTGGACGGAAACTGGATTTTCTGCTGCAGGAACTGAACCGGGAGGCCAACACCATTGGCTCCAAGTGCAGCGCCGTAGAAACAGCCCGCATTGTGGTGGAAATCAAAGCGGAGTTGGAAAAAATTCGCGAACAGACACAGAATATCGAGTGAGGCGACATAGGGATGAAACTGATCAATATTGGATTTGGCAATATGGTCTCCTCCAGCCGGCTGCTGGCCATCGTCAGCCCTGATTCCGCGCCCATCAAACGGGTGATTCAGGAGGCCAGAGACCGTGGGATGCTGATTGACGCCACCTATGGCCGCCGTACCCGTGCGGTCATTATCATGGACACGGATCACGTCATTCTCTCGGCGATCCAGCCAGAGACTGTGGCGGGCCGCATGGCGGACAAGTCCACATCGGAAGAACAGGAGGACGGCCAATGAGTCAGGGAAAGCTGATTGCCCTGTCCGGCCCATCCGGAGTGGGAAAGAGCACCATTATTTCCGCTTTGACGCAGCGAAAAAAGGATTTCTATTTTTCCATTTCCGCCACTACCCGGGACATGCGTCCTGGTGAGGAGGACGGTGTGCACTACCATTTCCTGAACCGGGCGCAGTTCCGTCAGTGGGTGGATGAGGGCCGCCTGCTGGAGTGGGCAGAATATGTGGGCAACTGTTATGGCACACCTGCTGAGCCCATTCGCTGCGTTTTGGAAAATGGACAGGACGCCCTGCTGGATATTGATGTCCAGGGCGGGATTCAAGTCAAAGCCAACCAGCCCGACGCAATCATGATTTTTTTGGTGACGCCGGACTTTCAGGAACTGGAGCGCCGCTTGCGCAGCCGCGGAGACACTCCGCCGGAGCTGATTGAAAAGCGGCTGATCCAGGCCCGCTGGGAATATGCCCAGGCTGCAAAGCATTACGATTACATCGTCGTCAACGATCAGGTGGAACAGGCTGTGGACGAGATTCTGTCCATTCTAACTGCGGAAAAATGCAAAACCGCCGGAAGAATCAGCCTGTTGCTTGACGCTTGCGACGCACAATGATGCATGAGAAAAGGAGTCTGAAATCATGTTGTATCCCCCCGTATCTGAGCTTTTGAAGAATATCAACAGCCGCTATCTGCTGGTCAATGTCATTGCCCGCCGCGCGCGGCAGCTGGCCATTGAGGCAGAACAGTTTCAGGAACCGTTGGAAGAGAAACCTGTCACCCTGGCCATTCAGGAAGTCGCAGAAGGGAAACTGACCGCCAGCCTGAAAGAAGAATATTTGAAGTGATGATATCATAGAGGTACGCCACTGCGCCCAGTTTGTCAGAGATCCAAGCTCTTGACTACGGAGCCTGGATGGGGAGAGCCGGCGCA
The DNA here is from genome assembly GCA_965120355.1 of uncultured Oscillospiraceae bacterium. Taxonomy (GTDB): domain Bacteria; phylum Bacillota; class Clostridia; order Oscillospirales; family Oscillospiraceae; genus CBCPMX01. The sequence continues at coordinate 39,624 of CBCPMX010000154.1, forward strand.
GCTGCGCCGCAAAATTCGCAGGCACTTGTACAGCAGCTCCCGCGGATTTTCAAGCCACCCTGTCATGCAATCTGACAGAACAAGATTCAGCGGAGAAAAGATGGATTGTCCACTTTTTACATGTTGAGGCGCTTTGCCGCGCCTCTATTGCCGCATTCTGAGAGGTAAAAATGATTGCAAAAATTGCCGTTTCCGCTGCGATTTTCGCCATAGATAAGCCCTATGATTATTGGATTCCGGTACAATTGGTGGATCGGATTCAGCCTGGTATGCGGGTTATGGTTCCCTTCGGTAGGGGCAACCGGCGCTGTGAGGGAATGGTTTTGGCTGTAACAGCTTCGTCCGAAGAGCAGGAACAGAGCTGTAAACCCATCGATCGCTGCCTGGATGACAGTCCGATCTTGTCCGAGGAGCTGCTGCACACAGCGGCATTTGTCCGGGAACGGTATTTCTGCACGCTATATGACGCGGTGAAGGCGGTCTTGCCGGCCGGCGTCTGGTATACCCCAACCGACATATACACTGTATCCAATGACACTGCCGGTTGGGAAGCGCGGACAAAGCGAAACCCCGCAGCGCAGCAAGTTTTCCGGGCGGTGCTGGCCTGCCAGGGGCAGGCACACTGGGACACCCTGAAAAAACAGTTTCCGGAAGAAGACGTCCTGCGGGCCAACCTGAAGTATCTGATGGAAAAGGGCCTGCTGTCCGCCTCCACGCAGTTTCACCGCAAGGTGGGCGATAAGACCGAAAGTGTAGTGGGTTTGGCGGTTTCCGCCGAAGAGGCCATGGAGTATGCCCGGCGCAAGCGAAAATCCGCGCCCCTGCAATCCGCAGTGCTGGAGCTGTTGTCCGCCATTGGAAGCGCTGCCTCCAAAGAAGTCTGTTATTTTACCGGCGCGTCCAACGCGACGCTGCGGCGGTTGGAATCCTTGGGGTATGTGGAGTTTTCTACGCAGGAGGTTTTCCGGCGTCCTCAGCTCTATGGCCAAACGACGCCGAAACCCTTAAATTTGAATCCCGCGCAGGAGACGGTTTGCAAGGGCCTCCGCACGCAAATGCGGGCAGAAAAACCCGGTGTTGCGCTGCTGTACGGCGTCACCGGCAGCGGTAAGACGGCAGTGTATCTCCATCTGATCCAGGACTGTCTAAACGCTGGGAAAAGCGCCATGCTGCTGGTTCCGGAGATTGCGCTGACACCGCAGCTGATGCAGTTGTTCGTCTCCCACTTTGGCGAACAGGTAGCAGTCCTCCATAGTTCTCTGCGGGTAGGGGAGCGGTACGACGAGTGGAAACGCATTCGCAGCGGCGCCGCCCGGCTGGTCATCGGTACCCGTTCGGCAGTGTTTGCACCGTTGGAGAATCCTGGCCTGCTGATTTTGGACGAAGAGCAGGAGCACACTTATAAATCCGAAAACACGCCCCGTTACCACGCCCGGGAAGTGGCCATCTATCGCGGCAGCCGTACCGGCGCACTGGTGCTGCTGGGTTCTGCCACACCGTCAATCGAATCCATGTACCGGGCCAAAACCGGTGTCTATACCCTTTACCAGCTCAAAAACCGCTATAACGGCAGAGCGCTTCCGCAGGTGGACATTGTGGATATGAAGCAGGAGATGAAGGCTGGAAACGCCACCTCCATCAGCGGTCTGCTGCGCCGCCGCCTGGAAGACGCCATGGAGCAGGGCCATCAGAGCATTTTGTTTTTGAACCGCCGGGGCACCAGCCGGCTGCTGCTGTGTGTGGACTGCGGCGAAGCGCCCCAGTGTCCCCGGTGCAGCGTCAATTTGACATATCATGCCGCCAATGGGCGGCTTATGTGCCACTATTGCGGCCACTCTCAGCCCACGCCGGAGCGCTGTCCCACCTGCGGCGGCCATCTGAAGCAGGTCGGATTCGGCACACAGAAGGTTCAGGAGGAATTGCAGCTCCTGTATCCCGGCAAAGAGGTTCTGCGCATGGACGCAGACACAATTTCCGCCACCAATACCCATGACAAGGTATTGGACAAATTTGGCCGCCAACAGGTCCCGATTCTGGTGGGCACCCAAATGGTTACCAAGGGGCTGAATTTTGAAAATGTGACGCTGGTGGGCGTGCTGGATGCGGACATGTCCCTGTATGTGGACAGTTTCCGAGCGGGAGAGACGACCTTCTCCATGATCACACAGGTGGTAGGACGGGCAGGCCGCGGCCTGCTGGAGGGGCGTGCCCTGATCCAAACCATGACGCCGGAAAACACGGTGCTCACTTTGGCGGCACAGCAGGATTACGATCACTTCTATGACATGGAGATTGAATTGCGGCGGCTACGGAGATTTCCGCCCTTTTCCGATCTAGTGGTCATCACTTTCACCGGCCCGTTTGAGAGCGCAGTGATGGAAGGCGCGCTGCGGTTCCGCCAGACACTGGGGCAGCGGCTTCAGGAAGCGTGCCCGCAAGAGGACGTCACGGTGCTGGGCCCCGCCCCTGCGCCTGTGGCAAAAGTCAATTATATTTTCCGATACCGGCTGACGCTGAACTGCCGCAATTCCAGACAAATGCGGCTGTTACTGTCCGGGGTCCTGAAGGAATTTGCAAAAGACAAACGCAGTAAGGGCGTCAACGCCTTTGCAGATGTGAACCCATATGAGTAGAGAGGAAGAAACACATGGCACTGAGAAATATTTTGACTGAAGAGGATCCGGGCCTGCGGAAGGTTTCCCGGCCGGTAGTCAAATTCGACGAACGGCTCCACACCCTGATTGACGATATGATTGAAACGTTGGCAGACGCTGGCGGCGTCGGCCTGGCTGCGCCCCAGGTCGGGGTGCTGCGCCGGGTCGTACTGGTGGAAAATGACGACGGGCAAATACTGGAGCTGATCAATCCCGAAATTCTGGAGGCCACCGGCGAACAGGACGGCCCCGAGGGCTGCCTGAGCCTGCCGGGCAAGTGGGGCTTGGTCAAGCGTCCCAACTTTGTGCGGCTGAAGGCGCAGGACCGCTATGGAAACTGGTTCGAAACGGAAGGCTTTGAGCTGACCGCCCGTGCCTTCTGCCATGAAACAGATCATCTGGACGGCCACCTGTACACCGAAAAGGCGTATCATATGATGACGCCGGAGGAAATTGAGGCCTATTACGCCGAAGAGAGCGGCGATGGGGAGGAGTAAGACTTGCGGATTGTTTATATGGGTACCCCGGCCATCGCAGCCACTTGCCTGCAGGCCCTCCACAGCGCAGGCCACGAGATCGTGGGCGTCTATACCAAGCCGGACACGCCCAAAAACCGCGGCATGAAAATGGCCTGCTCTGAGGTGAAGGAATATGCTGTCAACGCCGGACTGCCGGTCTATCAGCCGGCTACCTTCCGAGATGAGCAAACCTATGAGGAGCTGAAGGGTCTGGCGCCGGATCTGATTGCTGTGGTGGCCTATGGAAAGCTGCTGCCCCAGCGTGTGCTGGACATTCCCCAATACGGCTGTATCAATATCCACGCCAGCGTGCTGCCGCTGCTGCGGGGCGCCGGGCCCATCCAATGGGCAATTCTCAACGGCTTTGCCGAAACCGGCGTCACGGCCATGTATATGACGGCACAGATGGATGCCGGAGATATCATTGCCGTGGAAAAGACGCCCATCGATCCGGCGGAAACCGCCGGAGAACTGACGGAGCGTCTGGCTGTGCTGGGGGCAGAACTTTTGTGCCGTACCGTGGCGTCCATCGCCGATGGCACAGCTGCAAGAATTCCTCAGGACGCGGACGCAGCCACCTACGCCCCCATGCTGACTAAGGATATGAGTCCCATTGACTGGAGCTGCACGCGGCGGCAAATTGTCGATCACATTCGCGGCCTGAATCCCTGGCCCATTGCCACGGCGCAGTTGGGCGGAACGCTGTTTAAAATTTACCGGGCAGAGCCGCTGGAAATTCTGACTGAAAAAGCGCCCGGGCAGTTGGTCAGCCTGGATAAACAGGGCTTGCAGGTCGCCTGCGGCGACGGTGTGATCCGTATCACCCAGCTTCAGGCTCAGGGCGGCAAGCGCATGGCGGCAGCCGACTATTTCCGCGGTCATCCCATCCAGATCGATTGAGATGGCGGGCATTTTGAAGCGGGGAGACCGCGTTGGCATCGTAGCCTGCTCAAACGGCCTGCCGGAGACCGCCGCCGGTTCTCTGGTCCAGACGCTGAACGTCTTGGAATCCCTGGGCCTGGAGCCAGTGTGCAGCCCCTATCTGTATGCGAAGGACAGGCATTTCAGCGGCGGCGCAGATCGGGCGCTGGCGCTGGAAACGCTCTATACCGACCGGTCCGTCCGGGCCATTTTTGACGTATCCGGCGGCGATTTGGCCAATGAGGTCCTGACGCATTTGAACATGGCCGCAGTGGCGCAAAATCCGAAGCCGTTTTTCGGGTACAGCGATTTGACAACGATACTCAACGCCATTTATACCGCAACCGGCCAGGAGGGCTGGCTGTATCAGATTCGCAATCTGGCAGACTTCTGTGCCGCACAACAGACGGCGAACTTTTCCCGGACGATTCTGGAAGGGGAGGATGCGCTGCTGCGCTGCCGCTGGCGGGTTCTGCGGGGCAGCACCCTGGAGGGTGTAGTGGTGGGCGGCAATATTCGCTGCCTTTTAAAGCTGGCGGGGACACCCTGGTTTCCGGACCTGCGGGGGAAGCTGCTGTTTCTGGAAGCCAACAGCGGGGGTGCGGCCCTGATCACAGCTTTTTTCCATCAGCTTCATCAGATGGGTGCGTTTGAAAAGGTGGCCGGCGTTCTTCTGGGGACGTTCCTCGCCTTGGAGAAGGAGGGCGGATCTGCCGGCAGCCTGCTGCTAGAAGCCGCAGGGCAACGGGATTTCCCCGTAGCGGCGACACCGGACATTGGCCACCGCGCCAGCTCCAACGCCCTGGTCATTGGCCGGCGGCTGCATCTGGATGCGGAAGGAGGACAGGCATGGACGCAAGAACAACAGCCCTGACAGCCCTGATTGCCTGCCGGAAACAGGGCGCCTGGTCTGACGGGGTATTAAAAGACTATATCCGCCGCGACCGGCTGGACCGCCGCGACGCGGCCCTGGCCAGCCGTCTTTGTTACGGTGTGCAGCAGAACCGGATGCTGCTGGATTATTACCTGGCTCAATTCGTCCGCGGCTCCTATCAGAAACAGCAGCCGGTGGTTCTGGATATTCTGCGGATTGCCGCCTATCAGATCCTGTTTCTCGACCGGATTCCGGCATCTGCCGCCGTCAACGAAGCGGTCTCCATGGCAAAGAAGCAGTCCGGCCAAAAGGTAGCCGGCTTTGTCAACGGGGTACTGCGTTCCCTGCTGCGGGCAAAGGATACGCTGCAGCCGCCGGAGGATTTGGCCACACGGTACAGCCATCCGGCTCCACTGGTGGAGCTGCTGCGGCAAAACGTGGGCGAGGGGGAGCTGGAGCCGTTGCTGGCCGCGCACAATGCAGCGCCGTTGACCACCATTCAGCTGAATCCACTGAAAGCCACCGACGAGGATCTGACGGCAGCTCTGGAGGGTGCCGGGGCAGTCTGTACGCCCCATCCCCTGGTGGAGCACTGTTTTACCATCTCTGGGGCAGGGAATCTGGAAACTTTGGAACCCTTTCGAGCGGGCTGGTTCTTCGTCCAGGATGCTGCTGCGCGGATGGCTGTTCAGGCGGCGGACCTGCTGCCTGGCATGGCCGTGCTGGACGCCTGCGCCGCCCCCGGCGGCAAGAGCTTCGCCGCCGCAATGGACATGGAAAACCGGGGTGAACTGTACGCCTGTGACATCCACGCACACAAGCTCCGTCTCATTGAGGCGGGGCGGGACCGGCTGGGCATTTCCATCTTACACACCCAACTTCAAGACGCCAGCGCGGTTCACGAGCCGTTTCTGGAGCGCTTTGACGCGGTTCTCGCCGATGTGCCATGCTCCGGCCTGGGCGTCATCCGCAAAAAGCCGGATATCCGCTATAAAAATCTGGCGGAGATGGAGCGGCTGCCCCAGATTCAGACAAACATTCTGAACAATGTTTCTGCCTATGTAAAACCGGGCGGCGTCCTGCTCTATTCCACCTGTACCATTCTCCGCCGGGAGAATGAAGCAGTCATGAACGCCTTTCTACAGGCCCATCCCGACTATCAATTGGAGCCAATGGACATTCCGGTGGAAAACAGCGGCTTTGTGACGCTGCTGCCCAGCCGCCATAATACCGATGGCTTTTTCATCTGTAAGCTGAGGAGACAGTCATGAAACAGGATATCAAATCCATGACGCTGTCAGAGCTAAAGGACGCCCTGACTGCCGCGGGCGAACCGGCTTTCCGTGCAAAGCAAGTCTACACCTGGCTGCACCGCGGCGCGCAGTCCTTTGACGAAATGACCAATCTCGCCAAGCCCCTGCGTACGCGGTTGTCAGAACAGTTCTATATCACGGTTCCACAGGTGGAACGCAAGCAGGTGTCCCAAAAAGACGGCACCGTCAAATACCTGTGGCGGCTGCGGGACGGCAACTGCGTGGAGACGGTACTGATGCAGTACCACCACGGCAACACGGTCTGTATCTCCACTGAGGTGGGGTGCGCCATGGGCTGCGCCTTCTGCGCTTCCACCCTGGGCGGCCTGGTCCGACGGCTGGAGCCGTCAGAGATGCTGGATCAGGTGTTGTTCACACAACTGGATTCCGGACAGGATATCTCCAACATCGTCCTGATGGGGATTGGCGAGCCTCTGGACAATTTTGATAATGTCCTGCGGTTCCTGGAACTGATCAACTCGGCGGAAGGTATGCACATCGGCATGCGGCACATCAGCCTTTCCACCTGTGGGTTGGCCGAAAAAATTGACAAACTGGCACAACATCAGTTACAATTAACATTGTCCGTATCGCTGCATGCGCCGGACAATGAAACCCGCGAAAAGATTATGCCGGTGAACCGGCGGTACAATGTGGAACGGCTTCTGAAAGCATGCCGCTCCTATTACGCCGCCACCGGCCGGCGAATCTCCTTTGAATATGCAATGATCCAAGGTGTCAATGATTCACCAGAGCAGGCGCGTCTCCTGCTCAAACGTCTGCATGGTATGGGTGCCCACGTCAACCTGATTCCGCTCAACGACGTGGAGGAAAGTCCTCTGAAACCCAGCAGCCACAAGCAAATTGCTGCATTTCAAAAGATTTTGGAGGACGGCGGGATTACAGCCACCGTCCGGCGCAGTCTCGGCGGCGACATTGACGCCTCCTGTGGCCAACTCCGCCGCAAACAGATGCGTTCGCAGAGTCTTTGAGTTTGTTTTCAGCGTTGAGAGAGGAGGGAGCGGCATGGAAGCCTGGAGCCTGACCGATACCGGCAAGGTGCGGGCACAAAATCAGGACTGCTGTTATGTGGAGCAGTTTGCGCCAAACCAGACCCTGGCCGTGGTCTGCGACGGCATGGGCGGCGCACGGGCAGGCGATGTGGCCAGCCGCATGGCGGCAGAACTCTTCACAGATGAGGTTCGCCGGTCCGTCAAGCCGGACATGACGCCTGCGGAGTCGGAAAAGGCTCTGCGCTCCGCGCTGTCTCTGGCCAATCGGGCAGTCTATGAGCAATCCCTTCTGAGCGGCGACTTTAAAGGGATGGGCACCACGCTGGTGGCCGTCCTGGCCATGGAGGACTACGCCATGTTCATCAACGTAGGCGATTCCCGGGCCTATCACCTGAGCCGCAGCGGCATCACCAGAGTGACCCGCGATCACTCTCTGGTGGAAATGATGGTCCAGCAGGGCCGCCTGACGCCGGAGCAGGCCAAAAAATATCCCGGTAAAAATCTCATTACCCGCGCAGTCGGCACAGAGGATCATGTGCTCGGCGACTGCTATCAGACGGAGCTGCAGGAAGGCGACTTTATTCTGCTGTGTTCCGATGGCCTTTCCAATTTGCTGTCGGATATGGAACTGCTGTTCGAGGTAGTCCATGGGGCCGACAAATCCAGTTGCTGCCAACGGTTGATGAAAATCGCCCTAAGCCGCGGCGCACCGGACAACGTGACGGTGGTTCTTATTCAAATTTGACATTCCCAGACGGCGTATTTGCTGTTTGTCTCCATTATTGGCTTTCCGCCGGCCGGAAGAGGCGGAGCCGGGCAACCGGCCATGGAGCGTGATATGGATAAATATATAGGCAGACTGCTGGACAACCGATACGAAATCCTGGAGGTCATCGGTACCGGCGGTATGGCCGTTGTGTATAAAGCGCGATGTCACAGGCTTAACCGCTTTGTTGCCATCAAAATTCTGAAGGACGAGTTCAGCAAAGACGCAGATTTTCGCCGCCGGTTCCAGGCAGAGAGTCAGGCCGTCGCCATGCTGTCCCATGCCAATATTGTCAACGTCTATGACGTGTCCCGCGGCGGCGACGTGGACTATATTGTCATGGAACTGATCGACGGCATGACATTAAAACAGTATATGCAGCAAAAGGGCCGCCTCAACTGGCGGGAAGCGCTCCACTTTGCCACCCAAATCGCCAAGGCGCTGGAGCATGCCCACAGCCGCGGCGTCATTCACCGGGACATCAAACCCCATAATATCATGGTGCTGAAGGACGGCAGTGTCAAGGTTGCCGATTTTGGCATTGCGCACTTTGCCTCTTCCGCACAAAATACGCTGACGCGGGAGGCCCTTGGCTCTGTTCACTACATCTCGCCGGAACAGGCTCGTGGGGCACGGGTGGATAATCGGTCCGATATCTATTCTCTTGGCGTTGTGATGTATGAAATGCTGACCGGTAAGCCGCCCTATGACGGCGATTCCGCCGTGGCGGTGGCAATACAGCACATCAATTCCTCGCCGGTTCCGATTCGCCAGATCAACCCGGATGTGCCCGAGGGATTGGCCCAAATCACCATGCATGCCATGTCCTCCAACCTCATCGGCCGATATTCCAACGCCACAGAGCTGCTGGAGGATCTGGAGGAATTTCGAAAAAATCCACAAGTGCGTTTTCGCTTTGGCGGCCCGGCAGTGGTCAAAACACAGCAGCAGCAGCCGGCCAAGTTGGTGCAGCCGACCCGCAATCCGCAGAAACCGCCGCAGCCGGAAGACGAGGAGGAAAGCAGCCGATGGCCGCTCATTGCCGGAATCATCTTCCTCCTGGTAGCCTTGGTGGGTATCGGTTTTTTCCTGTACCGGTATCTGTTGGCGGATCTGTTCAGCGGCTCTGAGGAGCTGACTGTTCCCAGTTTTGTGGGAGAATACTATGACGCCATTGACCCCAATGACTATCCGGACTTCGTCATTGTCCGCGGTGAGGATCAATATGATGACGAAGTAGCCGCCGGATATGTCATTAGTCAGACGCCCATGGCGGGAAAAACAGCCAAGGCAGGCACGGAAATTACCCTCATTGTCAGCCTTGGGGAAGAAACGGCTGAAATGCCCTATTTAATCAATCACGCCCAAACGGAGGCAGAACAGACCCTGCGGGCGCTGAATCTGGATCTGCAGATCACCATTGAACTGCGGGAAAACAACGACTACACAGCCGGCCAGGTCATTGAAACGGTTCCGTCCTATGGTGCAACTCTGCGCAGAGGGGATTCCGTGACTCTGGTGGTGGCAGAAAACTATACCGAGGACGATGTGCTGATCCGCGTCCCCAGCTTTGTGGGCCTGACAGAAGAAGCTGCGCAGCAGCGCGCCGACGAAGCCGGTCTGACGGTCTCCATCGAGCGGGTAGCAAGCGACGAGTTGGCGGAGGGATATGTAATCTTCCAGAGCATTGAGGCCGAAACTGAGGTGCGAGAGGGAACGCAGATCAACCTCCATGTCTCCGACGGTCCCGCCGAGGAGGAATCAGATACAACGGAAGAACCGGAACCTTCAGACAGTGAAGAGCCGGAGGACACCGAGGAACCCGAATCCAGCGGCACTGTGGAAGAGACGCCCTCGGAAGAACCTGAAGAAACCTCTCCGGAAGTATCTGAGGAACAGACCCCTGCAGGCACAAGCGCCTATACCAGTGTAGAAACAACCGTTACGCTGCCAGCCGGGGAGGGCGTGACAGAGATGGTCTTGAAACTCAATGGCGTACAGTACGGCGAAGCGTCGCTGCAGGAACTGTCACCCGATGGCGCTACCACTGTACCGGTGATTCTCTGGGGCTCCGGCACCATGACGCTGGATGTATATCTGGACGGGGAGCTGTGGGAAACACAGACAGTCGAATTTGAATGATTTGAAAGGGGCCCTATGAAAACAGGACGAATCATAAAAGCCCTCAGCGGATTCTATTATGTGCAATGTGCCGACGGCGTTGTGGCCTGCAAGGCCCGCGGCCGCTTCCGCAAGGAGAAAATTACGCCGTTGGTGGGAGATTGGGCAGAGATCTCCGTTCAGGGAGAAACCGGAATGCTGGAGGCGCTGGCGCCCCGCCGCAACAGCTTTATCCGGCCGGCGGTCTGTAATCTGGATCTGCTGGTGGTGCTGGCCTCCGGCGTCGTTCCGTTGACGGACCCGTTTCTCATCGACCGGGTAACTGCCATTGCCGGCTATCAGAATGTGCCAGTGCTGTTATGTGTCAATAAAACGGATCTGGACAGCGGTGACACGCTGGTGGATATATATACCCATGCCGGTTTTCCCGTCATCCGTACCAGCGCCGAAACCGGCGAAGGTATAGAAACCCTGCGCCAGGCCATTACCGGCAAAGTCAGCGCTTTCACCGGGAACTCCGGCGTGGGCAAGAGCAGTGTCCTCAACCGCTTGGCTCCGGAATTCGGCCTGAAGGTAGGGGAGGTGTCTGACAAACTGGGGCGGGGCCGCCATACTACCCGCCATGTGGAGCTGTTCTCTCTTCCAGGAAACACCTTCGTAGCAGATACCCCAGGCTTTTCGTCCTTTGACACGGAACGAATGGATCTGGTGCTGAAAGAAAATTTACAGTACGCCTTTTCCGACTTTGCACCGTACCTGGGCAAATGCCGTTTTGATGACTGCGCGCATTTGAAGGAGCCGGACTGTGCGGTCCGGGAGGCTGTAGAACGGGGCGACATTATGCGCAGCCGGTATGACAGCTATGTGCGGCTGTATGAACGGGCAAAGGAGATTCCACAATGGGAACTGAAAAAGTCCTGATTTTCGGCTCCTGTCCCTGCGACAGCTGGACCTTTCTGGAGCCGCTGCGGCAAGAGCACCGGCTGGTCATCTGCGCCGACGGCGGACTGCACTGTGCCCGGGCCGCTGGATTCCGCCCGCAGATCTATGTGGGCGACGGCGATTCCGGCGGTTTGCCGGAGCCGGACTTGACTTGTGTAACGCTGCCAGTGGAAAAGGATTGGACCGATCTGGAAGCCGCGTGGCGCTGGGCTGTGGAACGGGGTTGCCGGGATGTCGTCTTCACGGCCTGCACCGGCGGACGTTTGGATCATCAGATGGCAGCCTTCTGCCTGTTGGAGACAGCGGCTGAACTGGGAATCCGGGCTAAAATTCTGGATCCATGCAACGAGATCACCTGCCTGCTGCCGGGGCAATATGTACTGCAGGCTGATGGATATCAGTTTTTCTCCCTGCTTCCCATGGACCGCACGCTGGAGGACTTGACCATCACTGGCGCCAAATATCCGCTTTCTCACGCCCATACCCGCCGCGGCAGCAGCCTAACCGTCAGTAATGAGCCTCTGGATGGTCCCGTGACGCTGACCATCGGCACAGGCCGATGCTGGCTGATTCGCTCCAACGATGCAAAAAGCATAAAATAAATTTTAAAACGGCCAGACTGTGTACAGCAGTCTGGCCGTTTTTCCTTCACATTTTTCGCCGCAGTGCATAGACTGGAGTGAAAGGGGGCGATGACGATGCGCTGCGGCAGGGGATTCCCGGGTTTTTTGCTGATGGCATTGGGCGCAGGAATTATACTCGCGTGCTGTCTGCCCGGCGGATTCTGGAATGTGCTGCTGGGCATCGTGTGTATTGTCCTGGGCTGTCTAATAGCGAGAAGATAAAGGGGGTATCGGATATGAAGGTAAAAGTGGTCAAAGCGCCGAGGCTCCTGGCGGGGCTTCTGAAGATGGTGTTTCGGGTACGGTAACTGCGGCAACACACACTGCATAACAGGGCCATGGCTTGCGCAGAAGCCATGGCCCTTGTTCTATACTGTATGTGAAACGCGCCGTTACGAAGAAACCGTCCGGCAATGGATCAGGTCATAGGTCCGCCGAAACCTTCGAATGTCCAAGCCACGGTCCAGATAGTGCAGCAGCAGCTGCGCGCATGCACGGCTGTCACTGCCAGCCTGATGGTGGTGCAGCGGGATCTGTAAATATGTACACATGGTATTGAGCTTATGGTTGGGCAGTTCCGGACAGCAGCTGCGGCCCATGCGCACGGTACAGGCATAGGCAGCAGAACTCCGCCATGCAATGCCGTAATCGCGCAGGCATTTGGCCAGGACAGTCATATCAAAAGTCGCATTGTGCGCAATCAGCAGGCCGCTGTCCAACAGCGGCCCCAATGTAGGCCACAGTTCCGGGAAGGTGGGAGCCTCCGCCGCCATCTCCGGCGTAATGCCCGTCAACTGCACATTAAAGCGGTCAAACCGCGTTTCCGGGTTGACCAGGGTGTTCAGCTCGTCCACAATGGTCCCGTTTTCCACCACGGCCACGCCTATCGCGCTGATTCGATCGTTGCATGCGTTGGGCGTCTCCACGTCAAAAGCCACATACCGCGACGGCAGCGGTTCCTCAGAAGCCTGCACCTGGGCAGGCTCCGCCGCAGCCCCTGCCGCGGAATCCTCTGTCAGCGACTCCAGGCGGCGATATTCTTCCAGCCGGATTGTAGAGCGGCAGCGTGGAAAGTTGGAGCAGCCGCCAAAGGCGCCGAATTTTCCATTCCGCAAGACATAGTACCCATCACACTGTTTGCATTTGACCCGCATATGGCATTCTCCATCCCAGCCCCGGAAGCCTTTGAACAACCCCTCTGCGGCTTGGGCCGAAGCGCTTGTCCGCATCTCTTGCCGATTTGTTCGGTGCTCCCCCTGTTTTTCTGGTGCCATTATACGCATTGGCCGGACAAAAGTCAAATAAAAGCGGAGTGCCGCAAATTGCTCCGCAGCACCCCGCCTGTCGAAAATGTGCCTGCACACGGTTCAGCCGTTAGGGTTGATCTGTGCGGACGAATTGAACGCAGCCGGTGTCATATCACAATCCATACCGGGCTGCTTTTCCGCAGCCCTGCATCTTCAATAGGGGAAAGTCTCAGAAAAAGTTCGATATGGCTCCGGCGGCATTGGTCCTTCCGATGCCCGGGAGTCCCTGGCAAAGGTATAGCAGGATGTGCTGGGCCCGTCCGGGCAGGGCATCCCGCCCGGTCTGACGTCCTCACCCGCGGCGATGCGGGCACGGTAGCTGTCAATCATCTCCTGGGTAGTACCCGTGGGCGCTTTTCCGGCATGTGTGACAGGATTTTCGTCATAGTCCGTACGCCACAGGTCGCACACATGCAAATGCCAAATCTTCCATGCACCGTCCACTTTGATGAAATCTACGGCATATTTTCCGAAATCCCATTTGGATGTCTGCCCCGCCTCTTCATCCATATCATTGCAGATCAAGATAGCGCCAGTGGACATCCACATGGCTTTTGCCGTTTGGCCATCCTCGGCAATTTCAATGACCGGAGTGGTGATCTGGTGCAGCTCCAACCTTCCTGGATCGATCTACCCGGTGCCATGGGAACCGCGGGCCGTCATGACCTGGAAAAACTCCAGGGATTTCTCGGGGCCAAACACGCCAAGCGGCCCGTATTCACTGCGAGCATCCGGGTGATCATAGGCAAACAGCTCTTTGCCGATCAGATCCATCCGTCCGGCAGTGTGCAGATACTGATACCGCCCCATTAAATTGACAATGGCGATATAATCCGCCTGCCGCTGCGTCTGCTTTTCCAACGCCGCCAGGCGCTGCTCCAATTCCTGTTCCATTTTGCCCTCCTGTACAGCTTAAATACGGGTGACGCCGCCGGCGCCGCGGCGGAAACTCTTCAGACGCCCAGGCTGACGGGTTCTGCCTGGCGTGGGATAACCGAACAGCGATGCGGAAACCACTTCAAACCCCTCCGGAATCAGCCGCTTTTTCAGCTCCGCGCCTTTGGGATTGCGCAGGCCGCCCTTTTCCAGCGCCCCCCACCACAGGGAGTGGATTCCCAAAGACTGAGCCGCAATATACATATTCTCCGTAGCCAGGCAACCGTCAGTGAACCATGCGCCAAACTTCTTCGGATCGCCGGAGACAAGGATAATCAACGGCGCATTGTAGCGGACGGAGGCCGGCGTAGGGTTTTCGTCATAACCGGAAAATGGCGTTTTCTCACCGCCCCGCTGTTCATTTTCCTTTTTGATTTTTTCAAACATCTCCAAAAAGTTTCCGTAGACCAAATAGGAGATGTCGTCCAGGGTTTTCGGATCCGTTACCACTGTGAAATGCCAGGGCTGCCGTCCGCCAGAGGTTGGCGCGTAGCATCCCGCTTTGACAATGGTCTCAATGGCCTCCTCCGGAACCGGCTCGCCGGTGAAGTCCAGGCAGCTTTCTCTGGAGAATATCGTAGAAAGGGTTTCGTTTTGCAGCATGGAAATTCCTCCTTTCAAGGCGTTGACCTTGTTTTATCTATCATAGCAAATCCTCCTGGCACCGTGCAATCATCAATATCCCAAACAGACCGTCAAAAATGCAAGCGCACACGCAGCTTGGCCAATTATTTGACAATCCGTGTCATTCCTCCCGGACGGCGCATAGAATGGCTTGGAATTCATTCCAAATCTCTTGACAGGAGGAATCCCCTTTGGAACAGACACAGAAGCCGGAAACCGGCATGAATCCTTCCGGCCAGACCACCGAAAACCACTACATGGGAACCCTGCCCTGCACTGCGCCATTGGCCACGCCTTACGTCCCGTTCCAGAAGAATCATCCGGAGAAATACGAGGCGAAAAAGGGCCTGTCCCGGGGCACGCTGTTCCCCGGCTTGGACCTGCCTTATCTGGGTATGGTCAACTCCGACCAGGGCGAGGTCACGCCGCTCAAAGAACTGATGGCCATGAACTTTGCCATCACAGAATTGGGCCTGTATCTGGACACCCACTCCGATGACACGGAAGCCCTGGCGCTGTTCCGTTCCTATGTGGAAATGTATCAAAATGCCGTCACGGCGTATGAAGCGCTGTACGGCCCGCTGACGCTGACCAGCGCAGGACAGAATGGCACCTTCGACTGGCTTCTGGACCCGTGGCCTTGGGACCTGTGCCAAAAAAGCGCGGCAAAGACCTCCGGTACACAGACCACACAAACGAAGGAGGGCTGACAGATGTTTATCTATCAAAAAAAGCTGCAATACCCGATCAAAATCAAAAACCCAGATCCCAAACTGGCAGCCGTTGTGATCAGCCAATATGGCGGACCTGACGGCGAACTGGGCGCCTCTCTGCGTTATTTGAGCCAGCGGTTTTCCATGCCGTATCCGGAGCTGAAGGCTCTGCTGACCGACATCGGCACCGAAGAATTGGGCCATTTGGAGATGGTGGGTACGATTGTCCATCAACTGACTCGTAATCTCAGCGACAGTCAGATCCAGGACAGCGCTTTTGCGCCCTATTTCGTGGATCACACCACCGGTGTCTATCCCACCGCTGCTTCCGGATTCCCCAATTCGGCGGCCTCCATTGCCGTCAAAGGCGATCCCATCGCGGATCTGACGGAGGATTTGGCTGCGGAACAGAAGGCCCGGGTGACCTACGATAACATTCTGCGCCTATCTGACGACCCCGATGTCAACGACGGCATCAAGTTTTTGCGGGAACGGGAGATCGTCCACTTCCAACGCTTTGGAGAAGCCATCCAGCTTCTGCGGGAGAAGCTGGACCAAAAAAATGTGTACTTTATGAATCCCAGCCTGCGCTGAATCCAGCAGAAGGCAAGGGCGGACGGCCAATGCCGCCCGCCCTTGCTACAGTCTGATCAAAAATTGGCTGCGCCATTTTCCCCTCCCCAGCGTGGATTTTCGGAAGTTTCGGGTAATCCGGTTAATGCAGCAGTCCCTCTACCGTGGAGATGTCTTGCTCGCACCGCCCAATGGCCTGAATCGCTGCCGCAATTCCCCGCGCCATATCTTCCAGATTCATGGCCGGTGCAGGGACAGTGCGGCGCACTACCTGGCTCATGGCAAAGGGTACATGGAGGAACCCGCCGCGCACACCGGGATAGTACATTTCCAGAGTATACAATACGCCGTACATCAGATGATTGCATACAAAGGTGCCGGCGCTGTTGGACACGCTGGCCGGCAAGCCCGCCTCCCGGATGGCCTCCGCCATGGCCTTGACAGGCAGTGTGGAAAAATAGGCCGGCGCGCCGTCCGGATAGATGGCCTGATCAATGGGTTGGTTACCCTCGTTGTCAGCAATCGCGGCGTCGTCCAGATTAATGGCCACGCGCTCCAGCGTCAGGCCATACCGCCCACCAGCCTGCCCGATACATAGCACTGCATCGGGCAGCTCCTGTTCAATTGCCGACGCAACCGCTGCAATGGATTTCCGGAACACAGTGGGCACTGTCCGTTTCACGACACAGATTTGCCCCAACTGATCCGGTACCAGCCGGACAGCCTCCTGCGCCGGATTGATCGTCTCGCCGCCGAAAGGGTCAAATGCAGTGAGCAAAAGTTTCATACGCAGTTCTCCTTTTCCGCTGTGTGCCAACAGTATAGCACACGGGCCGCCAAAAGTCACGGTAAGCGCGCACTCTGCGGCGCGAACATGAATAATTTTGTTTCTATTTTATGAACAACCGGATTTTTCTCTTTTCAGAATATCGAAAACGTGCTATACTGGTACTAAATATCTCGAAAGGATGGCGAATTATGGCGGCCCCCAAAGATCCCAATATGATGACCAGCCCAATGTTCAGTTTTGTCCGTGCCCATTGGTATGTGAGCATCAAGGTCGTTGCACTCTATTTTGTCCTGTATCTGGTGACGTTCACCTTCACCTCGGGAGCAGGAATCCAAATCTTTTTGTCCGTTGTCACCATGCTGGCCTGGGTCTTTTTCGACTATTCAGATATCTACACCAAGGCCATGCGGGATGTAAACATTGTCAAATACGGCTATATCGAATATGACAAATACCGCGGCCTCAAATCCGGCCTGTTGGCTCAAATTCCCGGTCTTGTGCTGGTATTTCTGATCTGGCTGACCCGCAGTGCGGTAACCTACAACGATGTGTTCCGCATGGCATATTTTGTGCTGTATGCGCCGCTGGTATATCCCATCGCGTTTCTGGAGGATGTGAGTTTTCTGGCTTTGCTGCTTCCGCTTGTGGTGGTTCCGATCACCTCTTATTTCGGCTATGTCTGCGGCTACAAGGGACTTGCCAGCGGAACCATGAACCGGCTGATCTATCGAGGCAGAAAAAAACGGTGATTCTTTGGACAACACCTCCATAAGCATGTATGGGGGTGTTGTTTCATGCATACGGTAAAAAAATATGGCAAGCAGTATTACCTGTACATTTTGTTGATCGCAGGCGCTGCGGCAGTTGTGGCCATCACGGCTTTCCGCTGGCAGGAGAGTAGAACGGTCATGGCTCAAACCGGCCAATCCGCCTGTATTGTCCTCGACGCCGGTCACGGCGGCGAGGACGGCGGCACATCATCCGCAACCGGGGTGCTGGAAAGCGGCCTGAATCTGGAGATTGTGCTGCGGCTGGAACAGCTGTTTGCGTTGTTTGGACAGGAAACCGTGATGACGCGAGACGGCGATTATGCCATTTACGACAGCGGATGTCAGACACTATCCGAAAAGAAAGTCTCAGATCTGAAAAATCGCGTGGCGCTGGTCAATGAAACGCCGGGCGCGATTTTACTCAGCATCCATCAAAATTATTACGGACAGTCGCAATACAGCGGCGCACAGATTTTTTATGGCGCTGAAGGGAACAGCCAAGCCATTGCAGAAGCATTACAGGCCCAGTTTGCCACTGCGCTGCAATCCGGCCAGAATCGGACAGCCAAAGCCGTGGAAAACAATGTCTACCTCATGAATCATGTCAATTGTACGGCTGTTTTGATTGAGTGCGGCTTTCTGTCGAATCTCGCAGAAAGTCAGAAACTCCAGGACAGCGGGTATCAAAAACAAATGAGCGCTGTGATCGCCTGTACGGTTCTTCAACAGCTTGCACAGGAAGGGAAGGAACCCAGTGAAGTCTAAAACCATCTATTACTG
>CBCPMX010000155.1:0-10395 GCA_965120355.1 uncultured Oscillospiraceae bacterium
ACTCAGAGTTTCAACTCCATCAGGAAAGAGAACGTAGACGTCCTCGTTTTTGTTGTTGGACGAGATATTTTGGGCGCCGTTCCCAACGGTGGTAACTTTATATCCACCCAGAGTGGCAGGAATCATCACCACATTGCCGGCCGTTTCCTCGCCAAGGCCCCACAAAATTGTGGCGACACCCTCGGCAGAGGTGTCCTCAGTCTGTCCCATGGACGCTTCCCCGGTGCCGGCCATGGAAGACATGCCGGGATCGCCGCCGCCCATGCCGCCCATATTGTAGGCGACGCTGACCTCATAGACCCAGTTCCCCTCTGTCTGCCGGCCCTCCGGCACATCGATGCTGGGCATCATGTCGCCGGCTGCAGCGGGAACGGTCGAAAATGCGCACAGCATGCTCAGACACAGCAACAGTGCCAGTAGCCTCGTTTTCGACTTCATTGCATTTCCTCCTTAAGAATAAATCGATGGTCAAAATGTCCATCATTTCTTCTATTATAAGGTGAAGATGCAGCAAGTTCAACAAAAGAATTTCCTAAAAACATACACTTTTGTGAACTAACCTACAAAATATCACTATCCCAATGCACATCCTTCTTCAAAGTGCATTCCGGTGGTATAGCTGCGCAGTATGGCTATGCGCATTCGGCAAAGGGGCGGATGGTTACTTTGCAGGCGGATGCAGCTCCCCGCGGAGTTGGTCCCAAAACTGTTTGAGAACCATGACGGCAACGGGGAAAGCCAACATTCCTAAAATGCCCAGAAGCCGGTAGCCCACATAGATGGCGCCCAAAGTCAGTAGGGGGCTGAGCCCCATTTGTTTGCCTACCAGCTTCGGTTCCAGCACCGTGCGAACCAGCGCTGCCACACCGTAGAGGATTAGAAGGCTGATACCGCCCCGCATGTCCCCCTGGACGAAGCGGAGCAGACCCCAGGGAATCAACACCGTTCCGGTCCCAAAAACCGGGAGCGCATCGATGACGGCGATCAGCCCGCCAACCAGCAGCGGTGCGTCCTGCCCCAGCAACATCAATCCCAGTGTGAGGATGACAAATGTGCAGCCCATCAGCTTTAGCTGCGCTTTAAACCAGCCGCCCATAGCCTTTTTCAGACTTCCTGCCGCAGTCAGAATCTTTTCGCGCCACTTGGGCGGCGGCAGTTTCCGGCATATCTGTTTTAAATGCGGCAGATCTGAGGAGATAAAGAAACTGGACAACACAGCTGTCAGCAGGAATACTACCGCATCGGGAACTGCTGCCACAATGGCGCCTGCCGCAGAAAAGGCAAGCTCCGGTAATTTCTGCGTCAACACGGTTCCGTTTTCAAAAAAGCTGTTGATGTACGTTTCCGCCGCTGTGCCGAAACCGTCGGGGAGCCGCGCCGCCAGCTCCGTCAATCGTGCCTTCAACTGCCGCATGGGTTCTGCCAGGCCCATCAAAATGCCGGGTAAATCCTGCGATAACGCTGCCAACTCAGTACACAGCTGCCGCACCAGTAGCCAAAGCCCCAGGCCCAGCAGCACATAAAATGCCGTCAGGCATGCGCCGGTGCAGCACCACCTGGGCAAGGGCGTTTTGCGCTGGCAAAGCCGTACCGGAGGCTCCAGCAGCAGCGCCACAGCCAGGCCCAAGACAAAGGGCAGGACTGCCGGCAGCAGAAATTTCAGCCCCAGCCAGATACCTGCGGCAGCCAGCAGCAGGTATAATCCGATTCGAAAAAAAGATTTTTCTGCCATCATAGGAAGCGCTCCAGTCTTTGAATTGTGGAATTAAAGGACAGAGGTGTTTCTGCCAGAGGGACACAGGGATTTTGTCATTTTCGCCAAGAATGCGAAGAAAAACAGGGAGAAAACTTCATGAATTGAAGGTTGCAAAAGGAGCGGCAACGTGATAAGATAGACCGCGACATATGAACAAATGAATTTGTCTGAAAGACAACGGAGGGAAGGTCTATGGCCAAAATGCCAAAATACTACCTTGTGGAGGCGACTGCGCTGCCGGAAGTCTTTTTGAAAGTCGCCGAAGCGAAGCGAATGCTGGAGACCGGCGAAGCCGCTACCGTCAATGAGGCGACAAAGGCGACCGGTATCAGCCGCAGTGCATTTTATAAATATCGGGACAGCTTAATGCCATTTCAAAATTTGATGGCTGGGCGGATTATTACGTTTCAGCTGATGTTGAAAGACCGAACGGGCGTGTTGGCTGGTATATTATCCATTTTTTCCTATTATGGTGCAAATATTCTCACCATCAATCAGAATATTCCCAGTAATGGCTGCGCCATGCTGACCATTTCGGCAGAAACGTCAGATCTGTTGTGTCCGGTGGAGGAGCTGCTGAAAAAGACAGGAAATCTGGATGGCGTCATCAAGTCCGAAATTGTGGCGGGCTGACGGGAATATTCGTCCTGCGCACAGCGTGGGAGGCCATATACAGTAGGAGTATCGACTATGGTTTCTATTGCGATTTTGGGTTTCGGCGTAGTTGGATCCGGCGTGGCAGAGGTCTTGCAGAAAAATGCCGCCTCTATCGCCAAAAAGGCCGCCGACGAAATTCGGGTCAAATATATTCTGGCCCGTCGGGAATACCCCGACAGTCCCTTTCGGGATCTTGTAATTCATGACTTTTCCATCATTGAGCAGGATCCGGAGGTGCAGGTGGTTGTAGAGTGTATTGGCGGCGCTACTGTAGCGCTGGACTATGTCCGCCGGGCGTTGCTGGCCGGAAAAAATGTGGTCACCTCCAATAAGGAACTGGTGGCAGAGTATGGCCACGACCTGTTGGAGATTGCCCAGCAGAAAAATCTCAACTTTCTTTTTGAAGCCTCCGTGGGCGGTGGTATTCCCATCCTGCGCCCTCTGAATTCGTGTTTGGCCGGCAACGATTTGACAGAGATCTGCGGCATTCTCAACGGCACTACCAATTATATTCTCACCAAGATGATCAAAGAAGGACTTTCCTTCGAGACAGCTTTGAAAGAGGCGCAGGAAAAGGGCTATGCCGAAGCGGATCCCACAGCCGATGTGGAGGGCCACGATGCCTGCCGGAAGATCTGTATTCTGGCGGCCCTGGCCTTCGGCCGTCACGTCTACCCGCGGCAGGTACCCACGGAAGGGATTACAAAAATTGATGCTGCCGACATTCGATTTGCAGATGCGGCAGGCTGCCGCATCAAGCTTTTGGGGCGTGCTGTACGGACGGAGGATGGAAAAATTGTGGCCTATGTTTCGCCCCATCTGCTCCCGGCAGACCAGCAGCTGGCCAATGTGGAAGATGTGTTCAACGGCATTGTTGTCCGCGGCGACGCCATTGGCGACGTGATGTTTTACGGCCGCGGCGCCGGGAAACTGCCTACGGCCAGCGCCGTAGTGGCCGACGTCATCGACGCGGCGCGGCATTTTGGCGCGAAAAAATTTGTTGCCTGGGGAGAGGGCGGCGACGATGTTGTCGGCGATTATAGAGAGTTGCCTATGCGCTGGTACATTCGTACAGAGGCAACGCCGCTGCAGATCGGTGCGGCCTTCGGCGAGGTGGAGATGATTGCCTGCGCCGGTGCGCCAACGGGGCAGTCGGCATTTTTCACGGGGGAATTGACCCGGCGGCAGGTGGAGGAAAAAGGATTTGCGTTCCTCTCATTAATCCCGGTTATGGAGTAATAGGAATATAATAGGGATGGGTTCGGTTGCGTGACCGGGCACTATCCAGGTTTGGAGGATATTATGGCACTGATTGTTCAAAAATTTGGCGGCAGCTCTGTCGCCAATGCCGAACGGATTTTTAATGCGGCAAACATCATCACAGATACATACCGGAAGGGAAATGACGTGGTGGTGGTACTGTCTGCGCAAGGAGATACGACAGATGATCTGATTGCGAAAGCAAATGAAATCAATCCCAACTGCTCCAAGCGGGAAATGGATGTCCTGCTGAACACCGGGGAGCAGATTTCCTGCGCATTGGCGGCCATGGCGATTGACAAATTGGGCTGTCCGGTCATCTCTCTGACCGGTTGGCAGGTAGGATTGGAGACGAACTCCGCTTACGGATCGGCACGGATCAAGCGTGTGGTCGGCACCCGGATTCGGGAAGAGCTGGATAAGCGAAAAATTGTGATCGTCTGTGGGTTTCAGGGCATCAACAAATATGGCGATGTGACGACGTTGGGCCGCGGCGGTTCAGATACCACGGCTGTGGCTTTGGCCGTGGCTTTGGGGGCGGATTTGTGTCAGATTTATACGGATGTGGACGGCGTCTACACGGCTGACCCGCGTATTGTCCCCAATGCCAGAAAGCTGGACGAAATTATGTACGATGAAATGCTGGAATTGGCTTCTCTGGGCGCACAGGTGCTCCACAACCGCTCGGTGGAAATGGGCAAACGGTATAATATGAATATTGAGGTGCTTTCCAGCTTCTCCGGGAAGCCGGGCACTATTGTTAAGGAGGTCTCAAAAATGGAAAAAACCTATGTGGCCGGTGTGGCGAAGGACGTCAACATTGCAAGAATTGCGCTTTTAGGTATGAAGCATGTTCCCGGTGAGGCCTACAAGCTGTTCAGCTTGCTGGCCAAGCGCAAGATCAATGTGGATATTATTTTGCAGTCTATTGGCCGCGGCGACAGCAAGGACATCAGCTTTACTGTCGGCATGGACAGTGTGGAAGCCGCAAAAGAGATTTTGGAGGCGAACCAGGATGCGCTGGGATTTGAGCAGCTGACCGTTTCGACCGACGTTGCAAAAGTGTCTATCGTGGGCGCAGGGATGGCCAACAACCCTGGCGTCGCGGCGTCCATGTTTGAAGCGCTGTACGAGGCCGGTATCAATATTCGCATGATCTCTACTTCCGAGATTAAGGTTTCTGTGCTGATTGACGAAGAAGACGCCAACCGTGCGGTACGGGCTATTCACGCGAAATTCTTCGAGTAAAAACAGGTATATCCCCTCCCTTGTACATCATAAGATGCTGTGAGAGGGAGGGGATTTTTTTGCGGGAAGTTCGAAGCCGGTGGATCCTGGCTTTTATTTTGGCGACGCTGGCCGGGGCTGGGCTGCATTTCCTATATGCGTTGCTGCCAAACCCGCTGGTAGGGTTGATTGCGCCGGTGAACGAAAGTGTTTGGGAGCATTTGAAGCTGAGTTTTTGGCCGTTTCTGGCCGCGGCGGCGGCGCTGTGCCACGGTGCAGAAGATGCGCAGAAAGCCTGGAGTGGGTTTTTGCTCGGGCTGCTGGCTATTCCGGCGGCTTTGTTGTCGGCCTATTATGTACTGCTGTGCGGATTTGGGGTTTCGGGACTGGCGGTGGACATTGGACTGTATGTGTTGACCATGGCGCTGGGCTTCTGGGTTGCTGCGCGGCGGCAAAACGCGCAGTGGACGGGCATCCTCATTATACTGACGGCATTTTATTGCGTCTGTTTGCTGCTGTTTTCTCTGCAAGCCCCGCCGCTGCCCATTTTTCAGACGCCCTGAGAGGAAGTGGGATCCTGATAGGCGGTTCGGTACAAAGGAGGAATTCAAAATGCCGATAGCAGGAGTGGAGCAGCCGGAAATTCTGGAAGTCACGCCGGAACTTCGGCTTCGGAAATATGACGGAAATCATGCGTTTGCGCTGTCCTGGTACCAGGATCCGGAAACTGTCTGGCTGGTGGATGGCGTGACGGCGCCCTACGATGTTGCAAAGCTCAATCGGATGTATACTTACTTAAATGCACATGGCGAGCTGTATTTTATTGAATGTTTGGAGGACGGCGCGTTCCGTCCCATTGGCGACGTGACCTTCTGGCAGGAGGATATGCCCATTGTTCTGGGGGACCGGGCGTGCCGAGGCAAAGGCATTGGGCGCAAGGTGGTCTGCGCGCTGGCAGAGCGCGGCAGGGCGCTGGGCTATGCGTTCCTGTTGGTGGATGAAATTTACGCATATAATCTTGGTTCTCAGCGGATGTTTGAAAGCGTCGGATTTCGGCGGTACGCTGAGACGGAAAAGGGATACCGGTATCGGCTGGAGCTGAAATAAGCTCCAGCCGCTTTTTTGTTGTAATCCAGAATCGCCAGATTTCAGACGGATTCTGTGCAACAAGCAGCGGCGAAGGTTTCCTCAGAAGGCGTCTTTAACGTTGGTTTTATGACTTTTTCGCATAGCCTATAACTTGTGGTTATGCTTGTTTCCTATTTGCTATTTGCTTCATAATTGAAAGTCAGATATAATAAAATTAAGGCGAGATATCGTCAAAAATTTGTGCGAAAGGACGAAAGAAATGAGAGAAACAAAACTTCTTGCGGTTTTGCTGGCGCTGGCACTGTGTGTCGGTCTGCTGGGCGCCTGCGGGAGCGCTTCCAATGAGCCTGAGATTTCCGCGTCTGCGCAGACCAGCGAATCTTCTGCGGCAGAAACGGTAGAATCTGAGGAGCCTTCTGCCTCGGCTGCGTCTTCGGAATCGCCGGAGACGGAATCCACAGCTCCAGAAGAGGAGCCCGCCCCCACTGAGGAAGAGGAAACGGCAGAAGCGTGGGTCTACGAGCCTCTGTCGTATCCATTGGATGCCGGCGATCTGGAGCTGGAGCTGTGGGTGATCATGGACCTGTCTCCCGATCAGATTATTGGCGATTGGAATGAGCATCCGCTGCTGCCGCTGGTCAAGGAATGGACCGGCGTGGGGTTGTATATCAATGCCCAGTCCCAGGCCAACGGTACGGAAAGAACGAATTTGATGTTGGCATCCCGCGACTATCCGGATCTCATTGGCGGATTCTCCTACACTGCGGGCATTTCCGCGGCCATTGAGGACGAGATTATCATTGAGCTGCGAGACTACTTGCCTACGTATGCTCCGGATTATTGGAAGCTGCTGACCGATGATGGTGGCTATAACCTGAAGGGCGTCGCCACAGATGACGGCGAGATTGGCGTCTTTGCCGCCATTGCCAATGGTTCCCGCGGCCCCACAGATGGCCTTATGACCCGGATGAACTGGTTTGAAGAACAAAACCTGGAAATTCCATCTACGTTTGATGAGGCAACCGAAGTTCTGAAGGCCCTGTCTGTGGCTTATGGGCTGAAAAACCCCTTGTATATGACCGGCGATGGCGTCCTGGACCAGGATCAGCTCTCCGCTTCCTTTGGCGTGGCGCTGAAATTCGATTCCATCACTGGGCAGGGGGGCTTCTATATCGGCGAAGACGGCTCTGTAAAGTTCGGCTACTGTGAGCAGGGGTACATCGACTATGTCACACAGATCAAAGCTTGGTATGATGAGGGAATCATCAGCAGAGACTTTACCTCCAATCCTACGGACTACAGAAATGAGGAATTGATTGAGCAGATCATGGCCGGCGAAACCGCCATTTTCTCCCGCGGCGATGGCTTGATTGATCTGTTCCGCAACGTTTCCGGCGACGACATTCAGGCGATTCCGGATTTCACCATCAACGAAGGCGATCAAATCCACTTGGGGAACCCCGAAGTGGTAGCGGCTGGAACCACGGGCCTGGTCATTACCACCGGCTGCGAAGAGCCGGAACTGGCGATGCAGTTTATAAACTGGTGGTACACTGATGAAGGACAGCGGGCCTCCATTTATGGTATTGAAGGCGTCTCCTATGAGTTGGACGAGAGCGGCACGCCGCAGTACACTGAGATGATGACCTCCACACCCGGGCGCACTCTTTCGTCCATGAAGATGGATTACTGCGGTATCATTGAGGTTCGTCCCGACCGGCTGACACCGGAGGCTTCCTACAGTGAGTATGCCCAAGTGGCTCCGGAGATTTGGGCTTCCAACAAGGACGGCCTGTATGAGATCCCCGACGGCGTTACCATGACCGTAGACGAGGGCGATGAATTCAGCAAGTATTTTGCCGACCTGTCTACCTACTGTCAGGAAATGACCTGTAAATTTATCACTGGCGCCGAGCCGATGGAGGGGATTGCGGCGTTCCAGGAAGCACTGTGGGCCATGCACGCCCAGGATTGCTGCGATATCTATGAAGCGGCCATTGCGCGCTATAACGCCCGGTAATTCATTTTGGTTCTCCTTTCTGCGGGGGCAGTCCGAAAGGGCTGCCCCCGCACGGCTTTATGCCCACGTGTGCTGCTCCGGTGGAAACCGTTTTCCGACAGCTTCCGGAATACCGGCCAGGCCGGTATCGCTGCGGATGGGGGTGTGCATAAATCAGCTCCAAGTGCGGCTGCATGCCGCGCCTGGAGCTGTTTGTGCATGGCGTACATATGGTAACCCACAGAAGTTATACAAGTTCACCAAAAGGTCCGAAGAATTTCAGCATCTTCCCGAATACAGGCAATGGGGTCCTCCAAATACTGCTCGTCCCGTTCCAGAATAAAGGCCTTGCAGCCCAAATCCCGGGCCAGCGGCATGACGGAGCTGTAATCCACGATGCTCTGTGCCATAGGGCCGCTGACGGCGCGAATGCGCTTCATGGCCGCCTCCATCTCTGGAGAAGGCATAGGCGGTGGGCCGGCCTCCGGGCCGTCGCCTGGCGGCGTCAGGTGGAAGCTGCCGTCTCCATCGGCCGGCGGCGCCATGAAGGGAACGCCCTCCGGCCCCAGGACACCGGTGCTGGCTTTGACATGCATCAATTCGACGCGGCCCGGATAGGCTTTGAGAAATGCAGCCAGATCCACACCGGCACAGGCCGCCCAACCGGCGTCTAATTGTAAGCAGACATGAGCTGGATCGGTGTGTTTCAGCAGGGTCTCCAATAGATATTCCCCCTGCTCTGTCCGCCACTCGTGGGTGTGGTTGTGGTAATAGAGTTTAAAGCCCTGCTCCGCCACTTTCTTTCCCGCTTTTTCCAGCCTCTCCGCGGCCCATAGGGCTTGCTGGCGGTTACCAAAGGCACACAGATTGGTACCGCAGATATACTGCACGCCCAAACTGTGCAGAAAGTCTGCATTTTTCACAGAGCCGTCTGGTGTGGGGGATTCCGTGGAGTCAATCACGCGCATGCCTGTCCGAGCTATCGCATCGGCTGTTTCTACTGTCAGCGGAGTCAGGTATTCCAGCCCCTGAAAGCCGAGTGCTGCAGCGGTTTGCGCCATTTCCAGCGGACTGAGCTGCAGAGGGCCGTAGCAATAGGTTGCCAAATATAAATCCTGCATTTGTCTGCTCCTTTCTCATCGAGAGGCCGCTGCAATCCAGCGGCGCAGTGTTTGGACAGCCGCCGGCCAATCTGCCGGGGCAGGGACGCTTTCCACGGCCATCCAGCCGTCATAGCGCATGGTATGCAGTTGGCGGAACAACGCCGGAAAATCCACTACGCCTTCTCCCGGGAAAACAGACAACAATTGGTCTTCCGGCGCGTTTGCCGCTTGAAGCCGCACATCCTTCAGATGCAAATGGCCAATTCTATTCTGAAATGTGTTGAAGTACGCCTGCGAATCTTCTCCCACGGCGAGCATATTGGCCGTGTCATAAATCAGTTGAACTTCCGGAACACGTTCCAGCACATACCGCAATTCGTCTGTAGTACACAGCGGAACGCTGGTATGCGGATCGTCTTCTACACCCAGGGTAACCTGCTGCGCTGCTGCGTACGGGGTCAGACGCCGCAGCCCCTCTACCAGGCGGTCCGCCAATGCCTGGCGCGGGAAGTTCGGCAAAAGATTCAGCGGGAACCCCTGGGCATCCATACCCAGCAGTGGGACAACCATCATGAATCCGCAGCCCAGCGTCCGGCAGAAATCTATGCCATCCAATCCGAGTTGTACAGCCTGCTCAAATTGTGTGTCATCCATGCTGAACAGCGGCGTGAAGCACAGATAACAGCTCATGGGGAGCCCGGCTTTTTGCAGAGCGGCCTGGATGCCTTCCGTTCCCAGCTGGTTCCATTCCATGGTTGTCAGATCAACGCCAGCGAAGCTGGCATCCGCGGCCATTGCATATAACTTTTCCAGCGTCATTCCGGGCCGTTCCAGCTCCTGCAGGCTCACCAGTGTCATTATACTCAACTTCATACTGCTGCCTCCCTGTTTTGCCTTATACACCGATTCTAGTTTATTCTTTGTTAAATAAAGAAAACAATGTCCCTTCTTGAACAGGAATACATCTTTTTTTGCAGCTGGCGCCGCGCGGCTGCGGCCAGGATAGAGGCGCCATGGTGGGCTGAAAGGGGGCAAAGGACTATGGCGGCATTATTTTTTTATAGTGAGAATGCCGGACGGGCAGGGAAGTGCGGGTCAGATTGGAATGGAGATGCATCCCTCCAGCGGAAAATTTCTGTATTGAGCCGTAAAACAGGCTTTTGGGGATTGACGTAACATGCGGGGTCGGTTAGAATCATGCATGCATATAAGAAATTCAAAAAATATTAAAAATTTTGGCTCAATCATTTTTCTTGTGGGATTGAAGTGAAGTAAGGTATGCGCGGTAGCCGCTGTGCTGGTAT
>CBCPMX010000156.1:0-5598 GCA_965120355.1 uncultured Oscillospiraceae bacterium
GAGAAAGCATTTGATGGATGGGGAGGACCCTATATTTGGATTCCCATGGATGACTTGGCGCTGCTTCCGGCCCGCAGCGTGGCGCAGCAAACAAAAAGCGTCACGATACAGGTCACTGTGCCAGAGGAACAGGAACCGGAGGTGTGTATCAGCCAGGCGGTGGAGTTGGAACCGGAGCCCGTGGAGAATCCAGGATTGGGGGTTGCGCTGAAAATTGGTATCGTACTGTTGGCGGCGCTGGTGGTGGGCTTCTGGTTTACCCTGTGGAAGCTGCGGAATTGAAGCGGGAATTCTTTTCCCTGTCACCTATTGAATTTAGTTCAGTAAAGTGCTATAATGGCAAAAACCGCCGGAGTGGGCGGCTGAAAAAGGAGATCCCTCATGGTGAAAATCAATATGACCACGCCGCTGGTGGAACTGGACGGCGACGAAATGACCCGCATCCTCTGGCAGCAGATCAAGGATGAACTGCTGCTGCCTTTTGTGGACTTGAAAACGGAATATTATGACCTGGGCCTGCCGGAGCGGGACCGGACCGGCGATCAGGTGACGCAGGATGCCGCCGCGGCTATTGCAAAATATGGCGTCGGCGTCAAATGCGCCACCATTACGCCCAACGCCCAGCGTATGACGGAATATAATCTGACGCAACTGTGGAAAAGTCCCAACGCCACGATTCGTGCCGCGCTGGACGGCACGGTATTTCGCGCGCCGATCCTGGTGGACGGTATCAGCCCGGTGGTGCGGAACTGGAAAGAGCCGATCACCATCGCCCGCCATGCCTATGGCGACGTGTATAAGGCCACGGAGCTGCGCACCGGAAAAGGAAAGGCAGAACTGGTCTTCACCGGCGAAGATGGGCAGGAAACCCGCCGGACCATTTATGATTTTGAGTGTCCGGGTATCTTGACAGGCCAGTATAATAAAGATTCCTCCATCCGCTCCTTTGCCCGTTCCTGCTTCCAGTACTGCGTAGATACGAAACAGGATCTCTGGTTCTCTACCAAAGACACCATCGCCAAGATCTACGACGGCCGGTTTAAAGAGGTCTTCCAGGAGATTTATGAAACCGAATATCGGGCGAAATTCGAGGAGTTGGGCATCGAGTATTTCTATACCCTCATCGACGACGCTGTGGCCCGGGTCATTCGGTCCCAGGGCGGATTTGTGTGGGCCCTGAAAAACTACGACGGCGACGTCATGAGCGACATGGTTTCCACCGCGTTTGGCTCCCTGGCCATGATGACCTCCGTCCTGGTCTCCCCTGACGGCAAATATGAATACGAGGCCGCCCATGGTACTGTCACCCGGCACTATTACAAGCATCTGCAGGGCGAAACCACATCCACCAACCCCATGGCGACCATTTTCGCCTGGAGCGGCGCTCTGCGCAAGCGGGGCGAACTGGACAACCTGCCAGCGCTGGCGGCCTTTGCCGGCGCGCTGGAGGCCAGCTGCATCGCCGTCATCGAAGGCGGCACCATGACCAAGGATCTGGCGGCTCTCTGGGAAAAGGGGACGCCCAATGCCGTTTCCACCGCCCAGTTTATTGCTGCCGTTCGCCGGGAATTGGAACGGCGGCTGCACGCCTGACAATACGCACGATACGCAAATCGCCAAAAGCAGAAAGCTGCTGCAGAAGAACCTCTGCAACAGCTTTTTTGCGCAATCCGTATAATCTTGTCAGTTTTAGACTAAACTTAGAATGATTCATCCCTCTTGAATTTTGTGCTGCCGCAGGAGTACATTTTCCCGCAGGACACGGCCCAAATTCAGCAAATCGTGGATGGCGTCGGCGTCATCCGCCTCCAACCGGTCCCGGAATTTTGTCAGATTGGAAATCAGCGTGTTAATCTCAAACAGCAGCGGTTCCCGGTTCAGCCGGAACAGCGTCGTCCACATATCCGGATCCAGCTTGGCCACGCGGGTCATGTCCTGAAAGCTGCCGGCAGAGAACCCCAATTCCTTTTCCAAGGTCGGGCTTTTGATGTAGGCGGAGGATACCACATGGGCCAGCTGAGAAGTATAGGCGATGTTGGCATCGTGCTCTGCCGGTGTGGCCGTGGCGATACGGCTGAACCCAATGGTCAGCATCAAATCCTTGACCGTCTGCAAGGCGGAGGCATTGGTCAGCGGCGTAGGGGTCACAATAAAGCTGGCGTTGCGGTACAGGTCGGCGTCGGAATTGGCGAAGCCGGAAACCTCCTTGCCTGCCATAGGATGCCCGCCCACAAAGTGGACGCCGGCATCAAAATACAGCTGATCCACAGCGTTGATGACGTACCGTTTGACGCCGCACACATCAGAGACAATGGCTCCCTTCTGAAAGTCCTGCACGTGGCTCGTCAAAAAGTCCACCGTGGCCTCCGGCGGCTGGGCCACAATGGTCAGATCCATCTGGGACAGATCTGTCAATTCCTCGTCAATGGCCCCTGCAGACAATGCAAACTGGACCGTGGCAGGATTGCGGGTCATACCGTAGACCCGGTGCTGCGTATATTGTTTTACGGCGCGGCAAAGAGAACCGCCGATCAGGCCCATTCCTACGATTCCGATTTTCATACGTTGGATCACCTCCCTGTCATTGTACCCCGGCAAAGGGCGTCCGTCAAGGAAATGACCAAAAAACCAAAAAAATTATGAAAAACACTTGCCACTGACAAGAAATTGATATATAATTGATTAGCTTTGCCCCTTTTGCAGTTCCACGTCCAACGCGGACAGTTCCAGGGTGTCTATGAAAACATCCAAAGCGGCGGAGCATTCGTTAAGAAACTCCGGATTTCACGTGCAAGTCCGCCCGTACGCTGGCTGGATTGCAAAAACCGCGCAACTATGCAGCAAGTGTTTCTCAATCGAATGGGCCGCTACCGAAGTTTTTAGACAGCATCTGGGAGCAGAGGGGAATTTCCTGAGGATAAGGAAGTGCGTTATGGCAAGCACCAAAAAAGTAACGAAAAATACGGAAGAGAATATGGCGGCGCTGACCGCTCTGATGGAAAAGGGCCGCAAGGAAAACGTCCTCCAAAGCAGTGAAATCATGGCCGTTTTGGAAAAAATCGATCTTTCAGTGGAACAGATCGAAAAAGTCTACGAAACTCTGGAATCCATGGGCGTGACGATCACCGGCACCGAACTGGAGTTGGAGCTGGATGTGGACAGCGTAGAGCCGCCCGACGGCCCGGTAGTACAGGAAGAGGAAGAAGATCTGGTGGATCCAGTGGAGCTGGCCGCAGAGTACAATCTGGATGATCCTGTCCGTATGTACCTGAAGGAAATCGGCCAGGTCAAACTGCTCAGCGCCGAGGAAGAGGCGGAATTGGCCGCTCGCGTGGCTGCAGGCGATAAAGCCGCCAAAGACAAACTGACCGAGGCCAATTTGCGTCTGGTGGTTTCCATTGCCAAAAAATACTCCGGCCGCGGTCTGCATCTTTTGGATCTGATCCAGGAAGGCAACACGGGGCTGATCCGCGCAGTGGACAAATTTGACTACACCAAGGGCAATAAGTTCTCCACCTATGCGACCTGGTGGATCCGCCAGGCCATTACCCGCGCCATTGCCGATCAGGCCAGGACCATCCGTGTGCCGGTACATATGGTAGAGGTCATCAACAAGGTGACCCGCTGTAACCGGAAACTGGTCCAGGAATTGGGACGGGAGCCGACCATGGAGGAAATTGCCGACGAATTGGGGCTGCCGTTGGAAAAGGTCATCGAGGCCAATCGAACCGCTGCCGATACCCTGTCTCTGGATACCCCCGTAGGCGACGAAGAGGACACCACCATCGGCTCCTTCGTAGAGGACGATAACACGCCAGGGCCGGCAGATGCCACTTCCAACACCCTGTTGGCAGAGGCTCTGGGCGAGATTCTTGGCACATTGACAGAACGGGAAGCGGATGTGCTGCGGATGCGGTTCGGCATGTACGACGGCCGTACGCACACCCTGGAAGAAGTGGGACAAATTTTCGGTGTCACCCGGGAGCGAATTCGCCAGATCGAGAACAAAGCCATTCGCAAGCTGCGTCATCCCAGCCGCGCGAAGAAGATCAAGGATTTCTACTGCTGACCGGAAATCACCGTCGTTTCAGCGGTGCAGGGACGTACCGGAGAGGCGTCCCTGCTTGTCCAAAAGTGGCCTTTGCCGCTTTTGGACCGCTGCATGCAATCTGCCTGGGCAAAGTGAATTCTGCTGGCCGTTGTTTCACAAAGTAAAACCCCGGCTCCCCGGACCCACAGGATTCACATCACAAGTCCTGGCTTATCCACATGGTTTTAACCGTCTTGGGCGTACCTCCGGTACGCCCTTTACACGTTCTGGAGGAACGCATATCATGACTGAAAAACTCTACTACACAGATGTGACCTGTACGGCATTTTCGGCCACGGTGCTGCAGTGCCGCCAGGATGGAGACCGCTGGGCGGCGATCCTGGACCGGACGGCATTTTATCCGGAGGGCGGCGGACAGCCCTGGGATACCGGCTGTCTGGACCAGCGGCAGGTACTGGAGGTTCAGGAACAGGGCGCGGACATCGTCCACTATTTGGACGGTCCGCTGGAACCCGGTACACAGGTACAGGGGCACATCGACTGGGCACGCCGTTTTGACCTGATGCAGCAACACTCCGGCGAGCACATCGTCTCCGGGCTGGTCCATGCGGCCTATGGCTGTGACAACGTAGGCTTTCACATGGGCGCAGACGTCATCACCATTGATTTCAACTGCGAGCTGGATATGGAGAGCCTGCAGGCCATTGAGGCGGAAGCCAACCGCCGTGTCTGGGAGGACAAGCCGGTGGAGATTCTATGGCCCTCCGCAGCAGAACTGGCCAAGCTGCCCTACCGCAGCAAAAAAGCGCTGACCGGAGCAGTGCGGCTGGTGCGCTTCCCCGGTTCGGATCTGTGCGCCTGCTGCGGCACCCACGTGACGCGGACGGGGCAAATTGGCCTGATCAAGATCCTGTCCTGTGTCCGGTTTCGCAGCGGCGTGCGGGTGGAAATGGTCTGCGGCGGGCGAGCCCTGGCACATCTCAATGCCATGGCAGCGCAAAACCATCAGGTCTCGGTGACCCTATCTGCCAAGCCGGGAGAAACCGGAGCGGCAGTACAGCGGCTCCTGGAGGAAAACGGGCAGCTGAAATACCAGCTGACCGGCATGGAGAACACCCTGTTTGCGTGTCTGGCGCAGGCCCGGCGCGGCACAGGAAATACGGTGCTGTTTCAGCCGGATTTGACGGCGGATGGCGTCCGGCGGCTGGCTGTCGCCGTCATGGAGGTCTGTGGCGGTTGGGCCGCCGTATTTTCCGGCAGCGACGGCAGCGGTTATAAATACTGCATTGGACAGACCGGCGGCGATGTGCGTCAGTTGACGCAGGAGATGAACGCGGCCCTGTCCGGCCGCGGCGGCGGGAAACCCTTTTTCACCCAGGGCGCCGTCCAGGCAGACCGGTCTGCCATTGAAGCCTTCTTTGCGGGAAAGCTGTGAGAGCTTTTCCGGCCGTCCATCCATAAAAGCGCACCGGGGGGGGGGGGGAAAAAAAAGAAAACGAGGGGACCGGTTTTTCCTTCGCACGCTTTTTCTTTCCCTTACAAAAGGA
>CBCPMX010000157.1:0-16619 GCA_965120355.1 uncultured Oscillospiraceae bacterium
CGTGGCCGCCAGCTGCTTTTCAAAAAAGGGCAGGATCTCCTCTTCCGACTGGAACTGGCTGCCGGAGAGTTTGTCCGTCAGAAAGAACATTTCCCGTGGATAGCGCTTCACCAGCCCCTCCCGCAGGGCCGTTTCACTTTTGCCGCCCAGATAGACGTGGGCCGTGTCAAAATACCGGAATCCGGCAGACAGATACCGGTCGATCATCTCATTGAACTGGGCCTGATCCACGGCGCTGTCCGCACCGCCGGTCAGGGGAAGCCGCATGCAGCCAAAGCCCAGCTTTTTCATTTTCATAACCACCTTTCAGCTTGTCAAAAAGACGGCTCCGCCGCTTTTGGATCCGTCTTCAGTATATCACATTCCGCCCGGCTCCGCCAGGCAAAAAACACGGTGGGCCGCACCGCCGGCATTCCCGGCGTTGACATTGTACATTTTGCATATTTATAATTTATGAATTGCAAATTTGATGGTCAAATTCGAGATTTTTTGCTTAAATCAGCTTATTTTGCATGAATTCGAAAAAAGTCCTTCAAAAAGCAATTGACAATGCCCGCCATTTCTGCTAAGATAGCTGCATAAGACAAAGGCGTTTTATCCCACAGCGGATAAAACGCCTTCTTGCCATTTCAGCCCTGTGCGCAATCAGGACCCATAAAACAAGGACGTTTTATCCGGAAGCTGCGGATAGGGCGTCCTTGTTTGATGGAGGCACCGCTATGAAACTGAAAAAACTGCTTTGTATGTTCCTGTCCGCCCTGTTCCTGCTCAGCGCTCTGTCCGCCTGCGGCAGCGGCGACGCTACCGTTTCCACGGAATCTTCCGCCGAAACGTCCTCCGAAACCTCCGCCGAATCCGAAAGCGCCGGCAGCTCTTACGAGGAACAGAAGGTTCTGCGCGTCGGCATGGAATGCGCCTACGCCCCCTTCAACTGGACCCAGGAAACCGCTGAGGTGGCCAACGGCGACACCGCAGTGCCCATTTACGGCACCGAATACTACGCCTACGGCTACGACGTCATGATGGCCCAGATGCTGGCCGACTATTTGGGCTGGGAGCTGGAGATCCACAAGGTGGAATGGACGTCCATCGGTCTGGCCCTGGACAGCGGCGACTATGACTGCATCATTGCCGGCATGGGCTGGACGGAGGAGCGCGAACAGGCGTACGATTTTACAGACCCCTATTACATTCGTGAAACTGTCGTGACCTGCAAAGCTGGCAGCGAGTTTGAGAATATCACCGGCATCTCCCAGTTTGCCGGCATGAATGTGCGGGCCACCACCCAGTTGAGTACCGTCTGGGTCAACGACCTGACGGAGATCCCCGACGTGGTCCTGGCCGGCGACTATGAAACAACCTCCGAGTGCTTTATGGCCGTAGCCAACGGCGTTGCCGATATCTGCGTCATCGACCGGCCCACCACCGAGTCGGCCCTTCTGACCAACGACGGGCTGGTAATTCTGGACCTGGATTCCGAGGACACCTTCTCCGATGCTTTTACAGAGGTCTGCATTGCGGTCCGCTCCGGCGACACAGAGCTGCAGACCCTGCTGCAGGATGCCCTGGACGCCCTGGAGTGGGACCAGGAGAAGATGGATGAAATGATGAGCCTTGCCATTGAGCTGCAGCCCGCAGCCAACTGAGCCGCCGTCCGGTCCCCATTTGCTCTGAGCTTTTCTGAGGATTTCCCGTTGAGAGATCCCTGCTTCAATGGCGAACCAGGGATCTCTTTCCGCAAGGAAGGAGTACTGATAGGATATGGGTCTGCTGAATTACCTCAATACTATGGAAGTGGATGCTTCCAGCAGTTCATTGGAATGGGCGGTATTCCTCGCCCACAAATACTGGAATCTGTTTTTGGAAGGCGCCAAGATCACCCTGTATATCGCCATTGCCGGCACGCTGCTGGGCTTTGTATTGGGCTTTGTGGTGGGCGTCATTCAGAATATGCAGCTGCGTCCCGGCGACCATCTGGTCAAGCGGGCACTGATCCGAATGCTGAAGATACTTGTGGCTGTGTACGTGGAGGTCTTCCGCGACACGCCTATGATTGTCCAGGCCATGGTCATCTACTATGGCCTGCACACCTTCGGTTTCAACATCCAGCCCATTCCCGCCGGCATTCTGGTGACGGTGCTGAACACCGGCGCTTATATGGCCGAGACGGTCCGGGCAGGCATCCACTCTGTGGATGTGGGCCAGGAGGAGGGCGGCCTGGCCATGGGGATGTCGCCGCTGATGGTCATGACCACAGTCATTCTGCCCCAGGCGTTTTTGAACATCATTCCGGAAATGGGCAACACCTTCCTGACCAACCTGAAAATGACCTCTGTGCTCAACGTCATCACTGTCAGCGAACTGTTCCTGATGGCCAAGACCGCCGGCGGCACTTATTACAAGTATTTTGAAGCCTACCTGGTTATTGCCGTCATCTATCTGGTGCTGTGCTTCATCTTTAACCGGCTGCTTCTGCTGCTGGAGAAAAGGCTCAAAGGCACCGGCGAATATACCCTGGCCGCCGAATACATGGAGGAGGTTGAAGCATAATGACTGAGAAGACAAACGAGGCCGTCATCGAAATCGTAGACCTGGGCAAAACCTTCGGCACCCACGAGGTTCTGCGAAAGATCGATATCACCATCCACCGCGGCGAGGTGGTGTGCATCATCGGCTCCTCCGGCTCCGGCAAGTCCACCCTGCTGCGCTGCGTCAACCGGCTGGAAACCCCCACCAAGGGCGAAATCCGCTTTCATGGCGAGCCTGTGGGCAACAGCCAGAAAGCCATCAACCACT
This sequence comes from uncultured Oscillospiraceae bacterium, assembly GCA_965120355.1. Taxonomy (GTDB): domain Bacteria; phylum Bacillota; class Clostridia; order Oscillospirales; family Oscillospiraceae; genus CBCPMX01. The sequence continues at coordinate 2,797 of CBCPMX010000157.1, forward strand.
ACCGCTCCCAGGTGGGCATGGTATTCCAGTCCTTCAATCTGTTCAACAATATGACTGTTTTGAAGAATTGCATGGTCTGCACTCGCAAAATTCTGCACCTGTCCAAAGACGAAGCCTTCGACCGGGCCATCCGGAATCTGAAGGCTGTGGGCATGGCTCCCTATATCAATGCCAAACCGGCCCAGCTGTCCGGCGGCCAGAAGCAGCGCGTGGCCATCGCCCGCTCTCTGTGCATGGAGCCTCAGGTACTGCTGTTCGACGAACCCACCTCCGCCCTGGACCCGGAAATGGTGGGCGAAGTGCTGGGGGTCATGAAGGAGCTGGCCCGGGAGGGGCTGACCATGGTCATTGTTACCCATGAGATGGAATTTGCGCGGGACGTGTCCACCAGAACGATCTTCATGGATCAGGGCGTCATTGCGGAGGACGGTCCGCCGGAGAAACTCTTTAATCATCCCGAAAATCAGCGCACGCGGGAATTCCTGTCCAGGTACTTTGGCAATTAAGCGGTGTGGAGAAAGGACGGTTCACAGCAATGGAAAACTATGTAATCACAGTTGCCAGAGGCTTTGGCAGCGGCGGCTGCGAGGTGGCCAACAAGTTGGCTGCGTCTCTGGGCATCAAGTGCTATGAAAACGAAATCCTGACGCTGGCCTCGGAACTGAGCGGCGTGGGAGAGGCGCAATTCAACGAGGTCAATGAAAAGAAGCGCCTTGGCAGGTTCCGCAGCATCCTGAAGGGCGTTCCCAACTGGAATGTCATGCCCAAGGCGGCAGCCAAGGACTTTGTCTCAGATGACCAGCTTTTTGAATATCAGCGGCAAATCATCGAGCGGCTGGCGCAGACGGAATCCTGCGTCATCGTAGGCAAGTGCGCCGACCACATTCTGAAGGACTATCCCAATGTGGCCAGCGTCTATATCGAAGCGCCCAGGCCCTTTTGCCGCCGGCGCATTATGGAAAAGATGCAGGTCAACGAGGACACCGCCGATACCTCCATCACGCAGACCGACCGCTACCGGGCGGAATACTATGCCTACTACACCGGGGGGAACTACTGGACCAATCCCGTCAATTATGACTTGACCCTCAACAGCGAACGGGTGGGGATCGACCGGTGCGTGGAAGTGATCCGGGCCTATTTGAAGCTGAAATTTCCCGACCTGCTTCTTTAAAAGTTCCGGCGCCTGGCGGTTTCCGCTGGACGCCGGCGCTTTTTGCCTCATACGCAGCACCTGCTCTGTGTGCTTCTTCCCTCCAATGCGCCGCTGTATCCCGGCCTGATTCGCCGGACAGACGGTATTCATCCTGCAAAGTTCACTTTGCCGTAATGATGTGTGAAATTGTATCTTGACAGTGTCTATAAAATCGCATACTATTATACTATTACAAATTTACACAGGCCCGGCACAGCCGGGCCACATATCCATCGTATGGAGGAACTACCTATGAAAACATCCTTATGGAAAAGACTGCTTTGTATGACTCTGGCGGCAGTCCTGCTGCTGGGCCTGGCTGCCTGCGGTTCCAGCTCCGAAACCGCCGAAACGTCCGCCGAGCCGGAGACTGTTTCGGAGACGTCCGCTGAACCGGAAGCTGCGGAGGAAACCTCTGCCGAGCCGGAAGCCGCGGAAGAGACGTCCGCTGAGCCGGAAGCCACTGACGAAACTGCCGGCAGCGAGGATCTCAAATCCAAGTGGGCCGCCCTCTCCGGCACCACGCTGCGGGTTGCCACCAGCGGCCAGCAGGCCGGCTGGAGCCAGGATGACGGCAACGGCGGCGTCGAGGGCATGGACATCGACATTATGAACTATATCTGCGACTACTATGGCATTCAAGTGGAATGGGTAGTGGCCGATCCCACCGGCATCTGGGGCATGCTCCAGAGCGGTGAGGTGGACACCATTGCCTGTGTCACCACCGTCAATGAGGACCGTCTGGCTGCCTACTGGTTTACCAATCCCTATGCCTGGGAGTCCTATTCTATCGTCTCCCGCACAGAGGACGGCGTGCCGGAAGACGGCGACCTGAGCTTCTGGGATGGCAAAACCATCTGCACACCCGCAGGTTCCAACCCGGCGCTGATCCTGGAGCAGATCATTGAAGAACAGGCTGAGCAGGGCGTTACGATTTCCGCCGTCTATCCCGACTCCTCTGCGGTGCTGATCCAGAATGTGGTGAGCGGTGAGACTGACGCCGCCCTGATGGTTACCTCCACCTGCGCCTACAAGGTCCGGGATCTGGGCTATACCGACACCCTGACCATCCAGGACATCCAGTGGACCAACATGCCGATCGTCTATGCCTGGAACCGCGTGGAAGAAAACAAGGACATCATCCTGGCCATCAATGACCTGATTGCCGAAATGCAGGCCGACGGCACCCTGTCCGACTTCTCCAACAAGTGGTTTGAGATGGACATCACCCAGCTGCCCGAGGGCGAAACTCCCTATGTGACCACCACCGGTGAAGATGCCTGGCAGAGCTACGAATAAATGCATCCACATCCAGGAAGGCCGGAGGCTTGCTGCCTCCGGCCTTCTTGAAAAAACGTTCTGATCCGGCGGACGCACCTGCCGTCCGGAAATTCCGGTAAGAAAGGAGAGCTGCTGCGTGTATAAGTTTGCGCCGCAATACTTCTTCGAGGCCTTCGCCCCCATCCTGGCCTGTCTGAAAACGACCATGCTGGTGACCTTTGCCTCATTCCTGCTGGCCTTTGCCCTGGCCATTGTACTGGCCGTCATCGGCCAAATCAAAAACCGGGGCGTTCAGGTTGTGCTGAAAGTCTGGCTGTCTCTGTTCCGGGGAACGCCGCTGATTGCGCAGCTGTTTCTGTTCGTCTATGGCGTGTTTCCGTTGATTCCCGGCCTGTCGGAACTGTCTCTGACCGCCAAGGCCATCTTCTGCCTGGCCCTCAGCTACTCTGCATTCATGGCAGAAACGATTCGGGGCGCGATTTTGTCCGTGGACAAGGGGCAGATGGAAGCCTGCATCACCTGCGGCATGACCACGCTGCAGAGCTATACCCACGTGGTGCTGCCCCAGGCATTCCGGCTGGCCATTCCGTCGCTGATGAACAACTTCATCGAATGCTTCAAGGGCTCGGCCATGTGCTCTGTGGTGGGCGTCATGGACATGATGCTGGAGGCGAAAATGCTGGCCAACAAGTCCTACCGATTTATGGAGGTCTATCTGTGCGTACTGATCCTCTACTGGGTTCTGAACATGATCTTCGTAGCCATCCAGCGCGTGATCGAACAGAAGGCCAACGCCAAATATTAAAGGAGATGCGGCCATGATTCAATACGAAAATGTCCACAAAGTGTTCGGCACGATGGAGGTGCTCAAAGGCATCGATTTTGAGATCGGCACCGGCGAGGTGGTCTGCATTCTGGGGCCCTCCGGTTCCGGGAAGACCACGCTGCTGCGGTGCACCAACTTTTTGGAGACACCCACAAAAGGCCGCATCACCGTAGGCGATGTGACGCTGGACGCAGAGCACCACACAAAAAAAGAGGTGCAGGCAATCCGACAGCTGAGCACCATGGTATTCCAGAACTACAACCTCTTCCGCAACAAGACTGCCCTGCAGAACATCACCACCCCGCTGACGGTGGCCCAGAAAAAAACCAAAGCCGAAGCCAGGGAGATTGCCGAACACTATCTGAATGTAGTGGGCATGGGGGATCGGATGGACTATTACCCTTCCCAGCTGTCCGGCGGCCAGCAGCAGCGGGTGGGCATCGCCCGCGCCCTGTCGCTGCAGCCTCACGCCATTTTGTTCGACGAACCCACGGCGGCCCTGGATCCGGAGCTGGTCAGCGAGGTACTTAACGTCATGAAGGACGTGGCCCGCACCGGCATCACCATGGCAGTGGTCACCCATGAGATGGGCTTTGCTCGGGAGGTGGCCGACCGGGTGGTATTTATGGACGGCGGCGTCGTGGTAGAACAGGGACCGCCCGCCCAGGTCTTTGACCATCCGGTCAATCCGCGGACCCAGCAGTTCCTGCGGGCCGTGGCAAAAGACGCGCAGGCGTAGTGCAAACGCCTCCTGACGCATCTCTTGGAGCATGCAGCGCCGTCAGAAGCACTGGCCAAAGCAGGGCGCGTGCGGGGCACATTCCGTGATGAACCGGAGGGATTTTATGAAATTAAAAGGAATATTTCCGCTTCTCGCCTGCCTCCTGCTGCTGGCCGCCTGCGGCGCAGCCCCGGCGGACAGACCGGCCCCGGCGGCGGAAAGCAAAGCGGCGGAGCAGATCGCAGAGCCGGTCGAACCGGAAGACCAGCCTGTCGAACAGCCGGAGGAGCCAGCGGAAGAAGTCGCGGAAGACGTACCAGCGGAAACTGAAAAAACAGAGAACGTACCGGACGAAGGCGCGGTTGTTTGGAACGTACACAACCAGCCTGCCTCCATGGCGATGCTGGACAGCTCCATCAGCCCGGAACAGCGCTGGATGGCCGGGGAAGCCCTGACCGTCCGAAGCCTGCCCCTTGCGGACGCTAACGTGACCCGGACCGTTTCGTATCAATTGGTGGATATTCTGTCGGTCCAGTATGTGTTGGACTACAATGTGCTGACCACGGAAGAGACCTTCCAATTGCCGGAAGACGATCTCTGGGCGCTGGTCGCCTTTGCCTGCGGCGATTCCAGTCTGGACAGCGTCGGCTGGGTGCGGGCGGCGGACCTGACGGCCTATACGGAAGAAACGCGGGACAGCCTGCTGTTTCCCCTGACGCTGCGGCCCGGCGCGGTGGACCTGGACACCGGCGAGGTGTTGGACGGTCTGGGCGACATGTTTTTGCAGGAAGCCGAAGACGGCTATGCCGTCGTCTCTTGGATCGAAGGCGGCGGCCATGCGGAGCGTCACCGCGTTTCCTGGGATGATGTGATTTATCCGCCGGTGGACGGTGAGGACACAGAAATGGCCGAATCCCCTCGCTAAAGGATATCATAGGCATAAGTTTGTGTACAATCATCAACAATATCGGTTGTAATTTACGGGATAATCTGTTATGCTCATAAAAGTAAATACTCCCCAAATCAAGAAACTTAACCAGCGAATAAGGAGGGGTTTCATGAAACGTCAATTCGGAATTCTGGTATGTCTGCTGCTGACGGCGACCCTTCTGATCTCCGGGTGTTCGAACCAAACCGAGACGGTCACAGAAGATCCGACGGCCGCACAGGAGCAGGCGGTCACAGAGGATCTGGAAACCTTATTGGCCCCGTATCAGGAGGTCATGGACAAGGTAAACGAGGAACTTGGCTCCCAGTTTGCGATTCGAGAGGGATACGAGTCGATCGTGTACGACGCCTATCAGGACTACACCCTGGAGGAATTTGAAGCCTACCTGCGGGAAAGCTATGCGGAGATCAACGCCGCGTCCTCTGCGGATGCGGCGCAAAGCGCTCTGGACAGGCAGTTTACCCGCAGCGAAAGATAGGGCTTGGGCGCGTTCAAATTGGGAAGCTCGTCTGACCGGGCGCATGGCATACTGCCGTGCGCCCGGTTTTTCGGCGTGGGACAAGGGGTGGTCTCCGTTTTTCCCCCACAGGCCGCTTGCCCGCACCGCGCGCACAGCCCCCGCTTCTCCCCGGCTGCCGGAATCTGCATCATTGTAATACGGGATTTGCATTGCCGCCGCGCCGAAATTCCTGTATAATGGGGACAACGGAACCCCGAAAAACCAACAAGGAGGAACTTTCATGCATCCCAAATATCCCCATGTATTTGAGCCGCTGACCATCAAAAAGACTACATTCAAAAACCGCATTTTCGCCTCTCCTGTAACCACAGACCGCATTGTCCTCAACGGCTGCCCCACGCAGGAGGGCATCAACGCCTACGAGACCCGCGCGCGCGGCGGGTTCGGTCAGGTGACGGTGACGGAGACCTTTGTGGACTTTGACCGGGCCGCCCGGCACGACCACTCGCTGGACATTGTGAACCCGGAAATGTCCGTCTACAATCAGGAAGCGCTGGCTGTGCTGACGGAAGCCATCAAGGTTCACGGCGCTGTGGCGTCTATTCAGCTCAACCACATCGGCGCCATCAATCACCCCGACACCATCAAGGATCACAAAAACCCCTTCGGCCCCACCGGCTTCACCCGGGACGACGGCGTGGTGGTGGACGAGATGACTGAGGAGGACATGAACCAGGTCGCCGACAACTTTGCCAACGCCGTGGAAGCGGCCAAGGATTTCGGCTTTGACATGGTCATGCTCCACGGCGGCCACGGCTGGCTGCTGGGCCAGTACCTGTCCCCTCTGACCAACAAGCGCACCGACAAATACGGCGGCAGCCTGGAGAACCGCGCCCGCTTTCCGCTGATGGTGCTGGACCGCATCCGCGAAAAAGTCGGCCCCGATTTCCTGATCGAGTACCGCGTCTCCGGCTCCGAGCGGGTGCCCGGTGGGCTGGAGCTGGCGGAATGCGCCGAGTTCTGCCACATGATTGAGGACCGGGTGGACCTGATCCACGTCACCTCCGGGATGTATCACAACCACGTGGTGTCCAAGGCGTTTTCGTCCATGTTCCATCCCCACGGCTGCAACCTGAACCTGGCGGCGGAGATCAAAAAGCACGTCTCCATTCCCGTGGTGGCCGTAGGCGGCTTCAACGATCCCCAGCAGATCGAGGACGCCATCGCCGCCGGCTATTGCGATGCCGTGGCTGTGGGGCGGCAGCAGTTTGCTGATCCCCAGTTTGCCAACAAAGCCTACTCCGGCCGCGAGGATGAAATTGCGCCGTGCCTGCGCTGCTCCTGCTTCAATCCGCTGGCGTCGGATCCTGGCAAGCGCAGCGCCATGAAGCCCTTTGAATGCACCGTCAATCCCACCTCCTGCCGGGAGCTGCGGCTGCAGTATGCGCCCCGGCCTCTGGCTTCCCGGAATGTGGTTGTCGTTGGCGGCGGCCCCGGCGGCATGTATGCTGCCATTACCGCGGCGGAACGGGGTCATAAAGTGACATTGATTGAAAAAGAGCAGCAGCTGGGCGGCATGCTCTGGTTCACCGACGTGGACTGCCACAAAAACGACTTGCGCCGGTATAAAGAAAGCCTCAAGGTCCGGCTGGACCGGCTGGGTGTCCAGGTGATCCTGGGCGTGGAGGCCACCAAGGAGATGCTGGAGGGCATGAAGCCCGACGCAGTTATCTGCGCCGTGGGCGCGGAACCGGTGGTGCCCGGTATTCCCGGCTTGAAGGAGTATGCCAACCACGCCCTGTCTGTCTATGCAGAACCGGAGCAGGTCGGCAAGCATGTGGTCATGATCGGCGGCGGCCTCATTGGTATTGAATGCGCTATGCACCTGTCTGACACCGGCCACACTGTCACCGTGGTAGAGATGATGGACGACTATGCCCGCGACGCCCTCATGAGCCACCGGCAGGCTATTGACCTGTTCCTGGACAGGGACAAGGTGGACATCCGCTGCGGCGTAGCCTGCACCGAAGTCCGGCCCGACGGCGTCTCCATCCGCGAGAAGGACGGCAGCATTGCCGACATTGCAGCCGACACAGTGGTCTATGCCATTGGCATGCGCAGCAAAAAGGATCTGGTGGAGGCTCTGCGGCCCGACGGCATCCCCTTCACCCCCATCGGGGACTGCGTCAAGCCTGCCAAGGTCCTGGACGCCACCAAGGGCGGCCTGTTCGCAGCGTACGACATCCTGTAAGCGCACAGATTCTGTCCCAAACAGCTTTTCAAATCGCCCCTACGCCGCGGCTTTGCTGCGGCGTAGGGGCAAAACCGTTATAAGGGATGCAGGAACCCCGGCGCAATTCCATCTGCCGCGCAACACTGGTGATTTTGCGTAAAAAACGGGTTGAAAACCACATGAAAACTGCTATAATAGATATGATACGGTTCATATGGAGGAGTGGCGCTTTGGGGCAGGTTATGGTCGTGACCTCCGGCAAGGGAGGCACTGGAAAAACGACGCTGTGTGCCGGAATTGCATCCTGCCTGGCCGCAGAGGGGCGGCGGGTATTGTGCATCGACGGCGATGTAGGACTGCGCAATCTGGACATCTCCCTGGGGATGGACGATCAGGCCGTGGTGTCATTTGCCGACGCTATGGCGGACCCAACTGTTTTTTATGACGCGCCGGAGCAGCCACAGATTCCCGGCCTGTTCCTGCTGACAGCGCCGGCCAATACAGCGCCGGAAGACATCAATGAAGCCGCTTTCGGCGCACTGGTAACCCGGGCGCGGGAAGAATATGACTGGTGTCTGATCGACGCGCCTGCCGGCGTCGGCACAGGGTTCCGCCTGGCAGCCAAATTTGCTGACCGGGCGCTGGTCGTGGCGCAAGCTGATCCGGCCAGCCTGCGGGACGCCGCCCACACGGCGCAGCTTCTGACGCAATTGGGTCTGGAGACCATGCATCTGGCTGTCAACCGGGTATCGGGCCGTTTATTTTCCCATATTGGCACAACCGTGGACGATATGATGGACTTTATCAGCCTGCCGTTACTGGGACTGGTGCCGGAGGACGGCAACGTAACCCTGGCTGCGGCTGCGGGGCAGCCATTGATTCTCTACACCCACAAACGGGCCGCTGTCGCCTGCCTGCACATGGCCCGACGGCTGGAGGGCCGTTCCACACCATTGATGCGGATCCGGTAATCTGGCGGCGTTCGCCCAGCAAGGCAGCCTTCTGACAATCTGACAAACTGACAACACCACGATCACACCATGTTCACCCAGAAGCTCTGAAATACCGGCAAAGGCCACGGACAAGCTGCCGCAGGCGGTTTTCGGAGGTTCCATAGATATTCAAAATCAGAGACGGAGGAGAAGTTCATGCACATTACGTTGATGGCCCACGACAAGAAAAAAGAACTGATGGTCCAATTCTGCATTGCATACAAGGGTATTCTGGCCAAGCACAACATCTCCGCGACCAACACCACCGGACGTTTGGTGGCTGAGGCAACCGGTCTTCCCATCAACCTGTTCCTGGCGCGGGCCCAAGGCGGACAACAGCAGGTGGGCGCGCGCATCGCCTATAACGAAATTGACATGGTCCTGTTTTTTACGGACCCCCGCAACACCGATCCCAAGGCAGATCAGGGACTGGTGGATATTCTCCATTTGTGTGACCTGCACAACGTGCCGGTGGCCACCAACCTGGCCACGGCGGAAATGCTGATTCTGGGCTTGCAGCGGGGCGATCTGGACTGGCGTGAAGTCATTCATTCCAAGCGGAATCGTTCCATCTTCTGAGCGGTGGTTCATCCGGGCCTGCGCGGGCCCATACCATTGAGATAACCGTTCCGGAATCTCAGTAACCAAGATCCTGACAACCGCTGCTGAACGTGATTTCTGCGGCGACTGTGCATTTTACAGCCCCGTGCTGGCGGTTAGAGCGGTGCAATCAGCCAAAGATCGTGTCGGAGCGCTGGCTTCGACACGATTTTGCTATCTGGCAATCTAAAATTGGGTATGCGGTTTCAGCCTCCCAGGCCTGGCCCTGTGCTGCTGAAAACCGGAATTCGTCCAGCAGTCTGGCAGCATGTCCAGAACGTTTACAAACTGTTTAGGTTTGGTTCATTCGGCTGTCACAGAATTGGCGCAAAATGAGAAGTACATTGCGGGATCGCCCACGCCTCTCCGGCGCCGCTCCATGGGCATTAAGCGATAGGCTTCAGGGGCGCAGCAGAAATCTTCCACAGCACAGCGTTGTTTCCGCCAAGCCCACCCCGCTTGGCGCCAATGGAGGGAAAGCAAATGTTTGGAATTGTCACAACCGCGCCGGAAACGCTTCCGCCAGAAGAACGGGAACGCTATCGGGCGGTCTACTGCGGCCTGTGCCGCTCCCTTGGCGAACGGGCGGGACAGCTGGCCCGCATGGGCCTGACCTATGACATGGCCTTTCTGGCACTGCTGCTCTCTTCCCTCTATGAACCGCCGGAAGAGACCAGAGATGGCCGTTGTCTGCCCCACCCAATGCATTCTCACCCCTATGTCCGCAGTGTCCTGACGGACTATGCTGCCGACATGACTGTGGTGCTCGTATACCATAAATGCCTGGATGACTGGACGGATGACCGAAGCCTGGCAGCCAGGAGTTATGCCGCCTGGCTGAAACGGCGCTATGGGGCGGTCCAGAAGCTGTGGCCCCGTCAATGCGCGGCTACAGAGGCGGCGCTGACGGAGCTGCACCGCATTGAAGCCGCCCGCGGCGCACCGGACCAGGCCCTGAACAGCTTCGGTATGCTGCTTGGGGATCTGTTTGTCTGGCGGCAGGACGAGTGGAGCCGGCCCCTGCGCCAGTTTGGGACCGCTCTGGGCCGGTTTATTTATTTCATGGATGCGGCCCTGGATTATGAAAAAGACAAAAGCTCCGGAAGCTACAATCCTCTGTGCCTTCTGGGCAAAACGCCGGCGGAGATGCAGGAGCCGCTGACGGTGTTAATTGGACAGGCAGCTGAAATTTTTGAGTGCCTGCCTTTGGAGCAGGATTTGCATCTGCTCCGCACCATCTTGTACGGCGGCGTGTGGCAGAAGTATCATGCAGCGGCACGAACAAAAGAAAGGAAGGATGCGCATGGTACAGGATCCCTATAAAGTGCTGGATCTCCCGGAAGGCGCTTCAAAAGATGAAATTAAACGTGCTTACCGCAAAAAAGCCAAGGAGTACCATCCGGATCTCCACCCCAACGATCCAGTGGCCGCCCAAAAAATGAACGAGGTCAATGAGGCATACGACATGCTGATGAACCCGGAAAAATATGCCCAGCGCCGCGCCCAGCAGGAGCGGCAACAGCAGCAGCGGCAGTCCGCCCAGCAGCAAAACACCTATGGCGGCTATCAGGGGCCGGGCGGCTGGTACAGCGATTTCGGCGGGTTTGACTTCGGCGATATTTTCGGCTTTGGCAGCTTTTATTCCAGTCAGCCCATTCGCCCCCAATATGCCCCAGAGGACAGTGACGCCATTCGTCAGGTAGTGGACGCCATCAACCAGGGCCGGTATCCATTGGCTATCGACATGCTCAGCGCAATACCCAGCACACAGCGCAATGCCAGATGGTACTTCCTCAGCGCCCTGGCCAACCATGGGGCTGGCAATACGGTGCAAGCTCTGGAACAGATCCAGCAGGCCTGCCGCCTGGAGCCGGAAAACACCTCATACCGCCAGCTCTATCAGCAGTTGTCCCGGACAGCGCAGACTTATCAGCAAAATGGCCAGAGGTACCAGTCCTCTGCGATGCAGATGCAGCGTCTGTGTACGGGAATCTGTGCCACGTATATTTGTTGTACCTATGGCCGTTTCTGCTGCTGACAAGCGATACCCTGGCAAAGCGGCTCCACCTTCTATGGCGCCCGGAACACAAATTGACAGGCTAAGAAACCTCTGAATCACTGTCTCCAGTCGTGGGCAGCGCTTCCCCGTCTGATCAGGGGATTTCTCAAACAGAAAGGATCTGCAAACTATGAGCAAAACCATTGGCATTGATCTGGGAACCACGAACAGCTGCGTATCCGTGGTGGAGGGCGGCGCGCCGGTCATCATTCCCAACGCAGAGGGCGGGCGCACAACGCCCAGCGTCGTGGCGTTTTCTCCAAACGGCGAACGCCTGGTGGGAAGCGTGGCCCACCGGCAGGCGGCGGCCAATCCGGAACGCACCATTCGCTCTGTCAAGCGCCGTATGGGCACCGACTACCGCTATCAGATTGACGAGAAAGCATATACCCCGCAGGAAATCAGCGCCATGATCCTGCGGAAGCTGAAACAGGATGCCGAAGCATACCTGGGCGAACCCGTCACCGACGCAGTGATCACCGTCCCCGCTTATTTCAACGACATTCAGCGGCAAGCTACCAAAGATGCCGGGCGCATCGCGGGGCTGAACGTGCTGCGGATTATCAACGAGCCCACCAGCGCCGCTCTGGCCTACGGTCTCAATAACGGCGCAGCCCAGAAGATCATGGTTTACGACCTGGGCGGCGGCACTTTTGACGTGTCCATCATTGAAATCGGCGACGGCGTCATCGAAGTTCTTGCCACCGCCGGCGACAACCATCTGGGCGGCGACGATTTTGATCAGCGTGTCGCTGACTGGCTGGTAGACAACTTCCGGAAGACACAGCATGTGGATCTGCGGCGGGATCCCGCCGCCATGCAGCGGATCAGAGACGCGGCGGAGCAGGCTAAGAAAGAACTGTCTGCCTCCGAAACCGCTTATATCAATCTGCCGTACCTGGTGCAGAAAAACGGGACGCCCCTCCACCTGGAGCTATCCTTGAGCCGGGCGGAATTTGACCGGCTCACCGGCGACCTGGTGGATCGCACGGAGGGACCGGTTCGCAGCGCGCTGAACGACGCGGGCATTGCCGCTTCGGAGTTGGGGCGCGTTCTCCTGGTAGGCGGTTCCACCCGCATTCCGGCAGTGCAACAGAAAGTCCGTACCCTGACTGGCAAGGAGCCTTCCAAGAGCATCAATCCAGATGAGTGCGTGGCACAGGGCGCAGCCATTCAGGGTGACACGCTTTCCGGCCGCAGCGGTTTGCCGTCCGAACAGACTGGGCTGCTGCTGCTGGACGTAACCCCGCTGAGTCTGTCCATTGAAACCGTAGGCGGCGTAGCCACCCGGCTGGTAGACCGGAACACAACGCTCCCCATTCATTATTCCCAAGTGTTTTCCACAGCGGCGGCATACCAGACCAGTGTGGAGATTCATGTGCTCCAGGGAGAGCGCCCCATGGCCAAGGACAACAAGACCATCGGCAAATTCCGTCTCAAAGGTATCAAGCGTGCACCTGCCGGCGTCCCGCAAATTGAGGTCACCTTTGATATCGACGCCAACGGCATTCTGAAGGTCTCCGCCAAAGACCTGGATACCGGCAAAGCGCAGTCCATTGTCATTACCGCCAACGAGAAGATGTCCGATGAGGAAATCGAACGGGCCATGCGGGACGCGGAACAATACGCCTCCCAGGATCAACTGCGGCGGGACGTTTTGGATCTCTGCACGAAGGCCCGCCGGCTCCTGAATACCGTGGAGCAGGCGTTGAACCGGGCGGGCAAGCAGCTGAACAAAGCAGAACGCAAACAGGTTAAGGCCGACTGCGACGCTCTGATGAAACTGACGAACAAAATTCGGGTGGACAAAGTGACTGCGGCTGATCTCAATGCCATCCAGGATGCCATCACTCGCCTGGAGCAGTCCAGCGCCAATATTCGCAGCACCTACGGCCCACCGGAATCCGAAGAGGACCGCGTTTGACCCCTCTTCCTCCACCCATTTCCAGAACACAAAAAGGACAGCAGGCATACCCCTGCTGTCCTTTTGATCTCCGTGGCACTTTATCATGACGAAAACCTCGCACGGATCTTTCGCGCTATCCACCAACCTCGTGTGCGGTTTTTTCTTCCCGTGGCTTTCCCACGGGCCTTTATTTTCCGCAGAGCCGCCTGTTCCTCCGCCTCTTTCTGCCAGAGCCAGATTCTCCAGATTTCCTCCTGAAACATGGACTCGAACTCTGTTTGGCTGTCCTGTCGCTTCATAAATACGCCTCCAATTCTGACCGATTCGTCTATCCATAAGACGATTCGGCAGCAGGAAGTGTCCATAGCGCCAGCGTTTTATCCCCCTACTTTTCATATAATTCCGAAAAAAATCTCGCAGACAATCCTCCGATCATCTGCGAGACTTTTTATATGTTGGCATTACCTATCTTCCCGTGCAGTCGCCCGCAAAGTATTGTCGGCGCATGTGAGCTTAACTTCTGTGTTCGGAATGGGAACAGGTGGACCCTCACCGCAATCAACACCAACTTTATTTCTATTGACTTTCATCAACGAAATAC
>CBCPMX010000158.1:0-8756 GCA_965120355.1 uncultured Oscillospiraceae bacterium
GACTGGGAGATATGGACATCTTCTGCAGCCCTTGAGAAATTTTCTCTTCCTGCTGCAGCCAAAAAGCATTTCAATTGATATAGTTCCATCACAGCACCCTTTACACAGGCGGCACACCAATGCTTTTCGGCGTGCCGCCTTGTGGTCATTTGTTCAAATAACGGTCATAGGCAGCTTGCTTCAATTCAACCATCGTTTCCGCATGCATGTTTTCTAATGTTTTTACTTTTTTTATACCACACCATATGAAGAAAGCTCTCCCAACTCTCATGGGTTAGCGTTTCCTGATTTAGTATGAACTTCAGTAGCTGCTCACCCGCAAAGGTTTCCAAATCACTGGCATAAATATTATAGATCTCAGCTTCTTCTGCCGTCAAGCTTCCATAGTACTTTTTGTCGTTTGTGCGATTGCTGTCCCAAATGGAAAGTGCACTTCTCTGAGTTTCATCAGCATATAAGGAATCATTTCGAGTAGTATCCTGCACATACGGAGCTTGAAAATTGCAATATATCCACTGCGCCTGCATCTGAGACAAACCGTCTGGATTACTAACAATCAAATCCGTATAAACTGGAACTCCCTGCTCATCGTAAACAAAGGACTCGCCTTCTTTTCCATAGTTGCAAATTACCGTTCCTTCGTCAGTAAAGAACCAGTTCAAATAAGAAACTGCAATTTCCGGAATATTGCAGTCTGTCGTCACTGACCAGGCTTCTCCACTTGTTCCCAACATCGTGCCCGTATCTATGGTCTGTCCAAGCTCCCGTGTAACCAGCGGCACTGGGATCGTGTTAAAATGATCAGAAGTACCCGCGTATGTAGAGGCATAATCTGAGCCAAGATTATCCTGCGCACCATACCAGAACCCGCAATCGTCAGACTGTACAAAAGAATTTGCAACACCAGCACCAAAGAGAGAAATGAAATCTGTACTATACAGACCTTTTTGATACCAGTCGGACAATGTCCAGATAAAATCATAGTACCCATCTTCAAAGTAGCACATTTCCACTTGGCCATCTATGACATTATACACCGCTCCATCTGTACCATCCATTGTTCCGTCACCTACATTGAATGACCCGGCCAAATAAATATTACCGGTTGTAAACAAAACTGCATTGTTTGCACCTTTCTCATTCTTAAATGCCGTCAAAACAGTCTCTAGTTCTGCAATGGTCTCTGGGATCTCTAAGCCCAAATCTACCAGCCAATCTTCTCGAATAATGGGACCCTGCACAAAACTATAGCTTAACCCCTGAATAGCTGCCATGTAACCAGATTCGGTTGTATAGAGCTTCTTAGCGGTTGGGTTCTCATCAAGGAAGGCAACATAATCTGGTGCATATTCGTTCAAATACGGATACAGATCAAGTAGCACTTCATCTCCAATGGCTTTGTCCAAGCCACCTGCATAGTTCTGTGAGACGCCATGAATCAAGTCCGTGTACTCACCTGATGCTATCATAACTTGAAACTTTTCGCCGGTTGTTTCTGGTGTACTGATGGTTGCGTCCAAATGGACATTTGTTGCCTCTTCTGTAGCATCATATGCCACTATGTCATTCATTGAGGTAAGCATAGATGCTAAATTTGGAGATACCGAGAAAAACAATGATAACGTCACTGTTTCCTCGGACAACGGATAGAAAACTGCCATTTCTGGTAGTGCTTCCACCTGCTCATCTGGCTGTTCAGGCTCTGCTGCAGCGGGTGAAGTCCCAGTCTCTTCAATGTCTGCTTCGGATACAGAGGATGTTTCCGACTGCATATTCTGTGAGACTTCCTGCGAAGAGGAAGACACTGGATTTTGGAGCTGATCCTTAGATGACCCGCATCCTGAGAAGATTGATGCAAACAATGCCACAGCCATGAAAAGCGCAATCAGTCTTGGTTTAGTGTTCATAGATTTTCCTCCTCCTGTTTTTAGCCGTTGTTATTGGGATGTTCTTATCATAATTGAATCCACCTTATTATGCAATTCAATTTCAAGCGCGATATCATTCCACTGATGGAATGGATATGAAAAAGAAATTCTTATGTATACAGATTAGAGAAATATGTATCTATGCTCTGTGAAAAATCTACCGAAAGGAAATAGTAAACCACAAGTTTGAATACTCCCACTCCCAAAGCAACATCGCGCAGTTCAGCAAGCGCATCCGGCTAGAGATTTTGTATCAGAAAATATATTCATTTAAGATAATATTTGGTATATTTCAAGAATAAAATACCGCGTTTCTAACGCGAAAGATCAGCCGAAGACCGCAGACACAATTGTATGGTGCTGCCTAAAATCTACGCTTCTGCCAGATCCGCAAACCAAGGCTGGATGTTGCACGGGCAAAGCGCCCTTGCACTTTTTTAAATTCGCTGAAGACGTGAAATGCCTCGCGTACAGACGCATCTCCTTTCCTCCAGTTCAGCGCTTCACACTCTCGTCCCCTCTCCAATGCACACCGGCTCACTCTCCCGGCACTCCAACTGCAAATCGTTTCCTCAACTATGGGTCTATGCTGCTCGTATGAATTCGATCCACGCCTGCGCGTTCCCACTTTCCAACGTCTGAAGGAACGCATTCCAACTGCCCTCAGGCCGGACCTCTTGATTTAGATTTAGAAAGAATTTCAGGAGCTGCGCACCGGCGTAGGTTTCCAACCCACTGGCATATATATTATAAATCTCAGCCGCTTCCGCCGTCAAGCTGTCACAAACGGTTCTATCATTTGTATGCTGCGTCCCAAACCGACAGCGCGTTTCTCCAGGTTCGCTTCTCCTAATTGTACAACTCAAGTTTTTCGTCATTTCATTCCCTATAGAGCATACATTTACAAACTGCATTCCGAGAACAGCTGCGTGAAACAAGATAGCCGCTCCTGAAAAATCACAAAGTTGGCCGCTGCTCCGCTGGCTTCAGGATGTGTATAAATATAACCTTCGGTTATAACCTATATCTACTTTGTATTTGCGATTCCGCCGAATTTCCGGTATGATACAAGTATTGAATGAACAGCATTGAAAGGAGCGATTCCATGCGCACAACTCTCCAACTCACGGAGCGGTTTGAGGACCGTCGTGAAATCAAGAATCTCATGGGCAAGTACGTTGCCAGTCTGATTCTGAAGCGGGAAGCCAGCATGTTTGCCGACTTCTGGAGCAAGGCAGACGATGTCTGTCTGGGCTTCAACAATGGATATTATAAGGGCGCAGAAGCTATCCAGGGCTATTATACTGCCGTGGCTGAGGCCACCCGTCTCAAGGGCAAAGCCCTCCAGGCCAAATTCCCCGAGCAGCTGGGCGGCCTGTCTGACGAAGAACTCTATGGCACCGGTCCCTATGACGCCAAGCCGTTGACCTCCCCCTATATTGTAGAAGCGGAAGACGGCCAGACTGCCAAGGGCCTGTGGATGGTGCAGGGCATTGACACGGACATCACCACCGCTGGTCCTGTGACCTACTGGACCTGGGGCTATTTCGCCGTGGACTTTATCAAAGAGGACGGCGTTTGGAAGATCTGGCATCTGCAGTATCTGGAGGATATCCATCATCTGTCCGGCCAGAACTGGGGCGCCCCGGAGGTTCCCTATCCCGACCTGCCGGAATTCGCCAGCTTGGCGGAAATCCAGATCCCCGCGCCAAACGTGCCCACCGTAGTGCGGGAATACTACAGCGCTGACCGGCCCTACACGCCTGCACCGCAGATTCCCGTCCCCTACAACACCTTTGCTGAAACCTTCAGCTACGGCATTTAAGGAAAGGAGGAACCACTATGCCGAATTATCCCTTCCCCGCTTATGTAAAGCGCAATCAGCCGATGCAGTATCAAATGCCCGTTCACAAGGGCGATGACGGCATGATCCGCAATGTCTGGGACATTGAGGAAATTCGTGACCTCATGAGCCTGCGCGCCTACTATCAGGCAGGCGATCTGCGCCAGAAGGAGCTCGACGAGCTGTGGGTTTCCCAGCCCGAACATGCCGCCAAGGCCTCCTATGGCTCCAACTGGGGCTATTATGTCGGCAAGGATGAAATCGCCCGCTGGTATGTGGACGAATTCAACGCCAAGCGCGCCGAGCAGCTGAAAGTTTATGAAGCTGCCCATCCCGGCGTACAGGCCCAGGCCGGCGCCGGCTGCATGTACATGTGCCCCCTGTCCACCGCACTTGTCCGCGTGGCCGATGACGGCGAAACCGCCAAAGCCATCTGGTATGTGGTGGGTCAGGAATCGGATCTGCAGCCCGATGGCACTGCTAAGGGCCGCTGGATGAACGACCGTCTTTGCGCCGACTTCATCAAAGAAGATGGCGTTTGGAAAATTTACCATATTATGGTCGCCAATGACCAGAGCTATTTTGCCGGCGAGAAATTTGACATGCCGGTGTATCTGGAACCCGGTCAGGATCCGCTGGAAGTGGAATTCGGGAACCCGACCATCAAGATGACGGTCCACGACAACACCTATAACTGGGCTGACAACTATCCCGATTTCCCCAGACCTTACAAAACCATGGGTCCCGGCCTGTCCTACGGGCCAGAAGATCATCCGCTGTATACTGGAGGTGCCAAGTAATGAATCGAGAACTGACGCTTTCCCAGCGCATCCACAACTGCGCTGCCACCCAGGAAGTGGAATTCCTCCATGCCACCCATACTTATCACCACGCCATGTCCCACGCCACCGAAGAATGGAGCGAAATCTGGGCCCATGGCAATCCCGACAAGGACGCCTTCGACACCTGCTCCTGGGCCCACGCCTTTGGCCGCATGCGCGGCTTTGAGAGCGTCTGGTATGGCAGCGTGACGCTGTATGATACCTCCTGCTTTATGCGCGCCCTGCGCCTGTATCAGACCATGCCGGATGCCGGCGGTCTGGATCCCCGTCCCCTGTCGGAGGTTTCCATGCACACCCTGGCCACGGACGTCATTGAAGTGGCCGATGACGGCAAGTCTGCCCGCGCGTTCTTCCTGACGCCCGGCTTCATCACTTCCAACTGCACCGGCGGCGAGAAACGCCGCGCCGGCGGCCTCTGGGAGCGTTATGGCGCCGATTTCATCTATGACGAGGAAAACAACCGCTGGCTGTTCCTCCATGAGCACGTCTGCCCTGACATGGGCGTCAGCTGCGACGACGGCAACCCCGGTCATCAGAAGTATGAGCAGCTTCTCAACCCGCCCAAATTCGGCCCCGGCGGACCCGGTGGTCCCGGCGGTCCTGGCGGCGCTCCCAAGTCCGAACCGATGCTCGGTCCCGACGGCCGTCCGCAGATCGACCTGAACACAATTTCCACCCGGCCTGACTGTGAGGATCCAGGCCCGCTGCATAAGGACTGGTCTCCCATCCAACCGGTGCAGAATACGGTGCCCTGGCCGGAGCCCTATCAGACTTTGGACAACGAACATTCTTACACCAAAAATAAGTAATGCACACAGAACACGCCGCAGACTTTGTCTGCGGCGTGTTCTGCTTAATGCTGAAAAACCTTTGGCCGTTTTTTCGGACTGATGTGGGCGGAAAGGCACACCAGCAGCCGAAGACCACTGTTTCCGAGATCCTCTGGCCGGTCAGCCCAATGCCGATGCCCGTTCATATTTGCTGCGGGACTCATTGGTCAGGCCATACTCCTCTGCCAGACGGTTGCATACCGGCGGCAGCGCTTCCGCGCCGCCGAACAGCAGCTCCAGTTCCAGTTCACAGATGGACTCCTTGCGGCCGCCGCCTTGCAGCTCACCCACATCGCCGACCATCTCAATCCGGACCCCTTCGTCCATATACAAATAGGCCGAGGTTCGCTCAAAATCAGCGCGGCAGTGCTCCACCAGTGTCTGTCCCTTGAGAATGTTTTTCAGCTCCGGCGGCGCTCCCTGCTCGATGAGCATAGGAATGGCGTCTTCCACATTCTCCATGGCACACTGCCACTCGCTGCGGGTAAATACCCCAGCGTCCGTGGAGACGTTGGCCGTTTTCATCGCCACAATCACCTGATCGCCCTCCACACGGCGGCGCAGCGTCCACTTGCGGGCACTCAGATCCCCGTTGGGGGTGTCATAATAGATGCTGGACATATGCTTGACCGTGGGTTCGTCCAGCATAAATTCCTGCAGGGTCGGATCGGCCATTACACGGGCCAAGGTCTCTTTGTCCGGGACCTTCATTTTCATTTCAATTTCCGTTGCCATAGCACGCCTCCAAGATCAAACTGTCACCATTTTACCCTCATTTTCCGCTCCTGACA
This sequence comes from uncultured Oscillospiraceae bacterium, assembly GCA_965120355.1. Lineage (GTDB taxonomy): Bacteria > Bacillota > Clostridia > Oscillospirales > Oscillospiraceae > CBCPMX01. Next base: position 6,235 of record CBCPMX010000158.1, read on the forward strand.
AGTAAAATTTTTGCACTGCTATTTCCCAGCCCATTTCCCGACGGAATCAAAAGGGCCGCTGTGTTATTCTGTCGGCAAAGGCGTGGATGCTTCGGCCGGACAGGCCCCGTCCATGCGGTATCTTGAAACGGGAGTGGGCAATATGCGGCAAGCCGCGCAGAAGCTGCGGACATTCTGGGACATGGTCTTTGACGGCGCGCCGGTGGAAATCACCGGTCTGTCTGTGCGCCGGTGCATGCGGCTGGCGGGCCGGGTTCTGCTGGCCATGGTCCTGACACTGGGGCAACCCTGCGGCGTATGGAATCCCGGCGGAGTGTGCCTGTTGGCCACCTCCGGCGGCGGCGCAGACGGACTGGCAGTCTTGGCAGGAGTCTGGGCCGGAGCATTTGGCGCCTGGGGCTTTGCCGGAGGTTTGGAAGCGGCGGCGGCCGCCATCATGATTTTTGCAGGGGCATATCTTCTGGAAGGGACCGCACTGGCCGCACGGCGGTGGTTTGCGCCGGCGCTGTGCAGCGGTATGACGGCTCTGGCGGGACTTATGGCTCTGACGGTCGGATTCTCTTCAGGCGCAATGCTGCGGTGGGCTGGGCTGGTTGCGGCAGCGTTTTGGGGAACCTGCTGCTTTCAGGCGCTCGCCGCCAACCGCAGCGTCAAGACCGCGCTGGTACCTGTGGCCCTGCTGATTTTGGGGCTGAATACCATCCCGCTGCCCGGCGGTATGACAGTGGGCTCCATACTCGCAACGGCACTGAGCCTGGCCTCTGCGGCCATGGGCGGGACCTGCGCTCTGGCCGTCGCCTGTGGGCTTGGATTGGATCTGGCCCGCAGCAGCGGCGGCGCCATGACAGCCATGCTGGCCTTCGGGGCGCTTTTCGTTCTGGTTGTCCGCCGGCGCCCAAGGGGCCTGCGGCCCACAGTCTTTGCTGTGGCCTGCACCGCCGGAAGCCTCCTTTGGGCAAACGGAGACAGCACTCTGGTGGTGGGACTGCCGCTGGCGCTATTACTGGCTGCGCCGCTGTGCCTGCTGCCCTGGAAGGCCGAGGAACGGCAGGAGGATCCCAAAAAGCGGCTGCGCCGCCAGTTGGAGCAGGCTTCCGTCACGCTGGAACGGCTTCAGTCCATGCTCACTGCGGGGCGGCGGGAACGGCAGGCCCGGGAAATCGACCTGCTGTTCGACAACGCTGCCGCCAAGGTCTGCCGCGACTGCGGCCAGTGGAGCCGCTGCTGGCGGGATCACGGCACGGAAACATACCAGCTTCTGAGCCGGGCCGCTCAAGGCATGCTGCAGCGGGGAAGCTGCCGCACCGGCGACTTCCCGGAGAGTTTTGTAGAAGGATGTCACCGCATCGGCGCCTTTGCAGAGGCAGTCGACCAGGAGCTGCAGCTGTTGCTCTGCCGCCGCCAGTACCGCCGCCGGATACGGGAGAGCCGTACAGTGCTGTCCCAGCAATACCGGTGTCTGGCAGCCTTCCTGCGCCGGACAGCCATTGATCTGGGAGCAGCGCCGGCGCAGCCGCCGGAACCGGCCTATCGTGTGGAACTGGGGATCCGTACCCAGGGGCGGGAATCCTGCTGCGGAGACCGCAGCGACAGCTTTGCCGCCGGCAACAATCAGTACATTTTGCTCTGTGACGGCATGGGAACCGGCGAAGCCGCCGCCCAGGAAGCCGACGCCGCTGTCTGCACCCTACGGGAGCTGTTGCAGGCAGGGATGATGCCTTACGAGGCCATGGAGTTATTGTCCGGGACGTATCTGCTGCGGGACACGTCAGCCTTTGCCACAGTAGATCTGCTGCAGCTGGATTTAGTCAGCGGAGAAGGCATCTTATACAAATGGGGCGCAGCCCCCTCCTATCTGCGGCTCGGCACGGTGGTACGAAAAATTGGAACAGCCTCACCGCCGCCCGGCCTGGAGGTCGGGGAAACCCGCCGGGCCGAAGGGGTGAGGCTGTCGCTCAGAGAAGGGGAAATGCTGGTGATGCTCAGCGATGGCGCCGCTGGGGATGCGGCAGAACGCGCGGTCGCGGCTTATGAGGGTGACGAGCCGGGAGAGATGGCCGCACAAGTCATCGCGGAAGCGGCACTGGCCCATGGAGAGGAGGATGACAGAACGGTGTTGGCCGTCAGTCTGCGCCCGTGCCGCGCTGGCCAGCCCGCCACGCATCAGACGGCGAGCTGTACTGTATCCTAGTATATCACGGCGCCTACGCGAAACATGTCGAACGGTCGCCGTGACCGGCGAAATTGGGGAAAAATCTGTGGAAAACGTGTATAACCTGTGGACGTTTGGCAGCCACCTTTCCCTTTTCCCATAGATCTTCAAGGCCGGATGCTCCTGTGCAGCAGTCCGCATGCTCAATCGCATCTGCAAACCGCCCCGGTTTTGTCCTTGGGTCAAAACCGGGGCGGTTCCTGTAAAAGCATATGACGCCGCCGAAGCGCTGTATCACTGCGCGGCGCCCTGCGCCTCCCATGGCTTGCTGCGGAGCAGATCTTCCACCTGTTCCGTCGTTCCGTATTCC
>CBCPMX010000159.1:0-8991 GCA_965120355.1 uncultured Oscillospiraceae bacterium
TGCTGATTGCTGCAAAAAGCATACCAGCACAGCGGCTACCGCGCATTCCTTACTTCACTTCAATCCCACAAGAAAAATGATTGAGCCTAAATTTTTTCTAATGTCCCACCTTAATCACCATAGCACAAAATATAAACAAAGGCAAGGGAAGACTTTCCCCCTGCCTTTGTTCATTATAGTACATTCTCAATAGAAATGATAAATCCGAACACACTACCCACTTGGATCATGTAGTTCGGATTATCATTGTTTGGTCCGAGTGGGGAGACTCGAACTCCCGGCATCCTGCTCCCAAAGCAGGCGCGCTACCAACTGCGCTACACCCGGTTATTGAATTTTTATAGCAAAAAACCTTATATACGTAAGCGTCTCCTGCCAGCGGTAATACCTGCACATGCTGTACAGTATCCCAAAACCATAAAAATCTGATTTGTATTATAGCGTCTTCCAGCAAAAAAATCAAGCGGGAAATGACATCTTTATAAAAAGCCTGTGGTGGGTAAAGAATCGGCTGCACGATGGGACTGCGGATTGCGGCAATACGCTCCGGCAGCTTGGAGATCCACACAAAATCCACACAATCCGGTGCTTTACGAAAAAGCGGAGATTTGATATAATAAAAATGACCTGTATATTGCGCAGGAGAAGGAGAACGCCTGTTTATGAGAATGAGAAAGAAACCGAATCTCGGCCCGCGCATGGAACGCTGTGCCGACATTTGGATTCGGGAACCGGAATTGCTGCGCGGCTGTTGGCGAAACTTGAAACCTGACGCAGCCTCTCTTCGTGTGGAGCTGGGCTGCGGCAAGGGCAAGTTCACCGCTGAGACTGCCAATGCGGAGCCGGAGATCCTGCTGATTGCCGTGGAACGAGTGCCCGAGGCCCTGGTTATGGCGATGGAGAAAGCGAAGGCTATGAACCTGAAAAATGTGTTTTTCATTTCTGAAGATGTGGCCCGATTGGACGAGTTGTTTGCACCGGATGAAATCGACCTGCTGTACATCAATTTTTGTGACCCTTGGCCACACAAAAAGCATGCCCGCAGACGGCTGACTTACCGTACCTTTCTGGAAAAATACCGCCGCGTGCTGAAGCCCGGCGGCGCAATCCATTTCAAAACGGATAACGCTGGCTTATTCGAGTTTTCCCTGAACGAATTTACCGAATCCGGCTGGACGTTGTCGAATGTGACAAATGACCTGCACCAGAATGGTCCGGTGGGGATCATGACCGGCTATGAAGAGAAGTTTTATCAGCTTGGCACACCGATTCACCGCTGCGAGGCAGTCTATGCTGGAAAGGAAGATCAATATGAGTGTAAAGATCCTGATCGCAGATGACGAAGAGCGTTGGCGCCGTTTGGTGGGAGATTTTCTGCGCAACGAAGGGTTTAAGGTGGTGGAAACTGCCGATGGCCGCCAGGCTGTAGAGCTTTTACGCCACGAGGATGACATCGGCCTGGTGATTTTGGATATTATGATGCCGGTGATGGATGGCGTGGCAGCCTGTCAGGCTATTCGGGAATTTTCCTCCGTGCCGATCATTATGGTGACTGCCAAAACCGATGAGGACAGCGAGGTACTCGGTTTTGTCTGCGGAGCGGACGAATATATTTCCAAGCCACTGAAATTTCCGGTTTTTATCGCCCGAATTAAAGCCCTGCTGAAACGCTCCGGCACCAATAGCGATGTAGTGGAGGCTGGCCCCATTGTCATTGATCCGTCTGCACACACCGTCACTGTGGACGGGGAGCAGATCAGCCTGACTCCACGGGAATTTGAGCTGCTGCTGTACGTGGCGCAGAACAAAAACGTAGCGCTGTCCCGTCAGCAGATTTTGTCGGCGGTGTGGAACTTTGACTATTACGGTGACGCAAGAACTGTGGACACCCATATTAAGAACCTGCGCATGAAGTTGGGTGAGCACGGCTCTGCTTTAAAGACCGTTCGCGGTCGGGGGTATAAACTGGAGGGCTGACCATGGAGTTCCGGATCGGGATGCGGCAGGCGCTGCTGCTGTTGTCTACAGGTACCCTGGTGGTATATTGCGTGCTGGTATTTGTCATTTGCCAGTGCTTCCTGAGCAGCTACTACATGGCAGAGGTGGAGACAGAGCTGATAGATGCCTATGAGGTGGTTTGCGCCCATCCCGACGGCGACTGGGAAACCATGTCGGAACTGGAGAGCAACAATCTGTCATTGCTGCTGATCAATAAAGAAACCGGAAAGGTTATCTATTACAGCCGGTATAAGCCGGAGCATTTTGATCCCATGGTGGCAGTAATTGCACAGAACATTGTGGAGACCTTGGAGGGAATTGACGAGTCCTATTATATCACTACCATGGATGACACACAACGTTCTGCCACAGGCAAGCAGCTGTACTATGGACGGACTGTTTGTTTAGGCGGCGATACGGGCGAAATTTATGTGCAGATTACCACACCGCTGGAAGCCATAGAGCGTTCATCGGCCATAGCGATGCAATTTATGGTTCTGGTGGGTGTCATGATTATGTTCATTACTGCGATCATTGTGATGTTCCTGTCAGACTATATTACAAAGCCTGTGGCGGAAATGACCAATGTGGCCGGACAAATTGCCAGACACAACTTCAAAGAGCGCTGTCAGGGCGGCTCTATACAGGAACTGCGTGCGCTGGCGTCCAATATCAACAGCATTTCCGATCAGATGCAGGACTATATCCGGGAGCTGGAGGAAGCCAATGACCGGCTGAAAGCGGATCTGGAACAGATGGAGAAAAGTGAGCAGGCGCGGAAAAACCTCGTCTCCAACATCTCTCACGATCTCAAAACACCTATTGCACTCATTAGCGGTTACGCTGATGGCCTCCGTTCCGGCATGGCCAGAACCCAGGAACAGGTTCGTGAATACTGCGATATCATTTCAGATGAGGCAGACAGGATGATGGACATGATTTGCCGCATGCTGGAGGTCAGCCGCTTAGAAAGCGGCGCAGTCCAAGTGACTATGGATGACTTTGATCTGTCTGAGGAACTGGACGGCCTGCTCAGTTCTTTCCGGGTGGAGATTGAGCGGCGGGGAATTCAGTTGCAGCGGGAGTACCCAGAAAGCGTCTACGTTCGCTCCGATGCGCTGTGCGTAGAGCAGGTCCTGATGAACTATATTCAAAATGCTGTGTCCCACATGGGTGCGGAGAACCAGATGCGTGTGACCGTAACTGGCACAGAACGCCTGCGTGTGACGGTATTTAACTCTTCTCCGGAGATTCCGCAGGAGGAACTGGAGCGGATTTGGGATACGTTCTACCGCGGCGAGAAGTCCCGCACTCGAACCAGCCGGCAGTCCGGTCTGGGGTTGGCGATCGTTCGCGGCAATATGGAGCTGCTGGGATTGCCGTATGGCGTGCGCAATGTCCAGAACGGCGTAGAGTTCTGGGCGGAGTTTCCCGCCTCCCCCTTTGAGCAGGAGCTCGAGAACGCTTGAGGGCAGGGGAGAGGCACGATCATTCGCCGGGCTCTGCCATGGGAGGCGGGGCTGGCGAAAGGAGCATTCCGCATATACCCCTGGACGCTGGATAAACAAATTGCCTGGCGCAGAAGATCTTCTGCGCCAGGCAATGTTTGTTTTGGTTCTTATGGAGTTTGCAGTACGTAGACCGTCACAGAGCGCCGGCCGAAGTTGATGCATTCGCTATAGGTGTTGAAGTACAGATCGACCCGGTTGCCTTTGATGGCGCTGCCGGTATCCTCGGCTACGCAGTAACCGTAGATACAATAGCCATCATCGGCGACGATGTAAAGGATGCTGCCCAACGGGATCACTGAGGGATCCACAGCAATGGCGCCCACACGGGCCGTCGTGCCCGTGGCAGTGGTGCCGCCGCCAGTGTAGGCCGTAGCGGTACACGTCAGCACAGACGAGTAGGTGAGAACGTCACCGGAAGCCGTCGTGATTGTATTTTCCGCTGCGGTGGTTTGGGTGGCAGGCGCAGATGCGGCCTCTTCAGAGATGGTGTTTTCCTCCACATCACTTTCCAGAGCGTCACTCTCCAGCATTGAGTCATGCTCATGGATTGTTCTGTCCGTATGTGTCAGGACAACTTGGTTTACGGGTTCACTTAGAACTGCGCTGGACAGCAGTGTACGGGAAACTTCCTGTCCATCTTCATAAGAGACGAGCCAGGCGTATCGAACCGTACCGTCCACGCCGGCGGTCACCTGCTGGCTTTCGCCCACAGGGAGCGTTTCATCCTCGTAATACTCTGTACTATAGGGAATGGCCTCTTCGGTATAAACGATGCGTTCGGTCATTCGCGTAATTTCGATGCACATTCCGTCATAGGTTTCGGCATCCAGCGCGACGGAGCAAATATCGCTTTCCGCCAGTGTGATGCTCAAACTATCCAGGACATCCTGAACAGTTCCACCATAAGAGCCGGTCACCAGCAGCTCTCCATCGCATTCGACCGTGATGACTTGGGAGCGGTTGATGACAATTTGTGAGATCCCACCATCAGAATCAGTTGTCACCTGATCCGCATCCTCTACCGTCAGCCCGGCCTCTGTAATGATTGCATCGGTATCAGAGGTCAGGGTGGTATGATACAACACACGGTCTCCGTCAGAGATCATATAGGTATTCTGGGCCGAAGCCGTTTGACTGCATACGCCGACGGTTAAGGTCAGGGCCAGCGCAAATGCGCTGCCGTGCCGGACGCCGCGGCGCAGCTTAGAAACGACGGAACGAAAAACTCTGCACATAAGAAAACCTCCTTTGAGCAGACTTGTGGTTTGTGCTGTCCCTGTCGGGGACACAGGAGCAGCATCAGTTACAAAGGTTACAAATAGTAACATATTGTAACTATACAGCAACCACGCTTACATTATAACTATTTTCTCGAAAAAGTCAAGGTTTTCGCAGTAAATTACGAGAAGAAGCAACTTTTGCTAAAATATCTGTTTTTTCGAGATCGGAATTCGAGGATTTTGCTGTGTAAAAAAAGCAACAGATTTGATCCGAAAATTACAAAATAGTTAACATAAATTTTGATGCCGTAACCAAAAAATAATTCGTGTACAGAACCGCAACTGCTTGTCCTGCAAATGATTTTCCCACATAGCGTGGTCAGGGCGTAAAAAATTATGGGAAACTGGATTTTTAGGTTTCATTTTATGGGTTTGACGCACTTGCGCGCAGCTGGATCCACGCATCCATTCCCGGTGGATTCTTCGCTGTTTGGCGGGAAAATAAAAAATTTTTCTGCGGGAAGCGAAAAATTTTTTTCAGTGATCTGGGTGAATATATATGAGCATACAACTTTTGGACGGCTGGCGAAAACAATATGGCCCAGTATTGTGTGAACCTCTTGACATTTTTTCGCCATGGTGGTAAACTACCACTTGTCAAAATCGCTGAGACGGAGACGAAACCGCAGAAGCGGCACCCAGAGAGGGAACCGGATGGTGTGAGGTTCCTGTGATACGCGGCGGCAGTACCACTCCCGAGCGGCCCGCGACGAGCGGGACGGGGCCTTCCCGTTACAGGGGGACACAAAGCGACGGTATACATTAAGTTACCGTAAGCAGGGTGGAACCGTGGAGTTTTTACTTCACCCCTGAATCTCTCAGGGGTGAAGTTTTTTTGCCCCTAATACGAAAAGGAGCGATTGCAATGAGCGAAGAAAACCTGTACACCTTTGAAAACGAGCAGTACCGCAAAACCTACTGGCACACCTGCTCCCACATCGTGGCCCAGGCCATGAAGCGGCTCCACCCTGAGGTGAAGCTGGCCATTGGCCCCGCCATCGACAACGGCTTCTACTATGACTTCGACACACCCGTGCCCTTCACCGAGGATCAGCTGGCCGAGCTGGAGGCGGAGATGCGCAAGATCTGCAAGGAGAAGCTGAAGCTAGAGCGCTTTGAGCTGCCGCGGGAAGAAGCCATCAAATTCATGGAGGAAAAGGGTGAGCCGTATAAGGTCGAGCTCATCCACGACCTGCCCGAGGATGCGGTCATCTCCTTCTACCGCCAGGGCGACTTCACCGACCTGTGCGCCGGCCCCCACCTGGACTCCACTGGCCGGGTGAAGGGCAACGCCATCAAGCTCACCGCCTGCAACGCCGCTTACTGGCGGGGGGACTCCAGCCGGCAGACCCTCCAGCGGATCTACGGCATCGCCTTCCCCAAGAAGGATGAGCTGGACGAGTACCTGGCCAAGATCGAGGAGGCCAAACGCCGCGACCACCGGAAGCTGGGCAAGGAGCTGGGCCTGTTCATGCTCACCGAGGAGGGCCCGGGCTTCCCATTCTTCCTGCCCAAGGGCATGGTGCTGAAAAACACCCTGCTGGACTACTGGCGGCAGGTGCACAAGCGCTACGGCTATGTGGAGATCTCCACTCCCGTCATTCTCAACCGGAGACTGTGGGAGCGGTCCGGTCACTGGGACCACTATAAAGACAACATGTATACCACCGTCATTGACGGGGAGGACTACGCCATCAAGCCCATGAACTGCCCTGGCGGCATGATGGTGTACGCCAGCCAGCCCCACTCCTACCGGGATCTGCCCCTGCGGGTGGGTGAGATCGGACTGGTCCACCGCCACGAGCTGTCCGGCGCTCTCCACGGCCTGTTCCGGGTGCGCTGCTTCAACCAGGACGACGCCCACCTGTTCATGACTCCGGAGCAGCTCAAGGACGAGATCAAGGGCGTGGTGCGCCTGTTTGACGAGGTGTACTCCGTGTTTGGTCTGCCTTACACGATCGAGCTGTCCACCATGCCCGAGGACCACATCGGCACCGTGGAGCAGTGGGAGCATAACCAGGAGATCCTGAAGGAGGCCGTCACCGAGATGGGCAAGACCTTCGAGATCAATGAGGGGGACGGCGCCTTCTACGGCCCCAAGCTGGACTTCCACCTGGCCGACTCCCTGGGCCGCACCTGGCAGTGCGGCACCGTCCAGCTGGACTCCCAGCTCCCCGAGCGCTTCGAGCTGGAGTACACCGGCGAGGACGGCCAGAAGCACCGGCCCGTCATGCTCCACCGGGTGGTGCTGGGCAGCATCGAGCGGTTCATCGGCGTCATCACCGAGCACTTCGCCGGGGCCTTCCCGGCCTGGCTGGCCCCGGTGCAGGTCAAGGTGCTGCCGGTCACCGACCGGGCCGCCGAGTACGCCGACCAGGTGGCCGCCCAGCTGGACCGGCAGGGCTTCCGGGTGGAGGTGGACCACACCTCCAACAAGCTGGGCTACAAGATCCGGGCCGCCCAGGGGGAGAAGGTGCCCTATATGCTGATCGTGGGGGACAAGGACGTGGAGAACGCCACCGTCTCCCCCCGCCACCGCTCCGAGGGCGACCTGGGTGCCATGTCCCTGGCCGGCTTCGCCGCCAAGCTCCACGAAGAGGTGGACACCAAGGCCATCAAGTAAACGCCTTTTCCCGCAACCCGCCCATACCGTATGCTGCCGCCCCGGACGGGATACCCGCCCGGGGCGGTTTTCGCACCCCGCCCCGGCCGACGCGCCCCTGTCCGGAGAAGCCGGGCCGGCAGTCGGGGCGGAGCCCGGGCCGGAGTGTGTCCTGGGACGGACAATTGTGCATCTTGTGAAAAAAATAACGAGACCGTTGGCCGCTTTTCCGTTGATTTTTTCCATATAAAGTTTTATAATTGTTCTGATCCCAGTTTTTTAAAGGTGATTTCCATAAATAAATGACATACTGGAGGTTATTCACGATGAAAGAAGTCTATCTGGTCAACTGCTGCCGCACCGCTGTGGGCAAGTTCCAGGGCTCCCTGTCCAAGGTTCCTGCCCCCACGCTGGGCGGCATTGTCATCAAGGAGGCCCTGAAGCGCGCCGGCCTGGCTCCCGAGAACGTGGATGAGGTCATGTTCGGCTGCATCCTGACCGGCGGCCTGGGCCAGAACCCCGCCCGTCAGGCCTGCCTGAACGCCGGCATCCCCTATTCCGTCCCCGCCTACACCGTGGGCATGGTGTGCGGCTCCGGCATGAAGAGCGTCATCGAGGGCGCCCGGGCCATCCTGGCCGGGGAGGCCGACGTCATCGTGGCCGGCGGCCAGGAGAACATGACCGCCGCCCCCTACTCCGTCCCCACCGCCCGGGGCGGCGCCCGTATGTTCAACACCCAGATGGTGGACACCATGGTCAACGACGGCCTGTGGGACGCCTTCCACAACTATCACATGGGCACCACCGCCGAGAACATCTGCGACCTGTGGGGCATCACCCGCCAGGATCTGGACGAGTTCGCCGCCTCCAGCCAGGCCAAGACCGCCGCGGCCCAGGCCGCCGGCAAGTTTGACGACGAAATCGTTCCGGTGCCCGTGAAGGTGAAGAAGGAGACCGTGGAGTTCAAGGTGGACGAGTTCCCCCGTGCCTCCACCACCTTCGAGAGCCTGTCCAAGCTGAAGGGCGCCTTCCCCGTGGGCCCCGAGTCCGCCGCCATCCAGGAGCAGGGCCGGAAGATTGCCGCTGGCGACGTCAACGCCGAGGGCCCCATCACCCTGACCTTTGAGCCCAAGGCCATCCACGGCCCCGCCGCCGACGCAGGCACCCAGCGGGTCACCGCCGGCAACGCCTCCGGCATCAACGACGGCGCCGCCGCCATTATCCTGGCCTCCGGCGAGGCGGTTGAAAAGTACGGCCTGAAGCCCATGGCCAAGCTGGTCTCCTACGGCCAGGGCGGCGTGGACCCCAAGATCATGGGCGTGGGCCCGGTGCCCGCCAGCCGTGAGGCCCTCAAAAAGGCCGGCCTGACCATCGAGGACATCGACCTGGTGGAGGCCAACGAGGCCTTTGCCGCCCAGTCCATCGCCGTGGCCCGGGAGCTGGGCTTCGATATGAGCAAGGTCAACGTCAACGGCGGCGCCATCTCCATCGGCCACCCGGTGGGCGCCTCCGGCGCCCGGATCATCGTCACCCTGATCCACGAGATGCTCAAGCGGGACAGCAAGTACGGCCTGGCTACCCTGTGCATCGGCGGCGGTAT
>CBCPMX010000160.1:0-9406 GCA_965120355.1 uncultured Oscillospiraceae bacterium
TGCTGATTGCTGCAAAAAGCATACCAGCACAGCGGCTACCGCGCATTCCTTACTTCACTTCAATCCCACAAGAAAAATGATTGAGCCAAAATATTAAAAATTTTCCCGTTGGACACAGAATGGTCACATTCGTCATTTATTATAAAATTAGAAACCCATCTATTGATGCGAATGTGAGGAGTGCGCGATATGTGTAATGGGAATATCAGCATAGAAAGACGGATGATGGAGCAGCAATGGAACTGGGCGGCATCGCAGATCGGGCTGCAGGCTCAGCGTACTAAGCGGGGAATGGGGACAATTTCCTTCGTGGTACATGCATTTGGCATTGCAGTACTGTTTGCATTCATTTTAAAATTGCTCTGACGCATTGGAAACGGAGGCGGCCAATATGGCAAACTTTAACTATGATGAACAGCGGCGGATAACTCAGCAGTGGAATTGGGCGGCGTCTCAGGCAAGCATGCGCATACAGAAGAACAAGCGTGGGGCTGGATATAGCAAGTTGACTGCTGTGGTGATTGCGGTGGTATTTGCAGTGCTGGTTCTTGTTGCAATCTTGTTGCGTTTGCTGGAAGTTGTATAGCGCAGACACAGAACACAGGGGGACAAAGCCCATGGGAAGATATCTGAAAAAACCAGATAAAAGAAGTCGTGCTCGTCGAATCATTGCAATTGCCATCGGGATACTTTGTGCTGCGGTGTTGCTGTTGGCGGTATTTCTACAGCTGTCAGCTGCTATCTAGGAAAACGAAAAATACCGCGAATTCCCGTCCCTAGCAAAGTGCAAACAAGCGCCGCCGGCAAATTTGCCGGCGGCGCTGTAGCCACATCTATCCGATTCTTATTTGCTTTGCAGATAGGCATCCATGGCTTTGGCGGCTTTTTTACCTGCGCCCATGGCCAAAATGACGGTGGCGGCTCCAGTGACGGCGTCGCCGCCGGCATAGACGCCTGGAATGGAGGTTGCGCCGGTTTCTTCATCAGCTACAATACCACCGTTGCTGCGGGACTTCAGGCCGGGGGTGGTGTTGCGCAACAGGGGATTGGGGGAATTGCCAATGGCAATGATGACACTATCCACGTCCAGGACAAAAGCGCTGTCCGGCTTGGCGACGGGCGCGCAGCGCCCGGAAGCGTCCGGTTCCCCCAGTTCCATCTCCACGCACTCCATGCCGCAGACAAAGCCGCGGTCGTCTCCGAGAATGCGGACAGGGTTGGTCAGATAGCGGAATACAATGCCCTCTTCTTTGGCGTGATGAATTTCCTCCGCACGGGCGGGCATTTCCGCTTCTCCGCGGCGATAGACGACGCATACAGATTCCGCGCCAAGACGAAGTGCGCACCGTGCGGCGTCCATGGCCACATTTCCGCCGCCGACTACGGCCACATGTTTTCCAATGTGAACCGGCGTGGGGACCTCAGGGAACCGATATCCCTTCATCAAATTGATCCGTGTCAGAAATTCGTTGGCAGAGTAGACGCCGTTGAGATTTTCACCGGGAATGTTCTGGAAGCGCGGCAACCCTGCGCCTGAGCCGAGGAAGACTGCCTCGAAGCCATCTGCCATGAGTTCCTCTATGGTGTAGCTGCGGCCAATGACCACATTGGTCTGGATTTCGACGCCCGTTTGCTTCACGGTGTCAATCTCCTGCTGCACCAGCGCTTTGGGAAGCCGAAACTCCGGAATGCCATACACCAGCACGCCGCCAGGCGTGTGGAGCGCCTCAAACATGGTCACGCGGTAGCCGTGTTTTGCCAATTCTCCGGCGCAAGTCAGACTGGCAGGACCAGTCCCAATGACAGCCACTTTTTTGCCGGTTTGCTGCGCCGGCGCCGCGCCGGGATCCGCTTTTGCCATGGCGCGGTCAGCCACAAACCGCTCCAAGCGGCCAATGCCGACAGGTTCGCCTTTTATGCCGCGCACGCACTTGGATTCGCACTGTGTTTCCTGGGGACAGACGCGGCCGCAGATTGCAGGCAGCGAGTTGGCTGTATGAATTACCTGATAGGCTTCCTCGTATTCCCCTTTGACCACATGCGCAATGAAATCGGGGATGGGTACATTAACTGGGCAGCCACTGACACACGGCATATTTTTGCAGTGCAGGCAGCGAGAAGCCTCTTCTAGGGCCATGGCTTCGTCATAGCCCTGGGAAACTTCATCAAAATTGTGGATGCGGATTGCCGGATCCTGCTCCCGGGCCGGCAGCATTTTGGGATTCATATTGGGCATTTCAGACACCTCTCAGAAGATTGCAGACGTGCTGCTCTTCGGTTTGATACATTTTGGAACGGGCAATGGCTTCTTCGAAATCCACCTGATGGCCATCAAAATCAGGCCCGTCTATACAGGCAAACTTGGTCTCACCGCCGACGGTCAGGCGGCAGCCGCCGCACATGCCGGTGCCGTCGATCATGATGGGATTCATAGAAACGATGGTTTTGATTCCATAAGGACGGGTCATCTCACAGACTGCCCGCATCATGGGCAGGGGACCGATGGCGATGACGGCGTCATATTGATTTCCTGCTTGCAGAAGCGATTCCAGTGCGGTGGTAACAAATCCTTTGTGGCCGTTGGAGCCGTCATCCGTCATAATGTAAAGGTTGGTACTGGCGGCTGTCAGCTCCTCCTGCAGAATGATCAGGTCCTGATTTCGGAAACCGACAATGGTATCCACTTCTGCGCCGGCGTCGTGGAGGGCTTTGGCCTGGGGCAGCGCAATGGCAACCCCCAAACCGCCGCCGATGACGGCGGCGCGGCGAATGCCTTCCGTCTCCGAGGGGTTCCCCAAGGGACCGACAAAGTCGGAGAGATACGCGCCTTCCGGAAGCGTGTCCAGCAGGCGGGTGGTGTAGCCGACTTTCTGGAAAATAATCGAGACTGTGCCGGCGGTTCGGTCATATCCCGCAATGGTCAGGGGAATGCGTTCGCCTTCCTCGTTGACGCGGAGAATGATAAATTGGCCGGGAAGGGCACGATGTGCCACTGCCGGAGCCAAAATGTCCATGCGGGTCACAGACTCATTCAGGACCTGTTTTGAAACGATTTTGTACATAGTTGTTACCTCCGTTGGATCGGATTTGGACGCAGAAAGGTCATGCCTGCGGAAAGACCAGTTTGCTCAGCGAGGATTCACGGAATCGCTGCTCAATCGTGCAGTCCGGATTTTTGGAAATGCGGCAAAGCAGGCCGCGAAGCTGATAGGTGCCGGAATTGGGATCATAGGGCGGATCCTGACTGGTGAGGATGTTGCAGTTGCTCTCGTTCCAGCCATGATCGGGCGTTTCCACTTCGGGATACCACCAACCCATGGCGCAATTGATGACTCGTGGGTTGATGCCGTCCGTGACCAGCGCCTTCTGAGTGATCTTTCCGCGCTTTGTTTCGATCCAGACCCAGTCGCCGTCGGCAATGCCGTACTTTGCAGCGGTGTCCGGATGGATCTCCACGCGGGGAAATGGACTGCCGCGCCGCAGGCGCGGCACCTGACGTCCCTCAGAGATGAAATAAAAACGGTCGCGGCCGCCGGTGGTCAGGATCAGGGGATACTCCTGCAGCAGTTCCGGAGTGGAATAGGGGCTTTCTGGAGATTCATGGTAATCTGGAAGCGGATCCAGCCCCATGGATTCCATGACGGTGGACCACAGTTCCATCTTGCCGGTGTGCGTTTGGAAGCGGCCGCGTTTTTCATATTGCTTATATTCGATCGGAAACTCCAGATAGTGCAGCTGCTTCATGGTTTCCCAGTTCAGGTCCTTGTATTCGGGATATTTTTCACCGACAGCCCGCAGCTGATCGTTGTAAATTTTATAAATGCTGTCTGCTTCATAATCCAGGTTCAGCCGTTTTGCCAGTTCCACAAAGACTTCTTCATCGCTGCGGCATTCATAGGTGCGGGTGACCTGCTGCATGGTGAGAATCACATGGTCGGCAAGGCTGGGGCCGGAATACACCTCGTCCAGTTCCATCCAGCAGGCGGCAGGCAGAACCACATCTGCCAGTTCGCAGGTTGGGGTCATAAACAGGTCCATACAGGAGATGAACTCCATGTTTTCATAGGCCTTTCGGACCTTGGTGCTGTCGGCAAAGGAAATAATGCCGTTGTTGCCGAAGCAAAGCAGACCGCGAATTTGATAAGGCTCTCCTTCCAGCATGGCCCGCATGACCGCAGGTACATGGGCAGCGGGGCATTCGCCGCCGTGGCCGGCCAGCAGGGGATAGGCGCTCTCGCCCAGACGCTTTTTCCCTTGTTCTTCCGTGATTTTGTGAATTAAAATGTCGGCTTCCGGCATGACATGCATTCCTTCGATGAAGCCGCCGGGAATGTCAAAATTGCCGGTGATTCCCGGCAGCATGGCCAGGGCGCGGACGGTTTGGAAACAGTTTGGTGTGTGTTCCAACGCACAGCCCCATTCCAACGCTGCCGGCTTTGTCTGTGCAAACAGACGGGCTGCACCGAGGATCTGTTCTGCCGGTACCCAGGTAATGCGGCTGACATATTCCGGCGTATAGGGCTCCACACGCTGGGCCAGTTTGTCAAACCCATAGGTCCACTTTTCCACGAACGCTTTGTCGTACAGTTCTTCCTTGATAATAATATGCAGGAAGCCCAGGGCCAGGGCGTCGTCGGTGCCGGGCCGCAGGCGCAGCCAGTATTCAGCCCGCTTGGCCAATTCCGTCCGCCGTGGGTCCACAACAATGAGTTTGGAGCCTTTGCGTACTGCGTCCCAGCAGCGGATGCCCAGCTCACAGTCGCCGCCGGAGTTGACGGGATTGCTGCCCCAGATGAGCAGCAGGCCGGGATTCACCGGGCCGTAGTAATCCACCACCGGCATGGTACCATAGGTGAGATTGCCGGTGGCGACGCGGGGGAAGAAGCACTGAGCCGTGCCCGGCTCCATCCAGTTGGGGGTGCCAAGGGCATTGGCGAAGCGGTTGGTGTGTTTGAGGTGATGACGGCCAGTGCCTTGGGCAACCACAATGGCTTCCGGACCGGACTCGCGGCGGATTTTGTCCACATGTTCTGTGATCATATCCAATGCTTCATCCCAGGAAATCCGCTGCCATTGGCCGGAACCGCGGGGGCCAAGCCGTTTCATGGGATATTTCAGCCGGTCCGGATGATATAGTAGCTCCAGACCGGCCAGACCTTTTGGACACATGCGCCCCCGGTTCAGAGGGCCATCCGGATCCGGAACGATCTTGACGGCAACGCCGTCAGTGACCGTCACCAGGGCACTGCATCCGCCATGGCACATATGACATGCGGTTTTGATGACTTCCGTAGACAACGGCAGTTCCCTCCTATATTTAACATGTCACAGACGTTTGTAATGTTGTGCGGTTTTTGAATATTATAATCGAAAGAGAAGGATGTTGTCAATGTGGGACTTTCCAAAAACCCTGGGATGAGTTATAATAAATGCACGAATCGGCTGCTTCGCTTCGTGCAGGAGGGACAGAATGATGGACAAACGGCAGGTCATTGCCAAATATGCGCAGACGCCGGAGGACCGGCTGATGATGGCAAGGGTTCTGGACAAGCTGTTGACCGGACAGCGCAAAAATATTCCGGCAGCCACGGCCTTTCTTGCGCCGCGGGAGCAGGTGCTGACAGAGGGCCTCCTGCGGGAGTGCAGCTGTGGGGAAGCGGTGTTCTTTGGCGGCCCAGAGGATGCTGAGCGGCGGATCTGCGCATATGTGCCGGACTATTACGAGCCGATGGACTGGCTGACCGGGGAGGATTCTCCGATCTGCTGTGTCCGTGCCGTTTTTGCGAAGGAAAATGTTCTGTCGCATCGGGACTTCCTTGGCGCGCTCATGGGCGCGGGCATCAAGCGGGAGACCGTGGGAGACATTTACACCGGGGAAGGGCAGTGCGATTTTTTGGTGACGCGGGAAATTGCCCCCTATGTGCTGCAAAATCTGCTCTCCGCAGGACGGGCGCATCTGTCGCTGTCGGTCATTGATCTTTCCCTGCTGCAAAAGCCGGAGGAAAAGACGGAGCAGCGCCGGGACACCGTATCCACCCTGCGGCTGGACAGCGTTGTGGCTTCCGGCTTCCGCATCAGCCGGACCAAGGCGGCCGGCCTGGTGGAATCCGGCCGGGTGACGGTGAACCATTTGGAATGCCTGAAGCCGGACCGGCAATTGAAGCCCGGCGACCAGGTGGCCGTCCGGGGCATGGGAAAATGCCGCCTGGCTTCGGTGGACGGCACGACGAAAAAGGGCCGTACCAGTGTGACAATCGAGAAATTTGTGTAACAATTCAAGTTGGGAGGATATGCAATGATCACATCTATCTGGAGCCAGCCGGGGCAGGCGAATCCGGCGGCAGATGCGATTTATCGGGAGGTACTGGAAGAGGAACTGAACATCCCGGAAAGCGAAGTACGGACGGCCGGGCCGCTGGCCCTGCACCTGGTACTGGAGCTGGACGGCGAGCCGGTGGCGGCCGGTTCTCTGGCTTATGTGTCGGCGGGGCTGGGGAAGCTGCCCCATGTCTGTGTGCGAAAGCGCTGGCGGAAGCAGGGGATCGGAGACGGACTGGTGAAAATTCTGGCCTATAAGGCGGAAACCCTGGGACTGAAAACCCTGCTGCTGGATACGCCGGAGACGCATCTGGACTTTTTCCGCCGTCTGGGCTTTGTCCAGACGGGGGCGCAGAGCCAACGCCACGGCGTGGCGGTGTATGCCATGAGAAAGGAGCTTGGAGATGACGGAGGAGAAAATTGCACGCATCAATGCGCTTGCCAGAAAGGCGAAGGCTGAGGGCCTGACGGAGGAGGAAAAAGCCGAACAGGCCGTCCTGCGCCGGGAATATATCGACAGCGTCAAGGCCAGCCTTGTGGGACAGCTGGAAAACACCTATCTTGTCGATGCGCAGGGCAGAAAAACAAAGCTGAAAAAGCGCGGCAGCAAAATTCCAAATTGAGCATGCCAATGAAATACGCTGCGTAAAACATCAGGCCATTGCAGCAGCCTGGCCAAATTGAAGCACTCCCGTTCTCAACCGATGAGAACGGGAGTGCTTTGACCGTGGTCCGCGCTTTTATTGCGCTTGTGTAATATCGGTGCCAAAGTACTTTTCGGACAGCGCGGACAGTTCGCCGGATGTGCGCAGGTCTTCTAACGCTTGGTTGACGGCTTCCCGCAGAGATGCGGTTTCCTCCCCCTTCCGGAAGGGAATGGCCACTTCTGTCGCCTCGGGCGCCAGGCAAGCGATCTTGATATTGGCATCCGGGTGAGCTTCCATATAGTCGTAATAGGTGACCTCAGCATTCAGAGTGGCGTCAATGCGGCCCGAGAGCAGCAGCTCAAAGGTCTGGTTCAGGTCGTCCACGCCGGTGACCTCTGCGCCATAGCCCTCGGCTACCTCGGCATAGGTGCTGGAGATGGTGTTGGCGGTGTGCTTGCCGTCCAGATCTTCCATGGACGTAATCTCGGTGTTGTCCCCGTTGACGATAACCGCTGTGCGGTTATAGGCGTAGGGGGTAGAAAAGTCATAGGCTTCCGCCCGCTCCTCGGTGATGTCTACGCCGTTGACCATGATGTCATAGCGCCCGGCATCCAAGCCAGCCAGCAGACCATCCCATTCACCCTCTACAAAGGTGGCCTCCACCCCCAGTGCCTCGGCGATTTTCTGCCCGATTTCCACATCAAAGCCCACCAGAACGCCGCTTTCATCATGGTAGGTCCAGGGCGCCCAAGTGCCTTCCATAGCGATGACAATTTCTCCACGCTCCTGAATCTGGGCGAGCAGGTCCGCCGGCTCTGCTTGACTTTCCGCAGAGGACTGGGACTGACTGGAATCGCCGGAGTCCTGTCCGCTGCTTTGGGAAGCACAGCCGGTGAGACCGAACATGCTCAAAACAGCCACTGCCACAAACAGTGCAGTTAGTTTCCTGAATTTCATTTTCATTACTCCCTTTCTAGTTGAATCGCGCCTGTTCTCAGCGCGCCGGTTCCATCTGGCCGCTGAGGGTTTGCAGAAAAGCGCGGGTACGCGCCTCTTTTGGATTGTGAAAGATGGAATGGGAGCTGCCGGACTCCACTACCACACCGTGTTCCATAAAGACCACCTTGTTAGATACATTTTGTGCAAACCCCAGTTCATGGGTCACCACCAGCATGGTCATCCCCTCCTCGGCCAGCGTCCGCATGACAGAAAGCACCTCGCCGGTGAGTTCCGGATCAAGAGCGGAGGTAGGCTCATCGAAGTAGATGATTTCCGGCTTTGTGGCAATGGCCCGGGCAATGGCCACGCGTTGCTGCTGCCCGCCGGAGAGCTGACTGGGGTAGTAGTCCTCTCGGTTGGACAGTCCCACTTTCTCCAACGCCTGCCTGCCCACGCGGATGGCCTCTGTTTTGGGTATCTTCCGACCGATAATGAGTCCTTCGGTGACGTTCTCCAGGGCGGTCCGGTTACGGAACAGGTTGTAATTCTGAAAAACAAAGCCGGTCTTTTTCCGCAGACGGACCACGTCTTTTTTAGACACATGGCCCAGAGAGAAGTGTTCTCCGTCAAATACCAACTCCCCGCTGTCGGCAGTTTCCAGAAAGTTCAGGCGCCGCAGAAGCGTTGTTTTCCCGGAACCGCTGGGACCCAGAATGGCCACGACGTCTCCCTTGTTCACCTGCAGATTGACTTGCTTGAGTACCTCTAAATTTCCGAAGGACTTTTGAATCTGATTGACTTCCAGCAATGTATCAACCCCTTTACCCATAGGCGTTCAGTTTTTTCTCACCAATGCTCTGTAATTTCGTCAGCACCGTGCAGAACAGCAGGTAAATCGCACCGACCTCGATGTACAGGGCCAAAGGTTCATAAGTTCGAGCCACAATTCGCTGAGTGACCATGAACATCTCGGTCACTGTGATATTTGCCGCCAGCGAAGTATCCTTTACCATGGAAATCAGGGAATTTGCCAGGGAAGGAAAAGCCGTGCGCAACGCCTGGGGCAGCACAATGCGCCGAATAGACTGCCCCCAGGAGAGGCCGGCGCACTCCGCCGCTTCCAGCTGTCCGGTGGGGACCGATTCCAGCGCCGCCCGGACAGTTTCGGCACAATAGGCTCCTTCGTTGATGGAGAACACAATCACTGCCGCAGGGAAGGCGTCGATCAGGATCCCCACGTGGGGCAGGCCGTAAAAGACCACAAATAGCTGCACCAACAGGGGCGTGCCCCGGATGACCCAGATGTAGAACCGGCACAGCTCCTTTAAAACCGGAATCCTGGCGAACTGCACCAGCGCTACCGCCACGGCAATTACCATAGCCAGAGAAAAAGAGATTACGGTGAGGGGAATTGTCATGGTCAATCCCGGCAGAAGAATCTGCCAGAAAGAATCAGCCAACAGGTGCCATAAGTCATTCATGGTTATGACCATTCCTTTCCG
>CBCPMX010000161.1:0-24795 GCA_965120355.1 uncultured Oscillospiraceae bacterium
TTACGACTGGCTGCGTCAGAGGTGCCTGTGTTTCATTCCCTTTGGTGCCTTGAAGCGCAGCGGAAAGGAATGGTCATAACCATGAAAGTCCGCCGGCAAATCGGGCGCAGCGCCCCCAACTTGCCAGTGCTTCTCTGCCTTTTGCTGTTGGCGGCAGTCCTCAGCATGCTTCTTGCAATTGGTCTGGGGCCGGTTTCCGTATCTCCCGTCACAACCGCAAACATCCTTTTGAGCAGAGTGCCGGGCATCGGGTCGGGCATTGCCCAAACCTGGGACACCGTGGAAGAAAATATTGTTCTGGGCCTGCGGCTGCCGCGGGTCTGCCTGGGGATGGTCGTGGGCGCGTCTCTGGCGGTCTGCGGCGTCGCCATGCAGGCGCTGGTGCGCAACAATCTGGCCGATCCCTTTATTCTGGGCGTCTCCAACGGCGCCGCGGCATTTGCAACCCTGGGCATGCTGTTTGGCGCGTTCTCGTTTCTTGGTACCTATTCCCTGTCCATCAGCGCATTCCTTGGCGCTGCTGTGACAATTCTTCTGGTCTACGCCCTCTCCCGCGTACACGGACGGATCCACATCACGCAGCTGCTGCTGTCCGGTGTGGCCATTTCCATGATCATGGATGGCGTCACCAATATCATTACCCTGAGTGCGCCGAACGCACTGGGCCTCCACAACGCCGAGTTCTGGATGGCCGGCAGCCTGGCAGGCGCAAGATGGGCCTACCTGACGCTGCCATTTGCAGTCCTTGTCCTGTGTATGATGATTTTGATGCTCAACTATCGCGGCCTGAACCTGCTGGTGCTCGGAGAGGAAAGCGCCGGCGCGCTGGGCGTCAATGTACGCCGGCTGCAAAAGCTGCTGATTCTGGTGGCCTCTCTCATGGCCGGCGTGACCATCGCGGTCAGCGGTTCCATTGGATTTGTCGGGCTGATGGTTCCCCATTTTACAAGAATGCTGGTGGGCGGCGACCACAAAAAGGTGCTTCCGGTCTCGGCTCTGCTGGGCGGAATCCTCGTGGTCTGGGTCGATGTCGCGGCGAGACTGCTCATCGCGCCGGAAGAGCTGCCGGTCGGTATTCTGACGGCAGTCATTGGCGGTCCGGTTTTCATCTGGATGCTGAAACGTTCTCATCGGGAACGCACTTGAAGGAGGTACGCAATGCGGCTACAGGTAACGGATCTGTGTTACGCATACGGGCAGAAAAAAGCGGCGGACCACGTTTCCCTGCATGTGGATGCGGGTGAATTTGTCGGCCTGCTCGGGCCGAACGGCAGCGGCAAATCCACTGTCCTGAAAAACATCTATCGCGGACTGCGGCCGGACAGCGGCGAGATCATGCTTGACGGAGAGGATCTGCTCTCCATGTCCTATCGGAAATCGGCTTTAAAGCTGGCTGTCGTGGGGCAGGAGCATGAGATCCCGTTTGATTTTACCGTTGAAGAAATTGTCTCCATGGGCAGGTCTCCGCACAAGCGGCTGTTTGATCTGGATACGCCGCAGGATAAAGAAATCGTTCGCCAGGCACTGGAGCGCCTGGGCATGGAAGACCTGGCCAAGCGCAGTTATCTGCATCTGTCCGGCGGCGAAAAACAGCGTGTGCTGCTGGCCCGCGCGCTTGCCCAGGAAAGCGATTTTTTCATTCTGGACGAGCCAACAAACCACCTGGACATCCGCTACCAGCTCCAGATTTTTGAGTTCATCAAACAGCTGCACGTCACCGTGCTCTCCGCGATTCATGATCTGAATATGGCCGCACTGTATTGCGATCGGATCTACGTACTGCAAGACGGCCGTGTGGCGCTGGACGGCACCCCGGAGGAGGTGCTGACTCCGCAGAACATCTTCGCCATATATGGCGTGCGCAGCACCGTGGAAACCCACCCCATCACGGGAAAGCTGTCCATTACCTTTCTGCCCGCAGGGCAAAGCGCATAAGCCTTTATGCGCTTTGCGCGCACCACGAACACAGGCAAAATCCGACGCGTAAGGGTTTGCGCATATGGGCCGGGACGGCCCACGCGCTTCTGCGTTCATGGCTGTGCCGCCGAAAACGGCACATGCCAAGTTTGCGGCGATTTTACACAACAAAACAGGAGGCTCCATATGCTCAAAAAATCCCACCTTTTTCTGATTCTGATGATCTGTCTGATCAGCCTGACCGCCTGCGGCGCGCAGACGCAGGCAGCCAGCGAAGAAGCGTCTGACGAGACGCAGGCAGCCAGCCAGGACGTCAACGACAGCGCCTATCCCATGGAGTTTGAAAACTACGGCCGCCAGCTGACCATTACCCAGCGGCCGGAACGGGTACTGACGCTCGGCCCCAACTGCACCGAACTGTTTGCAGCGCTGGGCCTGGAAGACTATGTGGTCGGCCGTTCACTGATCAACCACAGCCGCGGCCCGCTGGATGAATACGCGGACGCCGTCAACGCCATTCCGGAGCTGAATTATGGCTCCGCTACCCGAGAAGCCATTCTATCCAGCGGCGCAGATTTCATCTACGCGCTGGACTGGGAAATCAGCGACACCGGCTGCAACCTGGAAGAAGCCGCTGAATATGGAATTTCAGTCTATGTGAATTCTGCAACGACGCTGGAAGAACAGTATCAGGAGATTCTGGACATCGGGAAAATCTTCGGCGTAGAAGAAACCGCCCAGCAGTTTGTCGCCGACCAGCAGGCACGCATTGCCGCAGTGCAAGAGGCTGTCGCCGGTCAGGAGCCGCTGAACGTTTTGGTCTATGACAGCGGCAGCAGCGGCGTCTTTACCTGCTCCGGCAGCAATTTTGAATCCCTGCTGATCGGCCTTGCAGGGGGGCAGAATCTCTTTGACGACCTGACCGATCAGCAGTGGGTGACCGTCAGCTACGAAGAAGTGCTGGCCCGGGATCCAGACATCATTTTGATTCACGACTATGACACCCCCTCTGTGGAGGAAAAGATCGCCGAAATTGAAAGCAACCCGACGCTGGCCCAGCTTGACTGCGTCAAGAATGCCCGCTATGCAACCATCACGCTGGAAAGCGTCCTGCCGGGCAATCGGATGGCCTACGCCGTGGAACAATTGGCGTCCGCATTTTATCCGGAACTTTTTACAGAGTACCCTGCTTAACCTGTTTCCGCCGTATCAGCTGCCGGAACCCTCCTGTGAAACGCATTCCACCATCTATCTCCGACGGCGGAACGCTGTGAAGCCTGCGCAGCAAGCCAACGGCGCACCGGCGCCGGCTCGCCTTCCCCGGGCGTTGCAGCCCACGCTCGATGACTTTTGACACTCTTGCGGCAGACCGCCAAGCGCGGTCTGCCGTTTCGCATAAGTTTCGCAGATGCGAACCAGCGTAAAATCAGATTGCACGCCACGACCGAAAGACATAAAATAAATCACAGAGAACACTACATCGGGAAACCTCGGAATACAGAACCGGAATCAAAAAGTCCGGCAGCATTCCGGCCGGTTTCCATGGAAAGAGGCGGGATCACAATGAAAAAAACTGTAGATTTCGGTTTCGGCTGCATGCGCCTGCCGGTATTGCAGGCAGACCAGCCGGATTCCTTCGACTATGACAAGATTGCGCAGTTGTTCGACGCATTCCTGGAACAGGGCTTCACCTATTTTGACACGGCGTATACCTACCACGGCTACCACGCTGAAGAGGCCGTGCGCAAAGCCCTGGTGGAGCGGCATCCCCGGGGCAGTTTCCAGCTGGCCACAAAGCTGCCGCTGCGGGACTTCAAGGACGCCGCCGACATGGAGCGCATTTTCCAGGAACAGCTGACGCACTGCGGCGTTGCATACTTTGACTATTATCTGCTGCACAACATGGGCGCCAATGTCTATGAAAAGTGCAGGCAATACGACGCTTTCGGGTTTGTGGCAAGGAAGAAGGCGGAAGGGAAACTCCTCCACGTTGGGATGTCCTTCCACGACACGCCGGAGCTTTTGGACGAGATCCTCGCACAATACGCAGACATGCTGGACTTTGTGCAGCTGCAGATCAACTATGTGGATTGGGAACAGCCCAATGTCCAGTCCCGCCGTTGTCTGGAGGTTGCCCGTAAATACGGCAAGCCCGTCACTGTCATGGAGCCCTGCAAAGGCGGTACGCTGGTCAATCTGCCTCCGGAAGCGGAAGCGCTGCTGAAAGCCCGGCGGCCGGACAGCTCCAACGCCTCTTGGGCCATGCGTTATGCGGCCAGTCAGGAAGGCGTCACCCGGGTGCTTTCGGGCATGAACACCCTGGAACAGGTGGCGGACAACGCCAATACTTTCCGTCATTTTGCACCTATCTCCGCGGAAGAGCAGGCAGTCATCCAGCAGGTTCGGGCCATCATCGAGCAACATACGCCGATCCCCTGCACAGGCTGCGCCTATTGCACCCACGGCTGTCCCAAAAACATTGCAATTCCCCAGTATTTCGCCCTGTTCAACAGCGTCTGCCGTACCACCGGCAGCTTTTCCAGCCAGGCCGTGTATTACAATAACACTTCCCTGCGGCACGGCAAGGCCAGCGCATGTATCGGCTGCGGCCAGTGTGAAAAGGCGTGTCCCCAGCACCTGCCCATCCGGCAGTTTTTGCAGGACGTGGCGGCAAAATTCGAAACAGGCGCATCGTTTCCCACCAGGCGCTGACACGGCCGGCCCCGCTCCGCATTGCGGAGCATGGGCCACGGCGCTTCAACGATTCGCAAACCGTATGGTATGCCATTCAGGACAGGTATTTGCAATGGCGGCTAATCGCGCGTAAAATAGATGCAGGGAGGAACGCCCTGTTAGGGCGCACGCCTCCCGCACACCGTATCCATATGCAAATTTGAACTAAACGGAGGAGATCAGACCATGGAAAAAGCAAAAGTCTACTTCACAAAGGAAATCACCCCAGAAAGCCTGCTGCGCATCTATCAGGCGTTGGGCGTCCCGCTCAAAGGCAAAGTCGGCGTCAAGATCTCCACCGGGGAGCCGGGCGGTCACAACTATCTGCATCCGGAGCTGATCGGGGACCTGGTGCGCGCACTGGACGGTACCATCATTGAGTGCTGCACGGCCTATGCCGGCCGGAGAATGGATCCAAAGGAACACTGGAAAGCCATCGAGGAACATGGCTTCCAGGCCATCGCTCCCTGCGACCTTCTGGACGAATTCGGCGAGATTGAGATTCCCGTGGAAAACGGCTTCCATCTGGACAAAGACATTGTGGGTGCGCATCTGGACAACTACGATTCCCTTTTGATTCTGTCCCACTTCAAGGGACACGCCATGGGCGGCTTTGGCGGCGCCCTGAAAAACGTCAGCATCGGCATCGGCTCCACCCACGGCAAGACCTACATCCATACGGCGGGCGTCACCACGGTGGCCGCAGAACTCTTTGAGAAACTCCCGCCCCAGGATCACTTCCTGGAGTCCATGGCAGATGCCTGCAAAGCTGTGATCCAATATAAGGGCGCCGGGAACATGCTGTATATCAATGTGGCAAATCGCCTGAGCGTGGACTGCGACTGCGATTCCCACCCCGCCGAGCCGGAAATGGGCGATCTGGGCATTTTCGCCTCCACAGATCCTGTGGCGGTGGACCAGGCCTGCTATGACGCCGTTGTCAACGCCCCAGACCCCGGCAAAAAAGCGCTGATTGAGCGGATGGATTCCCGCCATGGCATCCATACCGTGGAGGCTGCGGCACAGCACGGTCTGGGCAGCCGGGAATACGAGATCGTTTCTCTGGATTGAGCACCCGCCGGCGGCCAGCAAGCGCTGGAGCGCTCCAGCAATCGTTTGCGCACCCAAACAACCCCTCACACATGATGGGACAACCATTCGTACCGCCAGCCGGACACATTCCGGCAACATCCGCGAAAACACATCCCCCGGCAGCGCCCTTCGGGCCGCTGCCGGGGATACTGCTTGTTCCGGGCGCAGAGCTGCGCACGGTCTGACCGCGCCGGCAGACCCGGTTTGATCCTGTCCAACCTGCAAAAACGGCAATTTTCGCCGTCATTTTGACGAATTTCAAAAAACCCATTGACAACGGCCCCCTTAGCATATATAGTGTACCTACAATCAATAACTGAACTGAATTGGAAAGAACCACTGATTTGGTCGAAGGGGAATGCCCGGGCGAGGAAGTTTCCGTCAATCGGGTCAAAAACCACAGACACTACTCTTAGATGGGTTGTATGGAGGATTTTTGGCGCGTGGAGCGAAGCGGCTTCCGGCTTGGGGCGTTTTTTGTATGCCTGCGACAGAAAAATCGGGGGTTTTTTGTTTGCCTGTGCGCAGTTCTGTCAGGCTGGCGCGGGCAGAGAATGGAGTGGGATTGTAACTGCCCGGAGGGCATCCACAGCGCCCCAGGGTCCAACGAAAAAGAAAGAGAACGGGGGATACGCCATGTCCAAGGAATTGATCCGTCTCAAAGACGTCTGCATGTCTTTTGATGGAGAGACGGTTTTGGACTCCATCAACATCTATTTTAACGATTCGGAGTTCCTGACGCTGCTGGGTCCCAGCGGCTGCGGGAAGACTACAACGCTTCGGATTATCGGCGGCTTTCAGACGCCCACCTCCGGCGACGTATTGTTCGACGGTCAGCGTATTAACGACGTGCCGCCCTACCGGCGCAAGATCAATACGGTGTTTCAGAAATATGCGCTGTTTCCGCACCTGGACGTCTATGACAATGTGGCCTTTGGCCTGCGCATTGCCAAGCTGGACGCCGACGAGGTGGACCGCCGCGTCATGGAAATGCTGGAGATTGTCAGCCTCAAGGGCTTTGAGAACCGGAAAATCACAAGTCTGTCCGGCGGCCAGCAGCAGCGTGTGGCCATCGCCCGCGCCCTGGTGAACCAGCCTAAAGTCCTGCTGCTGGATGAGCCGCTGGGCGCCCTGGACCTGCGGCTGCGCAAGGATATGCAGAACGAACTCAAGCGCATCCAGCAGCAGATGGGCATCACCTTCATTTACGTCACCCACGACCAGGAAGAGGCCCTGGCCATGAGCGACACGGTAGTGGTCATGGACAAGGGCCGCATCCAGCAGATCGGCACCCCGGAAGGCATCTACAACGAGCCGAAAAACGCCTTTGTAGCCGATTTCATTGGCGAATCCAACATCCTGGACGGCACCATGATCGAGGACCGCTGCGTCGAGTTCTTTGGCCGCCGCTTTGCCTGTGTAGACAAGGGCTTCGGACAGATGACGCCGGTGGACGTGGTCATCCGGCCGGAGGACATCGACATTGTCCCTGCCCGGGAGGGCACCCTGTCTGGTACTGTTACCTCCGTCACCTTCAAAGGCGTCCATTACGACATTATCGTGGACTTCAAGGGCTTCAAGTGGCTGATCCAGACCACGGAATACCATCCCGTGGGCGCGCGCATCGGTATCCGTCTGGGGCCAGAGGACATCCATGTCATGGCCAAGAGCGAATACTCGGGACTGTACGGCGACTACAGCTCCTACAGCGCCGAATACGATGAGATGGACGACGCAGAGGAGGGCGAGGACGATGAAGAATAAAAACCGTCTGCTGGCCGCTCCCTACCTGGTCTGGATGGTGCTTTTTACCCTGGTTCCGCTCTGCATTGTGGTCTACTATGCCTTCACCGACTCGGTGACCGGAGCCTTTACCCTGAACAACCTGGCCAACATCGGCACCTATCTGCCCATCTTTCTGCGCAGCATCCTTCTGGCGCTGGTATCCGCCGCCATCTGCCTGCTGATCGGCTATCCGGTGGCCTATTTTATCGCCCAGACCAAACCCACGACCCAGCGGTTTTTATATATGCTGGTAATGCTGCCCATGTGCATGAGCTTTCTGCTGCGCACGCTGGCCTGGGTAGCGCTGCTGGAAGACACGGGTATTCTCAACAGTCTCCTCAGCCGCCTTGGCATCGGCCCGCTGCCTCTGATCCGCAACAATGGCGCTGTGATTCTGGGCATGGTCTACAACTACCTGCCCTATATGATCATGCCGCTGTACACCGTCATCGTCAAAATCGACCGGCGGCTCATTGAGGCGGCCCAGGACCTGGGCTGCAATATGGCGGCCGTCTTCCGCAAAGTCATCCTGCCCCTGTCCGTGCCGGGCATTGTTTCGGGCATTACCATGGTATTTGTACCGGCAGTCAGCACCTTTTACATCTCGCAGAAAATGGGCGGTACCGGATCGGTTCTCATCGGCGACGTCATTGAGAGCCAGTTCAAAACCGCATATAACCCCAACTTGGGCGCTGCGCTGTCCCTGGTACTGATGGTATTGATCTTCCTGTGCGTCGGAATCATGAACCGGTTCTCCGACGACGATGAAAGCATGGTGACCGTATGAGAAAGACGCTGAAACTCTTTACCATTGTGGTGTTTGCTTTTCTATACGTCCCCATGCTCGTATTGGCCGTAGCTTCCTTCAATACCGGCAGCGATATTGCGGTGTTTGAGGGCTTCACGCTGGAAAACTACGGCGAATTGTTCCGCGACGGCGTCCTGCTTCCGCTGCTGGCCAACTCCCTGATCGTCGCCGTTCTCTCCAGCCTCATTGCCACGGTGCTGGGCACTATGGCGGCTTTAGGCATTTATTCCATGCGGGCGCGCATGCGCTCCCTGGTTCTGTCCCTGACCAACATTCCTATGACCAACCCAGATATCGTCACCGGCGTCTCCTTAGCGCTGCTGTTTGCGTTTACGGGAACGCTTCTGCGAATCAATGCCATTCTGGGCTTCTGGACGCTGCTGATTGCCCATATCACGTTCAACCTGCCCTATGTCATCCTGTCGGTCATGCCAAAACTGCACCAGATGGATCCAGATCTGCAGGAGGCAGCCATGGATCTGGGCTGTACGCAAGTGCAG
This sequence comes from uncultured Oscillospiraceae bacterium, assembly GCA_965120355.1. Classification (GTDB taxonomy): domain Bacteria; phylum Bacillota; class Clostridia; order Oscillospirales; family Oscillospiraceae; genus CBCPMX01. Next base: position 8,836 of record CBCPMX010000161.1, read on the forward strand.
GCGTTTTTCAAGGTGGTCATCCACGAGATCATGCCGGGCATCGTCTCCGGCGCCATGATGGCATTTACCATGAGCCTGGACGACTTTGTCATTAGCTATTTCGTCTACGGCCCCAACTTTGTCACTCTTCCGGTGGAAATCTATAACTATACAAAAAAGCCCCTGCAGCCAAAAATCTATGCGCTGTTTACATTGCTGTTTCTGGTAATTCTGCTGATGATGACGGCCATGAATCTGCTGCAGGCCCGCGATGACAAAAAAGCAAAAAGGAGAAAAGCAAATTGAAAAGAAGATTGTTCACTGCTGCACTGGCAGCACTTCTGCTGGTGCTGGCGCTGCCAGTCTCCGCATCGGCGGCAGACGAAACCGTTACCATCAACGTCTACAATTGGGGCCAGTATATCTCCGACGGCTCCGACGGCTATCTGGATGTCAACGCCGCCTTTACCGAGGCCACAGGTATCGAGGTCAACTACATGACTTACGACACCAACGAAAGTCTCTACACCAAGCTGAAAACCGGCGGCTCCACCTATGATATCATCATTCCGTCGGACTATATGATTGCGCGTCTCATTGAGGAAGATATGCTGGAGGAGCTGAATTTTGACAATATTCCCAACTACCAGTACGTTGATGACGCCTACAAGAACACAGAGTATGACCCGGAAAACAAATATTCCGTTCCCTACACCTGGGGCACCGTGGGCATCATTTACAACACCAAATACGTCGATGAAGCCGACGTGGGCAGCTGGGATCTGCTGTGGAACGAGAAGTACTCCGGCAAAATTCTGATGTTCGACAATCCCCGGGACGCCTTTGCCATTGCCGAGCTGCGGCTGGGCTATTCTCTGAACACCGAAGATGAGACGGAGCTGCGGGCTGCCGCGGATTTGCTGTCGGAACAGAAGCCGCTGGTGCAGAGTTACGTCATGGACCAAATCTTTGATAAGATGATCCGCGAGGAGGCATGGATCGCCCCCTATTATGCCGGCGATTATTTGTTTATGCTGGAGGACAACGAGGATCTGGCCTTCTATTTCCCGGAAGAAGGATTCAACTTCTTCATTGATGCCATCTGTATCCCCAAGGGCTGCCAGAACAAAGAGGCCGCTGAGGCCTATATCAATTTCCTGTGCGATCCGGAAATCTCCGGCCAGAACCTGGACTATCTGGGCTACTCCACGCCCATCTCCGCGGCCAAGGAATACATGGATGAATCCACTGCCACCAGCCCCATCGCTTACCCTGACGATGAAGTATTGGAAAACGGCTCCATGTTCCTGGCGCTGTCCACGGAGGCCAATCAGCTGATGGACTCCCTGTGGCTGGAGGTCAAAACCGGCGGCAGCAACTATACCCTATATATTGTACTGGCCATTGTCGTTGTAGCCGCCGCTCTGGCGCTCATCGTGGTATTGCATATGCGGAAGAAGCGGAAAAAGCGCCGCCGGGGCGCGGCCCGCTGAACAGGCAAATTCGCCTCTCTGCGTCATAACCGGGCCGCAGGCAGATGCCTGCGGCCCGGTTATAGCTTTGCCGCATTCCCAGCCGTCTCCGGGACAAACTACAGCCGGCAGCTCCGTCCTCCATCGGGCAGAGCTGCCGGCTTGTTGCAAAATGATTCCAACGTTTTACTGCGCGGCGCTGCCGCGCACAAACATGACGCAGAGACTGACTGTCAGCAGTCCGCAGCAGACCCAAATCGCCCGCTCCCCCAACTGCACCGACAAAAAACTTCCGCACGCAGCACCCACGGCAAACAGAACCAGCACCCCAAAATACTCCAGCGCCAGCCGCAAGGCTTCCCGATCGCCGGTGTGCCGGAAGGTAAATACCGCCTCGGTGGCACTGCGCAGATTGCCAATGCACATGGTGCTGGCAAATGCCTTGCCATGGACTTTTCGAAAGGTCTGAACCTGCATGGCGCACACAAAAGACACCAGTACATTCACTTGGACGTTCCACGCCTGTGGCAGGAATCCCGCCAGAAACAACAGGGCAATCTCCAACAGCAGCACCAATTGCCGCCAGTGAACCCTCTGAATGCCGCTGCAGCGCCGCCGGAGCGCTGCCGCCGTGTAAACCCCTGCCGCAAAGGCCAGCGGCGGCGCAAAGTAACGCAGCGCCCCGCCCCAGTTCCCCTGACACAGATTCGTCGCCAACAGGATGATATTGCCGGTCTGGGCGTTGGCAAACACGCCGCCACGCTGTACATAGGTGTACGCATCCTGAAGGCCGCCGGAAAGGGTCAGAACCGCCATGGTAAAATAGGACTCGGACATCTGGCCGTGTACCCAACGGGATGGATTGAACCGCAACTGTTCCAATCTGGAATTCCCTCACTTTCCGCCCCGTATTATACCACATCCGCCTCACCTGTAAAGGGGCAAATCCCCCAAATTTCACAAGCGCACACACGCCGCCCCTTTTCCGTTCCGCCGCGCCGGCGCACAGCCTATACCAATCTCCGAAAAATGTACAAACCACTTGACATGAAGTGGACTTCAAGTGATATTATATAGACAGGTATTTCTGGCGGGCCTGCCGCCGCCCCATAGCGGCACGTCCACAGCATAAACATACGTTAAAAGGAGGAATCCCTATGCAACGCAAGGATTTTCAGGGACTGTCCCTGCCCCGGCTGGCCATGGGCAATATGCGCCTGCCCACCACCGAACCCGGTGGCCCCATTGACAGGGAAAAGGCCCAGGGCATTATCGACTACGTCTATGAATCCGGCGTCAACTACTTTGATACCGCTTATATGTATCACGGCGGCGCGTCTGAGTCCTTTCTGGGCGAAGCCCTGGCAAAATACCCCCGAGAAAGCTATTTCCTTGCCAGTAAGATGCCCGGCTTCATGCTGAAAGAAGGCCAGTCTCCCGCTGAAATTTTTGAAGAGCAGTTGTCCCGGTGCAAAACAGAGTACTTTGACTTCTATTTGCTCCACAATGTCTCGGAAAACTCCGTGCCCATCTACAATGACCCTGAAAAGGGCATTATCCCCTATCTGCTGGAGCAGAAAAAGCTGGGCCGTATCCGCCATCTGGGCTTCTCCAGCCACTCCAAACCGGAAACGCTGAAATCTTTTCTGGATCAGTGGGACTGCTTCGAATTTGTGCAGATCCAGCTGAACTACCTGGACTGGACCATGCAGGACGCCAAATCGCAGTATGAGATCATTGCCGCCCACGGTCTGCCCGTCTGGGTCATGGAGCCCTGCCGCGGCGGCCGTCTGGCCTCCTTGAGCCCCGAGGCGGACGAGATCCTGAAAGCTGCCCGGCCGGACAAATCCGTAGCCTCCTGGGCCTTCCGGTATCTGCTGGGCTTGGAGCATGTGCAGATTATCCTCAGCGGTATGACCACCATGGAACAGGCACAGGACAATGTGGCTACCTTCTCCGAAGGTGCGCCTCTGGACGCAGCAGAGTCGGACAAGCTGCAGGAAGCGCTGGCCCTGCTGCTGCGCCAGATCAACGTTCCCTGCACCGCCTGCCACTATTGTGACGGCTGCCCCATGGAGCTGGAGATTCCCGACATTCTGGCTCAGTATAATAAATTTGCGCTGAATCCCGGTCCCGGCGTCCGGGACGCCATGGAGAAACTCCATCAGCCAGACACCTGCATCGCCTGCGGCGCCTGCGTTTCTAAATGTCCGCAGAACATTGACGTTCCCGCCGCCATGCAAAAATTCGCTGAAGGCCTGGCCAAGCTGTCTGCGCCGCGTCCGTAAGGGCCGGCTGCCTTCCGGCAGCACCGCCAGCGCCCTCCCCCCGCACACCGCAAGAACCCGTCCCGGCAGCGCAGGACCTGCGTTCCGGGGCGGGTTTTGGCGCAGCGCAATCGCCCATAATGAGAATGGCGCTGTCGCAGTGGCGGCTTTTCTCGAGACGAAAATCCGCCACTGCGACAGCGCTTCGTAAATCAAAATAGGGCATTTCCGTATACCAGCAAGCGGTTTTCGAACGCCTGAAGGCCCCCGGCGCAGCGCCTGCGCCGGGGGCCTTCAGTAAGAGAGGTGAGAGGAATATCTGAACATGAATTGCTCGTACCCTGGATGACCCGTGCCTGCTCAGGAATTGTCGTGGGCGTCCATCAGGGTAATGGACAGGTTAAAGGTCTCACCATTGCGCCAGATGGTCAGGCGCACCGTCTCACCAGCCACATATTCGTTGAGCAGGGTCCGCAGCTCCTCGCTGCTGGTAACCGTGGTGTCTTCAAAGGCGATGATAACGTCACCGGCCATGAGGCCCGCTGCCGCAGCGTCGGAATTCTCCTGCACCCCCTGCACCACAACGCCCTCGGGGATGTCGAAATAGGCCCGCCACGCGTCGTTCATATTGGATGCAATGGTGATTCCAATGGCCGGCCGGCCGCTGACATAGCCCTTCTCAATCAGCTCGTCGATAATGGGCTTGGCAGTGCTGATGGGAATGGCAAAGCCCAACCCTTCCACAGAGCTGTAATAGGAGCTCATTTTCATGGTGTTGATCCCGATCACCTGACCGTAGCAGTTGATCAGTGGGCCGCCGGAATTGCCGGAGTTCAGAGCCGCATTGGTCTGAATCAGTGTCATGGTGCGGTCATTGACGGTCAGGTCCCGGTTGATGGCGGAAATGATGCCGTTGGTCATGGTACCGCGCAGCTCCGTTCCAAGGGGATCGCCAATGGCCACCACCTCATCGCCGACCCGCAGGTTATTGGATGAGCCAAACTCAGCAGGCTGCAAATCTTCGGCATCAATCTTCAGGACTGCCAGATCACTGGTCTCGTCGCTGCCCACCAAAGCCGCCACATATTGCGTGTCGTCATAAAGCAGCACCTCCAGTTTCGTGGCGCCCTCAATGACATGGTAGTTGGTGATAATATATCCGTCCTCCGACATAATGATGCCGGTGCCGGTGGCAATGCCGCCGGAAACGGTGGACGTGATGCTGACCACACTGGGGATCACCTTTTCATAGATCTCCTGATAGGTCAGGGCGCCGTCAGACTTCTCGGACACAATGGACGTGGTCCCTTCGGATTCCGGCGTCTCAGAAATATGCAGTACAGTTCCACTGCCCAGCGTTACCTCCGGTACATCGTCCTCCTGTTCCACTTCTTCCGCCGTTTCCACGGCATCCACGTCCTCCTCCTCTTCCTCGGAGGGCACTGCGGTAGCGGTAGCCGGGCCGTCGTCCGGGCTGCCAGCACTCTGACTGCCGCCGGAACTGCTGTCAGACTGGATCTGCATCCCATTGGTATTCAAGATGCTGCTCAGAGGCGAGCCGTCCATCTGGCTCACAGCCACAATGGCCAGACACCCCACCACCAGCAGGCCGGCAAATACCGTCAATGGGACAAACACATGATCCCGTTTGCCCCGTCTGGAACGCCTCGGTGAATCCTCTTCCCGGAAGTCGGGGCCATAGAAGTCCTGATATGGGAACCGGTCATCTTCCTGTTCCATTTTCTGCTTTGTCTCTTCTTGCTCCTCATCTGGTTGGATCGGATCGTAATCATGCATATCCATAGGGCATTACCTCGTTTTAAATGAGTATACGCCGGCAGTGCGGCAAAGTGGTAAATAATCTGTAAAATATTCGTGAATATCCGCCGGTTTACTTTGCCAGGGGCAAGCCGAACTGGAAGGTGGTCACCCCGTCCCGGCTGGTGACAGTGACATCTTCATTATGGCTGGCAAGGATGGTGCGAACAATATACAGCCCCAGACCGACACCGTCCTTATCCATGCTGCGGCTCTTGTCGGTCTTGTGGAAGCGGTCAAAAATCAGTTGCAGCTCCTGCTCCGGAATGGTTTCGCCGGTGTTGGCCACGGAAATGCGGGCCTTGCCGCCCGAAGGTTCCACCTTCAACAGGATCTTGCCGTTTTCGGGGCAGAACTTCACTGCGTTGTCCACCAGATTGTACAGGACCTGGGTAATGGAATCTTTCTCCGCAAGGACGTTGACGTCCTTGTCGGGGAACTCCACCTCTACGTCCAGATGCTTGGCGTTGATCTTCTGCTCAAAGGTCAAAAGAGCACGGCCAAGGGATTCACAGATGTCAAATTTGGTTTTCTTGTTCTCCTGAACGCCCTGGGACTGGAGGCGGGAAACCTCCAGCATACTGCGCACCAGGCGGCTCAAACGGCGAACCTCATCGGAGACAGCCTGCAGGTACTGCCGGTGCCGTTCCGGCGGAATGGTGCCGTCCAACATGCCGTCCACAAAGCCGCCGATGGTGGTCATGGGCGTCTTCAGCTCATGGGAAACGTTGGCCACAAACTCTGTGCGCCGCTGTTCCGATACGGCCAGGCTCTCTGCCATTGTATTAAAAGCCTGGGCCAGCTCCGCCATTTCCTCAGTAGATTGCTTATCAGGCTGCAGGCGGATGTCAAAATCACCGTGACCATACTGGCTGACCGCTTCAGCCATCTCCCGCATAGAGCGGGTCTGCGACCGGGTCAGGAAGCTGGAAACAATCATGGCCACCAGCAGCACCACAACGGCTGAGAAAATGTAGTTGTTGCTCAGCTGTCCCAACAGCGAAGACAGCACCCCGGCATCGGCGGATACCACCACCAGCCCCAGCTGTGCCCCGCTGTCGTCGGAAACCATGGGTACCGCCGCCAGGTAGCGTTTGCTGTCATACAGCCCCTCCACGCTGCCAATGTTCCAACATTCCCCTTCGCTCAGGGCCGTGGAAACAATGTCCTCCGGCAGGCTCTGGCCGGTGTGCTCGCAGAAAATCGCGTCGTCGGAGCACAACAGAACCCTGCCGCTGACAGTGCAGATCTGCACATCAGCGCCGGCCACTTCCGCCGTGATAGAGAGGCTCATGCGGAAATTGGCGTCTTCCTCCAGATTTCCCATGGTGCTGTAGGCTGCGCCCAGATCCGCAATGGCTCTGGCGCTCGACAGCAGGGAGTCCCGCTGCTGGTCCACCAAATAGTTGAACAGGAGGCTGACAAAGCTGACGCCCAAGATGATAAAACTCAGCAGAATCAATCCGGCATTGACGGCAAACTGCCGGCCGAATGTCGTCCTCACTGATGCAGCACCTCGAACTTATACCCCACGCCCCAGACCGTCTTCAGGCTCCACTGGTCGGACACACCCTCCAATTTTTCCCGCAGACGCTTGACGTGGACGTCCACCGTGCGGCTGTCTCCAAAATAATCGAACCCCCAAACCTCGTCGAGCAGCTGGTTTCGGGTATAGACCCGGTTGGGCGTAGAAGCCAGGTGATACAGCAGCTCCATTTCCTTGGGCGGCGTATCCACCTTTTTCCCGTCCACCACCAATTCAAACGCTTCCATGTCGATGACCAGTTTGTCAAAGACCAGACGTTTGGGCGTCTCCGGCTCTTCACCGGCGGAGCGGCGCAGCACAGCCTCGATGCGGGCCAGAACTTCTTTGGCATCAAAGGGCTTGGTAATGTAATCATCCGCGCCCATTTTCAGACCGGAAACTTTGTCCACAGTCTCGCCGCGGGCAGTGAGCATGATCACCGGCGTCTGGGATTCCTGCCGGATGGTTCGCAGGACACTCCAGCCATCCAGCACTGGCAACATCAAATCCAGCAGTACCAGATCTGGCTGAACCGTGCGGAACTTCTCCACGCCCACGCCGCCATCGGCGGCCAGGACAGCGGTATATCCGTCCTTCTCCAGATACAGACGCAGCAGATCGGCAATTTTATCGTCGTCCTCAATGATCAAAATCGTCTTGCCCATTTCCTCAACCTCCATTACATCAGCCGTCAAGCTTCCCATCTGAAAGCCTGGCCGCTGCAGTTTCATCTGCCTGGCAGATTACCCGGCATCCATTCCAAATCCTTTGGGTTTCGCACAGCGCGCCGCCCATATGGCTGCACTGCCGTGCCAGTTCGCCTTGTTTCTCTACGCGCCGCCGCAGACGCAGCCGCGCAATCGGTCTATATAAGTCCGGTTCTCCTATATTATATCGCAAAAACCCATGGATGGGTGAACAATTTGTAAAGGCTTACGGGTTTTTCACCCCAAAAACGCCCTCATTCGGCACCTTTTCCGGCGAAAGCCGCCCTGTCAGCCCATCTCCGAAAACAGGCCCGGCGGCATGGCCGGCACACCCAGGTGGGCGCGTCCCTGCTCAGGGAAATAAATATCAAACTGTTTGCAGTCCAGCGCCGGATCGCCGAACAGCTCCCGCAGCCACGCGCAGCAGTCTGTAAACCATCTGGCCACATGGACATTCTCCCGCAGCGGCGCCCCAATGCTGGTCACCGGCGTGGCCAGCGCACAGCCGTGGATGCCATGCTGATAGGTATGGGACTCAAACGGCACGTCGTGGGCCGCCAAAGCGGCCAGAAATTTCAGGCCGTGCTCCACCGGCACCAATTGATCGTCAAACATGTTCCATAAAAACACCGGCGGCGTCTGTGCGCTGACATACTTCTCTGCCGAAGCCGTCTCCCGCAGGGTTTCCAGCGGCCGGTCTCCAGCCAGAACGCGGTACATATCCGTCTGACCTTCCAAGTCCGCCGTGATACAGGGATAGCCCAGAATCAGCGCATTCGGGCGGGCCTCGCCGCCGGCGCATCCGCTGAGGGCCGCCACGTCGGGCCGGTCCCACATGGTGCCCAAACACGCCGCCACATGGCCGCCGGCAGAAAACCCGCACACGGCGATCTTCTCCGGATCCAGCTGCCACTGCTGCGCGTGTTCCCGCAAGAATGCCACTGCCCGGGCCGCGTCCGCCACGGCGTTTGGAAACGCTCCATGCTTTCCCACAGAATATTTCAGCACAAAGGCGTCAAACCCCTGGGCAAAAAAGGCCAGCGCCACCGGCTCGCCCTCGCTGGCGCCATGCATGACATAGGCTCCGCCGGGCAGGACCAGTACTGCCGCCCGTTTGGGATAGTGTCCCGCTGTGGTCGTCCATTTCTGAAGATAGCACTGCAAAATCACCCGGCCCTCGCCGGTCAGATCATACGTTTCATATCGCATGAAATCCCTCCTTTAGACAAAATCCGTGGAAGCATCTCTCCTATTGTAGCAGATGCTTCCACGAAAAACAATCGTGCAATTTTGCGTTGTTCCCACAACGCTGTATAGGCCGAACTGCCCGCCGCAGCTTACCGGTCTTTGCGGTACGGCAGGATCAGAAAACGCAGTACCACAACCGCGGCAATTCCAATCCCGGAAATCCGCCTGCAAAGCGTATAGACTGTGTCGTACCAATCTCCCAAAGCCGCCTCCAGCGGCGCGAAAATCAGCAGCGCCCAAACCACCAGGGAGAAGCACAGCACCCCTATGGCCACCCAGTTGGCGACCCACAGCCACTTGGGGCACGTGCGGGGCGGCGGCGCCTCCTGCGGAGCGGAGTCCGAAGGCGCAGGCTGCTGTTCCGGTTGGCCGTCTCCGGCAAAGGGCCGGATTTCATGTTCGTCCAAAGTGGGATCACTCCTTTCCCAGCTTAGCAAAAAGCGGCAGAGGCCCGCTCCATCCGGAACGGGCCTGCCCCGCGGGCGTTGCCTCCTGCGGCATCGCCTCTCTATGGCAGTCCCCAGATCAGCCGATACCGATCAGGGTGTCCACCGGCAGAGAGAACAGGATGCCGCGGGCATCGGTCCGCAGGCCGTGCATATTGCTGATGGCTTTCATAATGGGCTGCAAGATCTCAGATTTGGCAATAATCATCACAAGCTCCTTTTCCGGGCGGATGGAAATGCCCAGGAATTCCTGCGCCTCTTTGCTGCCCAGGCCGCGGGCGTTGAGCACGGTGCCGCCGGTGGCGCCGGCAGACTTGGCGGCCTCCATAACCTGATCTGCGAAGCCCTGATTGACGATGGTGACAATCAAATCATATCGAACGGTTTGCTCCATGGCGGAAGCCTCCTTGCACGTTTCAGTGGATAAATAATTGACGGTTTGAGATACGGCGCTCATCACGCTGGACAGCCGTATCGTAAACAGGATGCCGCGGCCCGGCCGGTCCAGATGGAACCGCTCCAGCAGCGTCTGCTGCAGGGGCTGCACCAGCGGCGCAGGCAGCAGGCACAGGACCAACTCCTTTTGGGTCTCACCCAGGCCGAAATAATCCAGAATCTCTGAGCTGGCCGTGCCAGTGCCGAGGCTAATAAACTGGAACGGGATATGCATCTGCTGGCACACCTCCGCGATCCGGTCCCCCTGGCCGCGATCCACAATGACCCCCATTAGTTTGAGCGGGTGTTTCGGGCGAGTGGCTTCACTCATCACGCTCTACCTCCTCATAAACAATGATCTCGTCGTCTGTATCGTCCAGAACCAGAGCCAGCCGGCTGTCATCATCCCTGGCGTGGCGCGTCTTGCGCTTGTAGTTCAGGCCAAGAATCTGAATGGTCAGCAACGGCGTCATGGCAACCATGGCTACAATGCCGAAGGCATCCTGGAGGATGTCGCCCCCCAGGCTGCTGCACGCGCCCATGGCAAAGGGCAGCAGGAAAGTTGCCGTCATAGGGCCGGAGGCTACACCGCCGGAGTCAAACGCCACGGCAGTGAAAAGCTTCGGCGTAAAGAACGTCATGCCGATGGCCAGGGCATATCCGGGAACCAGGAACCACATGATGGAGATTCCCGTCAGCACCCGCAGCATGGCGATGCCCACAGCCAGCGCCACACCGATGGACAGGCTCAACTGCATGGATTTCGAAGAAATCACACCGGAGGAGATTTCCTCCACCTGCTTGTTGAGCACATGAACCGCCGGCTCCGCAGCCACAATAAAGTATCCCATCAGCATTCCCAGAGGAATCAGCACCCATGGCACACTGGACTCCGCCAAAGCACGGCCCAGATAGACGCCTGCCGGCATGAACCCCACATTGACGCCGGTGAGGAACAACACCAGGCCGATAAACGTATAGACCACACCGACGCTCAGCCGGATGATCTGCCGCTTGAAGAAATGCCGGGTAATAAGCTGGAAAACGATGAAGAACCCCAGGATCGGACAAATGGCCTTCACCACTTCCTCCACATACTGCGGCAAACCGGCAGCAAACTGGGCGGCCATCTCCGTGGTGGTTTCGATGGTGGTTACCTCGGCAAACGAGTAGTTCGCGGTGGAAGGGTTGTACACAATGCTTAGAATCAGCACCGCCAGAATCGGCCCAATGGAGCTGATGGCCACAAAGCCGAAACTATCCTCCTGGGCGCTCTTGTCTCCGCGGACGGAGCACATGCCAACGCCCAGGGCCATGATAAACGGAACTGTAATGGGGCCGGTCGTGACGCCGCCAGAGTCAAACGCCATGGGCAGAAAGTCCTCCGGGGCAAAACACGCTACGATAAACACAATGATGTAAAACCCCACAAGGATCCAGCGCAGCGGAATTCCCAGCAGCGTCCGCAGCGTGGCCAGCACAAAGAACAGCCCCACGCCCACGGCCACAGTCCAGATGAGGACATTGTCCGGGATGGATGGCACCTGCGTGGCCAGCACCTGCAGGTCCGGCTCAGCAATGGTGATAATGGCGCCGATGACAAAACACAGCACCACAATCAGCGGTACATTCTTTGATTTGGTGATCTGCGCACCGATGGCCTCACCCATGGGCGTCATGGAAATATCTGCGCCCAGGGAGAAAAAACCCATGCCCACAATCAGCAGCACAGCCCCCACCAGAAACATCATCAGCGTTCCCAGCGGCATGGGCACAACGGTCACACTCAACACCAGTACGATCAAGGTGATTGGCAGGACGGACGACAAGGATTCGAGTATTTTTTCCTTCAGCTTCTTGTTCATTGCGTCACCTCTTTGAAAAAGCTTATTTATAAGTATATCAGATAAATACCAAATTCGCTACCACATTCTATTCAGAATTCATAAAATATTTTTATTTTGCATGGAATCGCCCAGCCGCCGCTGTCCGTTCCCCAGCGCCCAGGTCCGCAGTTCGTCCATTGAAGGCGCAAATCCGCGGCACGCCGCTGAAAATGGCGCAAAAAGCCCCCTTGACAACCTCTGCAAATGTGATAAAATGAAGTTCAGCAAATTTCTTTCTGATGTGCGCAGCTGCCGTAGTTGCGCACAATGCAATACGCAAAACCGGCAATGCGGAAGCTCATGTGACGCAGCGGTCCAAAGCGAGGGGGATTCGGTGCAAGCCCCTGACTGGCACATCACAAAGCCACTTCCAAGCCGCCCGGGAGGACCGGGACGATTGACCCTTCGTTACAGGGTTCATGAGATGCCGCGCTGCGGCAAATCAGGGTGGTACCGCGGAGAATATCAGGTCTTCGCCCCTGGACGGGGCGGAGGCTTTCTTTTTTCAAAAACCGCTGAACAAATTGCCTTTGGCCGCGGGCGGATCACCCGGCAATCCTATGGAGTAAGCGATTATGATAGGGAGGAAATGACGATGCGCGAACCAAAACCCTTTGGCGTGAACGAGCTGCGCGAGATGTTCCTGAAATTCTTTGAGACCAAGGGCCATCTCCGGCTGCCCAGCTTCTCGCTGATTCCCCAGAACGACGCCAGCCTGCTACTGATCAATTCCGGCATGGCGCCCATGAAGCCCTACTTCACCGGCGAGGTGGAGCCGCCCCGCCACCGCGTCTGCACCTGCCAGAAGTGCATCCGCACCGGCGACATTGAAAACATTGGCAAAACCGCCCGCCACGGCACCTATTTTGAGATGCTGGGCAACTTCTCCTTCGGCGACTATTTTAAGCACGAGGCCATTGCCTGGGCTTGGGAATTTTTGACCAGCCCGGAATGGGTGGGGCTGGACCCGGACCGGCTGTATCCGTCTGTATTTGCCGGCAATGAGACCACTCCCGCCGATGACGAAGCCTTTGCCATCTGGCGTGACGAAATCGGCATCCCCGCTGAGCGAATCTACAAGTTCGGCAAGGAGGACAACTTCTGGGAGCATGGTTCCGGCCCCTGCGGTCCCTGTTCCGAGATCTATTATGACCGCGGGCCCGAATACGGCTGCGGCAAGCCCGGCTGCACCGTCGGCTGCGACTGCGACCGGTATATGGAAGTCTGGAACGTGGTCTTCTCCCAGTTCGACAACGACGGACAGAACCACTATACCGAGCTGAAGCAGAAAAATATCGACACCGGCATGGGCCTGGAGCGTCTGGCCTGTATTTGCCAGGGTGTGGACTCCCTGTTCGACACCGACACGGTCATGAACATCACCCACAAGGTCTCCGAGATCACCAACGCCCACTACGGCGAAAGCGAGAAAAAGGACGTGTCCCTGCGCATCATCACCGACCACATCCGCTCCGCTACCTTTATGATCTGCGACGGAGTGCTGCCCTCCAACGAGGGCCGCGGCTATGTGCTGCGCCGCCTGCTGCGCCGGGCCGCCCGGCACGGCAAGCTGCTGGGCGTCAACGAGCCGTTCCTGTATGAAGTCTGCGATACTGTCATCCACGAGAACCAGACCGCCTATCCCGAACTGGTGGAAAAGCAGGCCTATATCACCAAAGTCATCCGGGTGGAGGAGGAGAACTTTGCCAAGACCATCGACGGCGGCATGCGCATCTTCTCCGACCTGCTGGCCGGCCACAAGGCCAACAGCGAACGGACCTTCTCCGGGGCGGACGCCTTCAAGCTCTACGACACCTATGGTTTCCCCATTGACCTGACCATCGAAATGGTAGAAGAAGAGGGCATGGCTGTGGACGAAGCTGCCTTCCACGCTCTGATGGAAGAGCAGCGCGTCAGCGCCCGAAAAGCCCGGGAGGCTCTGGGCGATCTGGGCTGGGCCGGCGTCGAATTCGGCAAGGACGTTCCGGAGACGGAATTCGTGGGCTATGACCACACCGCCATCGACGACGCCAGCGTCGTGGCCCTGGTGGTGGAAAATGAGCATGCCGAAGCCCTGATGCCCGGCGTAGAGGGCATTGTGGTGCTGGACAAGACCCCCTTCTACGCGGAAATGGGCGGTCAGGTGGCTGACCACGGCGTGCTCACGGCTGGGGATATGACCTTCCGAGTGTCCGACGTACAAAAGAACAAGGGCGGCAAATATATGCACTACGGCAAGGTCACTGGCGGCGTTTTGAAGCTGGGCGACACCGTCCATGCCGAGATCGACACGGAGCGCCGCAAAGCCATTATGCGCGCCCACTCCGCCACCCACCTGCTGGACAAAGCCCTGCGTACGGTGCTGGGCGACCATGTGCATCAGGCCGGCTCTCTGGTGGAGGAAGACCATCTGCGTTTTGACTTTACCCATTTCTCCGCCATGACCGCAGAGGAAGTGATGCGGGTAAACAATATGGTCAATGAAGCAATCCTGGAGGGCTACAACGTGCAGACCAAGATCATGCGACTGGAGGATGCGAAAAAGACCGGCGCCATCGCCCTGTTTGGTGAAAAATACGGCGACACCGTCCGCGTAGTGGACATGGGCGACGGGTACTCCGTGGAGTTCTGCGGCGGCACACACCTGGACAACACCGCCAAGGTGGGCCTGTTCCACATTACCAGCGAGTTTTCCGTAGCCAGCGGCGTGCGCCGCATTGAGGCCGTCACCGGCAAGGCTTCCCTGGCCCAGATGGAGCGCACAGACAATCTGGTTCTCCGAGCCGCTGCCATCCTGAAGACCAAGCCCGGCGACCTGCTGGAACGCGCGCAGTCCACCATGGAGGATGTAAAGCGCAGCCATCAGCGTCTGGAAAAACTCCAGGCCCGGCTGGCCGCCGGTGAGACAGAGCGGCTGCTGTTCAGCACCCATGAGGTTGGGCCGCTGCGCGTACTCACCGCCACCGTTCCCGAAGCCGATGCCGCAAAGCTGCGGCAGATGGGCGACGTTCTGCGGGAAAAGGCCCCCAACGTAGCCGCCCTGCTGGCTGCCGTCAACGACGGGAAGATCACCTTCCTGGCCGTCTGCGGCAAGGAGGCCGTGGCCAAAGGCGTCAAAGCGGGCGACATCATCAAGGCCATTGCGCCCATCTGCGGCGGCAAGGGCGGCGGCAAGCCCGACAGCGCCATGGGCGGCGGCAGCGACCTGCTGAAACTGGACAATGCCCTGGCTGCCCTGGATGATTTCGTGGCAGGAAAATTGGAGCACTGAACTATGAAAAAAGTTAGAATTACAGTCCTGAAAACCACGTTGGACCAGGAACTGGCCAAGGAATACGGGGTGGCGGGTCTGACCGCCTGCCCCATGCTGCAGGAAGGGCAAGTGTTCTACGCCGACTATGCCAAGCCCGACGGTCTGTGCGACGAGGCGTGGAAAGCAATTTATCAATATGTATTTGCCCTGGCCCACGGCGCGGGCAACGACGTGTTTTACTACGGCGACTGGATCCGCCATCCCGGCGTAGCCATCTGCGCCTGCAATGACGGCCTGCGTCCGGTCATTTTCAAACTGGAGGCCACGGATGAGACCTCCGTCATCGATTATACCCCGGTGCGCTGAGATCCCCTGGGGCATCTGCGCAGTTCTGCCGGCGCCGGCGGCTGCCAGCACCGCCCTATGGCGCCTGTTTACAATCCGATTCACCACTGAACCACGGGAATGCGCCGCTGGAGGTTTCGCGGCGGCTCCCAATCCAAAAAGGAGGAAAAAGGATGTCTGATGTACGGAACTACGATCCGGAATGTCTGTTCTGTAAGATTATCAAAGGGGAAATTCCCTCCAATAAGGTGTATGAAGACCAGCTGTGCTACGCGTTTGCCGACATCGCACCGCAAGCGCCCACCCACATTCTGGTGATCCCCAAGACCCATATCCGTTCCTGCGCCGAGATCACAGCGGACAATTCCTCGCTGGTGGGCCACATTTTTGAGGTTATTTCTAAAATAGCCAAAGAACAGGGCCTGACGGATTTCCGCGTAGTGTCCAACTGCGGTGCGGACGCAGGGCAGACCGTTCACCACCTGCATTTCCATGTCCTCGGCGGCAAATCCCTGGGGTCGTTCAACTGAGCTGTCTCCAAGTAAGCACACCGCGGGGGGGGGGGGGGGGGGAGGGGAA
>CBCPMX010000162.1:0-3489 GCA_965120355.1 uncultured Oscillospiraceae bacterium
GATGGACGCACTTGAAAACATTATGACACGCAGGAGCGTACGCTACTACACCGACCAGCCCATTGCCGACGATGCATTGGAGACCATCCTCCGTGCTGGCATGGCCGGACCCAGTTGCACCAATGCGAGAGACTGGAGCTTTCTTGTCACTCGTGACAAGGACATTCTTAACAAAATGGCCGACGGCAACGGCGGTTCCGCCGGACCTCTGCGCCGCGCGGCCCTCGGAATCCTGGTTCTGGGAGATCTGGAGCGCGCCTTTCGTCCCGCGCCTGACTACTGGATCATCGATGGGGCCATTGCCGCCCAAAATATGATCCTGGCCGCCCATGCAGTGGGAATCGGCTCTGTCTGGCTCGGCACTTACCCACAGATGGAACGGGTGGATAAACAGCGCGCCCTGTTCCAACTGCCGGAGACCGTCATCCCCCACTCTATTATCGCCTTTGGCTATCCCGATCTGGAGGCCGAAGCCCAGCCTCATGAGCCGCCGAAACCGCAGGATACTCCGCCTGCCGGCGAGAAGCCCATGATGCCGCCCCCGCCAAAAGAGGCCATGAAAAAAGGCGAATTTGAGCCGGATCGGGTGCATCATGACCGCTGGTGACTTGGCACTCAGAGCGCTACTGAACAAGTCATTTTTCGCCGCAGACAGTTCTCTGCATCCCGGCTTCTGCTGAGTTTCGCACAAGCTTTTGCAACTTCATACCCTCGTATGCAGGCTCTCCTTGCTTCAAGATCTCAATCTGTGGAGCAAGGGGAGCTTTGCTCTTTGCAATCTGAAACAAAAACCCGCCGCAGAACAGCAGTCTGCGGCGGGTCGGGATGTACAACAGAGTTCGAATCAGCCCTTCAGAGAACCGACCATCATGCCCTTGGTAAAATACTTCAGAATGAACGGATAGAAGCAGAAGATCGGCACAATGGCAACCACGATGGTGCAGTACTCAATCAGGTCGGAATACTTGGCCAGCTCAGGATCATAAGTCAGAGAAGAAGAGTCAGACTGGGTCAGGATTTCCTTCAGGATGACCTGCAGGGGATACAGTTCGCGGCTCTGCAAATAGATCATGGCTTCGAAGTAGGAGTTCCACTTCATCAGCACGTACTGCAGGGCCAGAACGGCCACAGTCGCCTTCACCAGAGGAATGACAATCTTAAACAGAATCACCCAGTTGCCGGCGCCGTCCAGACGGGCGGACTCTTCCAGAGAGTCCGGCATGCCCTGAATGGCAGTACGAATAATGACCAGGCTCATGACGTTGACTGCGCCGGGGATGATCATAACCCAGCGGGTATCGAGCATTCCCAGATTTTTGATAACCATGTAGGTGGGGATCATGCCGCCGTTAAAGAACATGGTGATGGTGATCATAATCATGACGTACTTCTTCAGGATCAGGCCCTTCCGGGAAAGCACAAACCCACCCATGGTGCAGAAGATCGTGGAGAACGCACCGCCGATGGCACAGTAGAAAATGGTGTTGGAATAACCCATCAGCAGGGAGTTGTTGCCCAGAACCATCTGGTAGCCATAATAGGTCAGCGGATGCGTCTCATCGCTGAGGGGCCACAGGATGATGCCGGAGTGCTGGGCCATCAGTGTGGGATCACTGAACGAAGCAAAGATACAGTGGAGGACAGGCGCCAGACAAATGATGCCGAAGCACGCCAGAAGCAGGTAATTGAATACCTCGAAAACTCTGCGTGCGGGCGTTTTGATGACAAAATTCATAAATCACACCGTCCCTTCCATTAAAACAGGCTGGTTTCGCTGTATTTTCTGGACACGCCGTTGGCAATGACCAGCAAGATCACGCCCACAACGGAGTTGAACAGGCCTACAGCGGAGGAGTAGCCATAATCCATTTCCTGCAGGCCCTTTCTGTAGACGAAGGTACCGATCACGTCGGCAGTTTCGTAAATCAGCGGGTTGTAGAGCAGCAGGATCTTTTCCTGGTTGGCATTGAGCAACGAACCGATACGCATGATCAGCATAATGGTAACGGTAGGCATAATGCCGGGAATGGTCACATGAACCGTCTGCTTCCAGCGACCGGCTCCGTCGATAACAGCGGCCTCATACAGCTCCTGATCAATACTGGTCAGCGCAGCCAGGAACAGGATACTGTCAAACCCAACTTTCTGCCATAGATCTGAGGCGACCATAATTGTTCGGAAATAGCCCGGTTCAGACAGCAGATTCTTCGGTGCGGACAGGAAACCAATGGATACCAGCATATTGGTGATGATACCGTCCGTCGCCACGAAGTCAATGATGATACCGGCAATAACAACGGTGGAAATGAAATTGGGCATGTAGCTGACAACCTGGACAACCTTTTTGAAGTACTCATTGTCCAGCTCGTTGAGCAGCAGCGCAAAGATAATGGGCAGCGGGAAGCCCCAAATCAGGCTGTACAAGCTCAAAATCAACGTATTTTTCAGGACGCGCCCAAAGAACACGGAGCTGAAGAAGGTCACGAAATGCTTCAGACCGACCCACTCACTGAAGAACACGCCATTTTTCGGTGTAAATCTTTCGAAGGAAAGTACCAGACCTCCCATAGGTAAGTAGTTGAAGATGATCAGGTACACAACGACCGGCAGAATAAGGAGGTATAACCCCTTATTCATGCGGAAATCGCGCTTCAATTCAATCAATCGCATGCCAATTCTCCTTTTTTGTTGATGGTTTGCATTTCTGCAGATTCCACATTGCCTGGAGCGGCGGCGTGGAAGAAAATGCTGCGGCAAGAATAAATTCGCCATTCGAGCAATACGCTCAACTTCTTTAAAGTTCTGTCAAAAACGCAGTTTTTCCGATGACGAATATGCCCGGCAGTGATGTTCGCCCAAGCCTGCACGCTTGAGCCGTTCGCGCTCTGCCGGTTCAACTCACGCGGGGCACTCTCTCCTTTCGTTTGGATTCGTTATGTACCCACCGAAGAAGGCCGGACGGTTTTTGGATGACACGATGTCGCCTTTTCGGAGGTGCATAGTTCGGACTTTTCATCCGCTTTAATTGATTATAGCACAATTTGTGCATATTACAAGTAATTTTTCATAATTTTCAGATAAAAATTTGTGTAATAGTTCTTCACGCACGTCAAAATACACAAATTCAGGCGTAAAAACGCAGCACTTTAGCATCATCCTGCGCAATTGGATTATGAACAAGCCTCGAACAAATTCATTTTATTTTCACGGTTTTTCCCGCGAAAAAAACATTTTTTCTGACTTTTGTCCTGTTTTTTCGTGCATGGAATTTACCGCTTTATTCTATGCCTATCATACCTGCAATATCTCCTTGGGGCAAGTAGAAACCATGTTCTTCACAAAAAATTCATAATCCAGAAACAGAATCCGCTTGAATTTCCCACCCCTCTGTGCAGCCGATACAACAAAGCGGGGCTGCGGGAGAAGGAAACCCGTCCCCCCCGCGCACAGCCAGCTTCCCTCAAAAAGCGCCACCCACCTTGGGGGCTT
>CBCPMX010000163.1:0-3345 GCA_965120355.1 uncultured Oscillospiraceae bacterium
CTTTGATGCGTTTCTCGACTCAGTCTTCGCCGCTTGACCGCCGTCCCCTCTCCCCGGAAGTGTTCAACTTGTTATTGCAATTTGCGTAGATTCCTTTTTGGATAGTATGCAGTAATTAAACGACGGGGGGCAGGAAAATGTTTGATAACATTTCTATTGAATTATGCGAAGCCTTAAATAACTGTAAACAATTTTTCGCGATGCGCCGAATTCCATCGGCAATACGGTGATCTGGATTTTTACCGCAGTGACGGCGTTGTCCTCCCACCTCTCAGAGCGGCGGAAAAGCCAGAACTATACACAGCAGGCCAGGAATTATATCCAAACGCATTTGGGCAGCAGCCTCACCCGGCAGGACATTGCCGACAACGTACATCTGAGCCAAAACCATCTGGCCCGCCTGTTCCGGCAGGAAGTGGGGATGAGCATTTCCGAATATATTTTGCAGGAACGGATGAAGCTGGCCTTTGGGCTTTTGGAAAACACCACGTTGTCTGTGGGGGAGGTGGCCCTGCGGGCAGGGTATGAAAACTACAGCTATTTTTTGACGCTGTTTCGGCGGGTGGCCGGAATGCCCCCCAGCCAATATCGAAATCACTATGCCGGGCGCAAACCCGGGGAAGGGGCTGACCATGAGTAATAGCGCATTGATTTTATATGCCTCAAGCATGGGCAATACCGTGAAAATCGCAAAGACATTCGCCCAGGTGCTGAAGGAGTTTCAATGGGAAACAAAACAAATACATCTGGAAGACAACACCGACTTGGAGGCGCAGCGGATCTATTTGGATCACTATGATTTGGTATTGTTGGGGACTCCGGTCATTTCAGGGGGCCCATCGCCCTTGGTTACAAAGCACCTGGCGCTGGTGGATGTCAATCCGCCCCGGCTCTACAGCAACCAGATGATTTTTCCGGGATCGCTGTTCCGACCGGTGCAGTCGCCTCTTGGCATTGTGTTTGCCACTTACTCTGGAGAGACCTACGGCCCCTGCGAGGTTCTGCCAACGCTGGAGACGGAAAGCATGTATCTTCAGTATCTGTTTGTGGACGTCATTGGGAAATTTGCCTGCCCGGGCCGCAAGGAATCCAAGAGCACCATTGACCTATTGGCTCTGGAACTGTCCATGCCGCCCAGCGAAATTGCACAGCTGATCGGAAAATATGAGCGTAGTCCCCAGAGTGCAGCCTTTTCCGGTTTTTCAGAGGACGTCATGGCGCTGCTGCATCAGGCGGTCGTGGATAAACAGCAGGGAGGCATGCAGTCTGTCCCGCCTGAGTTTTCGGCTGCCCCTTGGCATCGGAATCTGGATCGCCGTCCTCACCAGCGGGATCTATTGAAAGCCAGGATCTTTTTAGAAGAAATTCTGGAGGATTATTTTACTGAAGAAGGTCTGCCAAAGCGGCCGGGATCGGTCTATCAATGTATCGGATAAATGGAGCCGTGCCGCCAGGGCAGCTCCAAAAGCCAGCGCCCAAAAGACGCTGGCCTTTGCTATGGTTCTATCAGGGCATTGAGAAATAAACGGACCTCCTACGATCGTACGAGGTCCGCATTTATGCATTTGGTCCGGCGTCCCGCGCAGTCGTAGCTGCGTTGGCCTGCTTCCGAAAGCCGCTGGGCGTCAGCCCGGTGACTTTCTTGAAGGCCCGGGTGAAATGAGCGGCATTTAGGAAACCGGCTTTGTAGGAAACGTCGGAAATAAACAGATCGTCGTTCTTCAGTAGCTGCTTTGCCAGATCAATCCTGGCGTGAAGGATAAAGTCCGTCAGCGTCTGTCCGTAAGCGCGGCGGAACAGCCGATCCAGATAGTCCGCTGAAAAATAGAAGCGTTGGGCAATCTTTTCCCGGGACAGATCTTGACTCAGATGATCTAAAATGTGGATTTTTACTTCCTCCGTAATGTTCCGCTGACTGTTACTCAGATCTGAATATTTTGACAACTCTGAAAATACCAGCGCAAAATACGCCAGAAAATCCTGGACGGAATCTGCCGCTGCATTGGCGGCTTCCTCGGAAATATGCTGCATGATGTTGACGCCGCTTTTTCTCGAAATCCGAAGCTCCCGCAGTCCGTCCATCAGCTGATACCGGAAATTCATCAAAAAACTGTTGGTGATTTTTGGCATCACCGAGGGAGTGTAGAAGTAAGCCCGCAGTTCCGTATAAGCGGTTTCAAACATACCGCAGTCCAGCAGCGCCAGATATCTTTCCTCATTGGGTTGGGGCGGATTTTCCAGCTGCCGTCGTTCCTGCCGGCTGATCAGCAATTGATTGTCCAGATAGACCTGATCGTTGCCGGCCCGTACCAGCCGCTCAATATGTCTAGCCAGATTTACCGCATCCGCCGGGTCGCCCATAAGGCACAGGCTGTCTATCCCCATGGAAGGGCAGTCCCGCAGGAACGCTTCACAGCCCAATCGTATCTCGGGAGCGTCCAGATCCTGCGTAAAAATCAGCAAGATCAGCTTATGGGGTGCAATGGTTAGCACCTGGACGTTGGGGAAGCCAGAAAAATATTTGCCGCGCATGCGGTCACGGATCAGTTCCTCCATGTCGGGGGTCGGCTGCTCCGGCAATTCCCGCTGGGACCACCCGGGGTTTGCGATCCGATATCGGATGAAAACAGGCTGGATCATCCCCGGAATTTTGACGTCATATTTGGCGGCTTCGGCGGCGATGAGGTTTTCGTCCTCCGGGATCTTCCGGGTTATGACCCCCAGCCAAAAGGCGTCCTCTGCCAGGTTGCGGTACATATTTTGTCTGATCCGGTCTCTGCTGTGACGGATCATTCGATCCAGCAGCGGCATCAGGTCTTCCAGTGCAGCGGGAAGCCTGAGATAGCCTACCGCGCCGTGCACCAGCCCGAGGAACGCCGCTTCCGGAACCTTCTCAGCGCCAAAAAGGGCGGTTGTAAAGCGGTCAGATTCTGATATTTTATAAAACGCCTCCGCGTATATCTCGTCTACAAGGCACAGCTCTGCGTTGCAGTTTGCCGCCTCAGCCGGAGTGTTCGCCCAAAACACCTCTGAAATTCCAGGGTGCGCAATGGTATCAGAGGAGAGCGTTCCAATCACCAGCAGTTTCATGGCAGAACATCCCTTCAAATCTTTTGCGTTCATCATAACAAATCCCCCGATACTTTGCAATGTAGTTCCTCCGAAAACGCATTTCAGTTCGAAATTTGGAAAAGAAGAAGTCGAAATCATGAGGGTTTTGTCCCAGAAAAACCTGTATAATTAAAATTGTAAGTTTATAAAAAGGGCTCTATTGTACTAGGCCTTGTTTGAAAATTGGAAATGTGACCAACGGCGAGGAACTGGCGAGGAATTTCTTCGCCAGAC
>CBCPMX010000164.1:0-5307 GCA_965120355.1 uncultured Oscillospiraceae bacterium
TTTGATGCGTTCCTTGACTCAGTCTTTGCTGCCTGACTGCCGTCCCATCTACTCGGAAGTGTTCAACTTGTTATTGCAATTTGCGAAACTTTTTTGAAACTTAACAAAATTGAAATAGTCGTGATATTGTATTGTAACACCCCCTTGGTATGATAAACATGCAAGAAGCGTTAGTACTCTTTTTCATTTCTCCTTCAACTTTAGGACGCCCCAAATGAGCTGGTCACTCATTTGGGGCGTCCCTGTTTTTCAAAAACCGGCCTTTGGCGCGATTTTGAAAAGCAGGATTTGATCTGCCTGGGCCGCGCACCCACCGGCGCGGAAGCTGCGTGAGGCCCATTGCTTTTTGCGCTTTCCGCCGGGCTTCAGCGGGCAAGCCGCTCCACCATTCCGCCGATATAGTCGCGGTCAATGACTTGGAACCGGTCCTCCGGCGGATAGAGGCAGCCGCCGTAGTAGATCGACCGGTTGTTGTTGACGGACGTGTCATACTGCGCCTTGTGCGCCGCCAGATGGATCTGATCGCAGCCAGTCTCGGCGAGGATCCGATCCATGTTCCGGGCCGTAATGCCGGCGCCGGGGAGAATCTGAATGCGGCCGGCGGCATACTCGCGCATCGCCCGCACCGTCTGGGTGCCCAGGGACACATCCGGCTCCTGGCCGCTGGTCAGGACGCGGGTGATGCCCAGGGCAATCAACTGATCCAGCGCCGCCCGCCAGTCGGGAACCACGTCGATGGCCCGATGGAACACCGTTTCCTTCCCCGCCGCCTGGGCCAGCTGGGCCACCGCCCGGGTCCGCTCCACGTCCAGGGTGCCGTCCTGGTGGAGAAAGCCGAAGACCAGGCCGTCGGCTCCCGCCGCCAGCAGCTGCCTGGCGTCCTCCACGGCTGTGGCGAACTCCGCATCGGTGTAGCAGAATCCGCCCTCCCGGGGCCGCACCATGGTCATGATTTTCATGCCCGTCTCCCGTTTGGCCACCAACAGCGCGCCGAGGGTGGGCGTCAACCCGCCGTGGAACAGGTTGCTGTTCAGCTCCACCCGGTGGGCGCCGGCCCTGTGGGCCTGGATCACATCGTCTGCGCTGCCGCAGCAGACCTCTAAAATCACATTCTGCATGGTCAAAACTCCTTTTCTTTTTCACCGCCGCTTTGCTCCGCCTGACGAAGCCATCTCTGCGAAGCGGCGCGCCGCAGTCCGGCGGGCGCGCCGCTGGACAGTTCGCCGCACAAGTGGCGCGCGATTCGCGTCAGCAGCTCCACCGAGCCCACATGGTAGCCGCTGACGCCGTAGACGGCCTGCCCCGCCCCGTCGCAGGCCACGGCCATGGGCGGCGTGGAGGGATCGCAGGTCAGGCACCGGGCGGCCTGTTCCAGGTCATAGGCCCAGTCGTCCAGAGCCACACAGATGCCTGGCCACCCGGCCAGCACCCGGGCCAACGTGGGCTGCGCCAGGCTCTGGCGGTCCCGCAGGAGGAACACCACCTTCACCGGCAGCGCCGCCAGCTGTGCCTGCGCCGCCGCCAGCTCGTTGAGCACATGCTCCGTGGGCTCGCAGCCCTCCTCCAGCCAGAACAGCAGCGCCGGGCAGCCCCGGCCAATCTGCCACAGATCCGGAATTGCCGTCCCCTCCAGGGTCACGGCGGACATGGGCGGCATGCCCTGCCGCCCCAGCAGGTCCGTCAGGGCATAGGGGCGCAGCCGCAGGCTGCTCTCCATCGCAGCCCCTGCCGCCAGATGGAGCTCCCGCACCGACGCAAACTGGTTGCCGTTGGGCAGGCGCACGGCGGTCAGCAGCCGGTACTGCCCCGCCGGCAGCCAAAGCGTCCGCGTACCCTGCGTCCATCCCCCGTCGTCCAGCCGCAGCTGCTGCCAGCCCGCCGCCGTCCGGCGGGACAGCGTCCAGCTCTGCCGGTACGGAGGCGGCGTCCCGCCGGCATGTGTCAGGCGGAGCTCCCCCATCTCTTCACTGCGGACGGGCCAGAATGCCCCATTTTGCCAGAATTCCGGCATCCCATCCGAAGCCCGCAGGCGGGCGGGCACTCCCAATGTCCGCAGCAGCGCCACATAGAGGATCCGCAGGCTCCTGCCGTCGCAGCGGCCCGCCTGCCACGCCGCCTCCGGCGTCCAGGCCAGGTTGGCATAGATATGGGCCGGGCCGGTGTCCATGCGGCGGCACATGTCCGCCCACAGGGCGGCGGGATTGGCCCGGTAGGCCGCCTGATCCGCCGGCGGCAGGGCCGCCTTCAGCGCCCCGCGCCACGGCGTCAGCCGCTCCAGCTCCACCCGCGGGCAGAGCACCCAGGCATTGTACACCTGCCGGGGCAGCGCTCCGCACGCCGGAGCGTGCTGCAGGTGGTCCTCCAACACCGCCAGGGACACATCCCGCAGGTCCTTTGGGGTCAGGGTGCGCACCAGCGCCTCCCGGCGGGGATCTCCGTCCCGGGACAGGAATGCGGCAAGGACGGCGGCGTTGCCCCGGGCGCCGCGCAGCAGGTCCGCCCAGGGCGCCGCCTCCGGCTGCGGCACAGCAAAGGCGCAGATGCGGGCCTGACGCAGGGCGCTGCCCCTTTGGAGCTCTGCCGCCCGCTGCCGCTTCTGGGCTGCGTCCAACCGCACCCCGCCGGCCGCGGCGGCACGGGGCGGGTAAACGTCAAAATCCGTCCAATCGCTGGTCGTTTCCACCGGCGGCGCCAGGTGGAGCGTCACCGCCCCATCCCGGCAGTCTCCCTCCGCCCGCAGGCCGTCCAGCACCGCCAGCACATGCAGATCCCCCATGCCCAGTTCCGCCCTGGCCTCCCCGTTGGCGCCGGCGAGGAGCGTGGCGATGGTGTGATAGCCGGCCTCGTTGAGCACCTGCAGCTGAAATACCGCGCCGGCTGCCGGCACGCCATCCCGCAGGGCGCGGAACACCGTCTCGCGGACCTGCGCATAGCGGGCCGTCTGGTTGTACCAGCACACGCCGCCCTCCTGACACAGGAAGGGGCCATGCACCGGGGCGCTGTCCCGGCCAAAGGTCCGGCTGTGGATCAGCATGGCTCTGGACGCGGCTGTGTGGAACCAGCCCCGATCCAGCACCGGTTCCGGCTCACAGGCTCCCAAAAAGCGCCACCGGCCGCCGCACCACGCTTCAACCCAGGCATGGTTGTCGTCACAGTGGGACCAGCGCGGGCAGTAGACCTGCCGGGCAGCAATGCCCACCGACCGCAGCGCCGCCACCAGAAACGCCGATTCCTCGCCACACCGGCCGCTGCCGCTGCGGTAGACTGTCAGGGGCGAGGCGGTGCGGTCATCCTGGAGCTCATAGGAGGCCAGCTCGTGGCACCACCGGTTGACCTCCAGCACCCGTTCCTCCTCCGAAGGCGCCGCGCAGACCCGGGGCCAGAGCGCCTGGTAAAACACGTCCCGGTGAAACGACAGGTCCTCATCATTGACCCGCGGGCACAGGACATAGTGGCAAAACAGCGCCGGCTCCAGAGCCGCGCACCAGGGCGCCTGCTTCCGCAGCGCCAGGGCGTGGTCCGCAAACTGCAAAAACAGCTCTGGCGGGTAGCAGTCCAGATCGCTCTGGGGCAGGCTTTGGGCCAAAAACGCCATAGCCCGCCGCCTGTCCGGCGCCAGGGTGCGCATCAGACGCTGCCAGGTTTCCGGCAGGCCGGCCCAATTCTCTGTCTCTTTCTCCATAGCCACCGCCCCGCTCATCGGATCTGCACCGCCAGCACCGTATCCACCGGATCCGGCAATACCGGGTCCTCTCCCAGATCGGCAAAGGCCAGGTCGGGATAGTCGCTGTGGACCCAGCTCGCAGACAGGGGCACCTCGCTGCCGTCGGCCAGGCGGCGAATGGAGACAATGCGCGCCTTCTCCACTCCAAACAGGGGCACAGGGCCGATGGTATTTTCAAAGAGGTGGAAATACAGGGTGTCTCCCCGGCGGGTGATCCGGCCGTATTCCGGTTTTTCCAGGCCGGAGGGGCCGCATCCGTAGATGCTCTGGCCATTGCGCGCCATCCACTGCCCGATTTCCCGCAGGATCTCCACAGACTGGTCCGGGAACCGTCCCTGGGCGTCCGGCCCCACGTTCAGCAGCAGATTGCCGCCTTTCGACACGCATTCCACCAGCTTTTTAATGAGCATGGGGACCGGCTTGTAAAACCGGTCCGTGGCGCAATATCCCCAGTGGTTGTTCATGGTCACGCAGCTCTCCCAGACCAGGGGGTTGCCCTCCGCGTCCCGCAGTCCATGCGGCGGGATGATCTGTTCCGGACTGACAAAATCCCCGTGATACGGCGTGGGGCGGCAGGCCGCCAGGGAACCAAAGCCCTGGCCGCTGACCTCCAGCCGGTTGTCAATGACCACATCCGGCTGAAGCGACCGGACCATCTCCATCAATTCCGTGGCCCGCCAGGCTTCTCCCCGCAGCTCGCCATAGGAATAGTCGAACCAGAGCAGATCCAACTTGCCATAGTTGGTGCAGATCTCCCGCACCTGGGCGTGCATATCGTCCAGATACCGGTCAAAATTCCGGGTTTCATTGCCCTGACTCGGGTCGTTGCGCATGGGATGAATCGGGTCGCCATAATGGGGAAAATCCGGGTGCCGCCAGTCAATCAGGGAGAAATACAGCCCCGCCCGCAACCCGGCTTCGCGGGCCGCGTCCAGAAACTCCCGCACAAAGTCCCGCCCGGCAGGGGTATTGGTGGATTTAAAGTCCGTATAGGCGCTGTCAAACAGGCAGAAGCCATCGTGGTGTTTGGCTGTCAGCACCACATACTGCATACCGGCGTCCTTTGCCGCCGCCATCCACCGCCGCATGTCGCAATCTCTGGGATTGAATTCGTCAAAATACCGGTCATAGACATCGCTGGGCATCTGCTCGTTGCTGCGGACCCACTCGCCTCTGGCGGGTATGGCGTACAGCCCCCAGTGCAAAAACATGCCGAATCGGGCCTGGGTATACCAGGCCACGCGGCGCTCATAGGCCTCGCGGGAAAATGTAAAAGCCATGGCTGGCCCTCGCTTTCGTATTCGCGCACAGCGCAGATTGGTGCGCGGGATTGGAATGTATGTGTATCTTACTATCTGCGGGGAGAAAAATCAATAGGGACCGCCGGAGCACGGAGCCGCCGGGGCGCATTCTTTCGGCCGCGTTACTGTCCCCGCGCTGTTCGCCTGCCTGCCGCCGCAGACGCAAAAGCCCCCGACAGCCTAAAGCCGTCGGGGGTTTGTGTTGGCATTACCTATCTTCCCGTGCAGTCGCCCGCAAAGTATTGTCGGCGCATGTGAGCTTAACTTCTGTGTTCGGAATGG
>CBCPMX010000165.1:0-3415 GCA_965120355.1 uncultured Oscillospiraceae bacterium
CGGCGCGGCACAAATTTTTAGCAGCTCAGCCCAACAACGGCTTCAGCGCCTGGAAATGGCGGGCCGCCCAGGCGAAAAACTCCGCAGCCCTGCCGGAAAGGCCGTCCAGGAGCGCCTTCGCCTGGCCGCAGGCAGCGTCGTACTGCTGCTGTGAAACGACGCCTTCGGCCAGCGCCTGCTCCAGCTCGTCCTGATCCAGCAGCATAGCCCGGCCGTCAGGCATGACCACCACGTCCAGGAACAGGTCTGTAAACCAGGATGCGCCGTCGGGCAGGATGTGGTTCTCGCCGGTGATATCGAAATATGCCTGCCGGGGCTGCTCTTCCCGGTCAAACATGACTGTCAGCCACCAATTTCCGTCCTTTGGGGCCATTTGGAGCCAGTAAAAGCCGTTGTCCACCGCTGTGATCTTCTCCCCTTCATAGTCAAATACCAGCGGTTTTTCCACCTCCAGCATATGCATCAGGCCGGCCATGCCGGAAAAGCCCGGTTCGTCAACCAGCCGGTATGCAGTTGTGCTGCGGCGCACGCGTCCCCAATTGTTTCGGGCCATATCTTTCCGATGAATTTCCATAAACCGAAACACCTCCCTAACATCACACCGCGCCGGTCAGGAAGACCGGCGCGGTGTATTTGCTTATCTCATCAGCCCCACACAGTCGTAATACGGCTTGGACGCCAACAGCTCCTTCTGCGTCTGAAACGCATCGTGGGCCAGCGTAATCACCGCGTAATCACAGGCCGCCATGGCTTCCTCCAGGGAGTGGTTTTCAAACCCTGCCACCGGCCCCTGAATATTCGGCTCGCAGGCCAAGACCTCGTAACCGGCTTTTTTCAGCAGCTCCGCCAACACCACGGAGGGGCTCTCGCGGGTATCGTCGATGTTGGGCTTAAAGCTCATGCCCAGCACCGCGATCTTCGCGCCGGGGGCTACGTCCCGTCCAATGCGCTCCACTACCCACTGGGGCTTGCCGTCGTTGATGGTGCGGGCCGTATAGATCAGTGGCGTAATGTCCTCAAACTTCTCGTGGATGAACCAGGGATCCACTGCGATACAGTGGCCGCCTACACCCACGCCGGGAGAATGGACGTTGACCCGGGGATGACAGTTGGCCAGTTCAATGAGCCGGAACACGTCGATGCCCAGCCGGTCGCAGACCTTACTCAACTCGTTGGCATAAGCGATGTTGATGTCCCGGAACGTATTCTCCGTCAACTTGCACATTTCCGCCGTCAAATCGTCGGTACAGCGGATGGTCCCCTGGGTTACCACCGGCGCGTAGATGGATTTTGCATACTCTGCCGCTTCCGGGCGGCTGGAGCCGATGATCCGGTCGTTCTCCCGCAGTTCGATGAGCATTCTGCCTGGGATAATCCGTTCTGGACAATGGGCAGTCATAAATGCCTCCGGCGGCAGTCCGCTTTCCCGGGCGCAGATGGACTCCACCAGACGGGTGGAATAGGGCGGCGAAGTGGATTCCAATACCACCAGATTCCCTTCCTGAAGGACCGTACCCACCATCTGCGCGGCGGACTCCACGTACTTCATTTCGGAGACACGCTTGCCGTCCGGCGTTTCCTTATAGGGCGTCTGCACGGCGATGATGAATACATCGGCCGGCTCCGGCTGATCTACAAAATGCAGCCGGCCAGTCGCCAGGGCCTGCTCCAGAGCCTCCTGCAGTCCCGGCTCCACAATGTGAATGTGCCCGGCATTGAGGGTTTCTACCACCTGCGAATTGATGTCAAAGCCGCAGACCTCGTATCCTGCCAACGTAAATGTCACAGCGGTAGGCAATCCAATATAGCCACAGCCCATGATCTCAATTTTTTTCATTTGTATACGCTCCTCGCTTTACACGCGGGCCAACAGATCCTCCACGCGATTCGTTTTCTCCCAGGGTAGATCCAGCTCTGGGCGGCCAAAATGGCCGTAAGCAGCCGTTTGGGTATAGATGGGCCGGCGCAGATCCAGATACTCAATAATGGCGGCAGGCCGCAGGTCAAAGACCTGCCCCACCAGTTCGCTGAGCTGCTGATCGGCGATCTTTCCGGTGTTGTAGGTATCCACCAGGATGGACACAGGATGCGCCACGCCGATGGCATAGGCCACTTCAATCTGGCATTTCTTCGCCAGGCCGACGGCCACGATATTTTTTGCAATATGCCGGGTCATATACGCAGCGCTGCGGTCCACCTTGGTGGGGTCTTTGCCGCTGAAGGAACCGCCGCCGTGACTGGCATAACCGCCATAGGTGTCCACGATAATCTTCCGTCCCGTCAGACCGCTGTCGCCCACAGGCCCACCGACCACAAAGCGGCCAGTGGGATTGACAAAGAATTTGGTGTCCCGGTCCAGCAGCTTCGCAGGAATGGTGGGCTTGATGACCGTCTCGATGACGGCTTCGCGCAGATCCCCGATGGAGATCTCCTCGCTGTGCTGGGTGGAAACCACCACAGCGTCCACTCGCTCCACACTGCCGTCCTCGCCGTACTGGACGGAAACCTGGCTCTTGCCGTCGGGGCGCAGCCAAGGCAGGGTCCCATCCTTGCGAACCTTGGAAAGCCGGGCCGTCAGCTGATGTGCCAGGGAAATGGGGGCGGGCATCAGCTCCGGCGTCTCGTCGCAGGCATAGCCGAACATCATGCCCTGGTCGCCGGCGCCGGTGTCATTCTGATCCTCATAGGCGCGATTGACGCCCATGGCGATATCGGGACTCTGCTCGTCAATGGCCGTCAGAATCGAGCAGGTCTTGTAGTCAAAGCCATATGCCGGATCATCATAGCCGATGCGGCGGATGGTCTGACGGGCCACTGCGGGAATATCCACATAACAGCTTGTAGAAATCTCGCCCATGACCAATACCAGGCCAGTGGTGGTCACCGTCTCACAGGCCACGCGGGCCATGGGGTCCTGTGCCAAAATAGCGTCCAGCACCCCGTCAGAAATCTGGTCGCAGATCTTGTCGGGATGCCCTTCTGTCACGGATTCCGATGTAAAAATTCGTTTTGCCATGTTCATTTCCTTTCAAATGCTGATTGAACGCCTCATCAAAAGAAAACTCCGCCAGGCGGCGGAGCAACAATCTTAGATTCCTCATCTCTCGATTTCCACCGCCGGATTTGGCACCTTGCGTCCGCAGGTTGCCGGGTTTCACAGGGCCGTTCCCTCCACCACTCTTGATAAGGCTGTATTCTATTTCGGAATCCATTATAGCAGGAATTCTGTCGATGTCAAGAGCATGAACGCTTTTGAAAGTCTCTTTTCTTACCCCGCCGCCGGACAGCTGGCAGCGGGGTTGTCCTTCATCCTTACACAACTTCTGCACATTTTTGGATAGATATTTTTCGGTTTGTCCCATGGTTCCATCAAAGAAAGCAAAACCTTCCCGGCGCACAGAGAGTGCTGTGCGCC
>CBCPMX010000166.1:0-4174 GCA_965120355.1 uncultured Oscillospiraceae bacterium
AACTTCATTTTTCGCTCGCTTTTAGGGGGCGTGGTTTTGTGCGCCCTTTTTCGGAATGGTACTCAAATTATAATGTTTCAACCTTCACGTCCTCTCCTTCCGGCACAGCAGGCCGAAGATTGCCCAAAGCAGCGCCGCAGCCGCTCCCAGCCAGCAGACGGAAGGCAGCGCGGTCTCATATCCCATGGCGGGGCCCAGAGCCAGCACGATCCGCCGCAGGGGGCTCCAGTGCATGGTGCTGCGGACGGCGGCGGGCAGCAGCGCCGGCGGGAGCAGGCCGCCGCCCCAGAACAGGCTGACAGTGCCCACCAGAAAGGCCAGCAGGCCGCCGCCGGCAGCGCCCGCCTGGGCCAGCAGCGCAGCCAGTCCTGCCAGAAAACAGGCGGCGGCGCAGATGCCCGGCAGCGCCGCCAGCGCGCCGGCTCCGCACAGCAGCGCCATGGGCAGCAACAGCAGCAGTGCGTTCAGGACTGCGCAGACGCACAGCTCCGCCGTTACCGGCAGCCGTCCGCCGGCGCTGGCCAGCCGCAGCCGGAACGATTTGTGCCGCTGCCGGTCAAACAGCGGCTGAAACAGCCCCGCCGCCAGGATGGCCAGGTAGGCCAGCGCGGACAACCCGTAGTGATCCGCCGTGGCCATGGAACCGGTGGCCGTTGTGTATTCCGTTTGGAAGAGGCTGCTGCGGTTCAGCGCAGCGCGGAGATATTCCAGATTGATTTGCAGCAGCACCTGATCCCGGGGCGGGTCTGCCACGCCGGCGGCGTCATAGGCGTCCAGCACCGCGTAAATGCCGGCCTGGGCGTCCATGAGCATGGAGACGGCGGCCTGGCCCAGGGACCGGGCCAGATACCCTTCCAGGGGGCGGGCGTCGCTGACCAACAGGGTGGGGGCGGGATTGCTGCCTGTGAGAATCCCGCTGAGGAAGCCCTCCGGCAGCAGGACCGCCGCCGAAATGCGTCCGTTGGCCAGAGCCGTCCGGGCCTCGTCCTCCGGCAGCTCTACCAGCGTGCAGTAGGCGGACACGTCCTCCATCTGCCCCAGGAGCGCCATGGCCTGCTGCCGGTCTTCCGGCTGGCCGCACACTGCCAGGGTCAGGCCGGTGAGGGCCTGACCGTTTTGCAGCATCTCGTCCATGGCCGCCGCCGCCACAGCGGCCAGCAGCCCAAACAGCGCGGCCAGAAGCGCCAGCGCTGCCAGCCGCCACCGGAGCAGCCGGAGTGACAGCCCAGCTGCGCTGAAAAATTGCCGCATCTCAGAACAGGAAAGCCAGTGCGCCGCCCATCACGGAGGCGGCCACTTCATAGAGGTTTTCCTCCAGCTCGTCCATCAGCGCCGCCAGCTCCTCTGTGGTCATGTCCGTCAGAATCTGCGCGCCGCTGCCGTCAATGGTCATGCCGTCGGAGGGCGCCACAGAATAGGACGCGCCCAGGATCAGGGAGATGTCCGGCAGCTCCAGCTCCAGTGTAGACAGGTCGGCGGAGAAGCGCTTCCCCTCGCCATGGACGCTGCCGGCCAGCCGCAGTGTCAGCGGGGAGTAGCTGTCAGAGAGGGTGGCGGTGCAGGAGAAGTTCTCCGTCTCGGCGCTGGTGTCCAGCACGGTGTCGATGCACAGCACCTCATTGTGATCCACAGTCAGCGTGGTGGTATCGGACCAGACGCCGTCCTCCAGAACGTGCTGGCCCTGGCTGGACAGAATGATGGTGCTGTAGCCGTCGGAGAGGGTCATGGAAACG
Organism: uncultured Oscillospiraceae bacterium; assembly: GCA_965120355.1. Taxonomy (GTDB): domain Bacteria; phylum Bacillota; class Clostridia; order Oscillospirales; family Oscillospiraceae; genus CBCPMX01. The sequence continues at coordinate 1,734 of CBCPMX010000166.1, forward strand.
GCGTTGGCCAGTTCTTCCGCGGTCCCAAAATCCAGCCGCAGGGAAAGGGACTCCTGCTCCGTGGGCTCTATGACCAGCTCAAACAGGCGCAGGCCCTCGCTGTCCAGGCCAAACCGCAGGCGAATGGCCTCCGGCAGCACGGCTTCCAGATCCGCAGGCTCCAGCATCCGCATCTCCGACAGGAATTCATCCGGAGCGTAGCCGAAGAGCCCGGTGGCCAGGAAGGTGAACAGCTCCTCCGTCAGCGGATCCTCCGCCAGGGCGTGAATCATGTAGGTCAGCATGACAGCCATCGACTCCCGCGTGGGGCTGACGGTATAGACGGTCAGTTCCATGGCGTCGCCGTTGATGGTCTGGGGCATGGTCTGCTCGTCAAAGGTCTGCTCCTCCAGGAATGAGAGCGCTGCGTCTTTTATGGCTTCGGTGGTCTCGCTGGCCAGCAGGGAACCATCCCGCTCCATCCAGGAGGACAGATCCAGATCCAGGTCCTCGGGAGTCTCCAACCCCAGTTCCGCCGCCCAGGGGGCGTTTTTCAGGTCTTCTCCCAGCGTGTCCGTGTGCACTCCGTAAAATGCGCCGCCGGTCAGTTGGGGCGAGCCAATGGCCAACAGAGACTCCTCCTGGTACAGCTGGATCGCGCCCAGGGGGTAGCTGCCCAGGCCGGCGGACAGTTCCAGCGCCAGCTTCTTGTTTTTCAGGTCGGTCTGGCTGGACAGGGAGATCGATGTGCCCGACAGAAGGTCCATGCCGGTCAGCGTATCCTCCTGCAGGGTCAGTGTCAGCGTTTCTTCCATGGGCTCCGATTGCATGGCCTTGCGCACATCGTCCAAACCGAGGGCTTTTTGCAGCTGCTGGACCTGCTCTTCGTTGGCCTCAAAGGTCTTTCCGGCCGCGGAGGCGATGGCGGCATATGGCTCCACGGTGCGCAGGGCTGCCGCCGCTACGGCAATGACCACAACCAGAATGACTACGACGGCTGCGGCGGCCGCAATCCACACCTTCCGCTTTTTCGGCGGCTCCGCCTGGGGGGAGACCGCCGGGTCTGCCGGCTGCGCCGCGTCGGAAGGGGGCGACTGCGGGGCGGCAGTGCTGTCCTCCGGGCGGATTCCGATGAAGCTGCAGCCGCATTTGGAGCAGAACTGGTTGGTATCCGGTTGTTCAGCATGACAATTTGGACATAACATATGTTTTTGACTCCTCTCTTTTCTTTCTGTGGAAGGGGAACACACCGGTTTTCGCGTGTTATCTTCCGGTTTCCGAGGTCAGCCGTCCGTGCGCCAGGGTCAGAACGCGGCTGCACAGCAGCTGAATTTCCGCCGGATCATGGCTGCACCAGAGCAGCGCCCCGCCATGCTCCAGGTGGGCGGTGAGCCAGGGGAGCAGCCGCTGGCGGTATCCCTGATCCAGCGCCGAGAACGCCTCATCCATGAACAGATACCGGGGCTGGCCCGCCAGAGCCAAGGCGAAGCTGACCCGCTTTTTCATCCCGCCGGACAGGCGGGAAATGGGCATGCGCAGCAGTGGCTCCAGATCCAGCAGGGCGTGGAGGTCCCGGTCTTCCGCTGCGGGACGGCCCGTCAGCCGCTGCCAATATCGCAGCTGCTGGCCCACAGTCAGTTCCTCCACCAGCGCATCCGTCTGGGGGACATAGCCCACATTGCGCCGTAAAAACGCCCGGTCGCCCAGGATGGAGCGCCCATCCTCCAGAATCTGCCCGCTGTCGGGCCGGATGGCCTGGGCCAGCAGCGCCAGCAGTGTGCTTTTGCCGGAGCCGTTGCTCCCGACGATGCCGGCGGCCTCGCCGGGCCGCAGCGTCAGGCTGACGTCCTGCAGCGCCGGAATCTGCCTGTGATAGGATTTTGTCAGACCGATGGCTTCCATATCTGCACCCCCCATTCTCCTATATTATAGCAAGAAGCCCGCGGAAACACAAGAGTCCGCCGTCCTGGCGGGGCTGCCGGGGCAGGCCGCAGGAAAAAAGACATCCCCGCCGCGTAGAAGCGGCGGGGATGTCTGCACGAAAAGGAGACAGGCGAAACGCCTGTGCGGATTTAGAAGAGGTTGCCGTTTTTGTCACAGGTCAGCGTCACCGTCAGGGAGCGATTCTTGGAGAGATATTTGACGGTGCCCACACCGTAGGCGGTGTCGCCGGAGGTGTATGTAGACTTGGAGACATACGTGGCGCTGTCATCAAAAATATAGACAACACAGGAAGAAGAATTCGCTGTTGCGGTACTTCCATCATATGTAAAAGTTCCGTCTACAGCAACACCAAAAATTTTTGTGCCAGTGCTGTCATAATAAATTTTAGGGGTTGATTGTAAAATCAAGTTGAACACCTAACAAGAAAGTCCATAGCGACTTTCTTCCGTGGTAGAATGGAACATCATAAACACCATTACCAAGGGAGGGCAATCACTATGGACTGCCACGATTATACC
>CBCPMX010000167.1:0-2789 GCA_965120355.1 uncultured Oscillospiraceae bacterium
GCGAAAAATTTGTCCGTTTGGCGGATCTGTCCAATGAACGCTTTCTGGTCAATGATGCCAACTTTGACCGGAAAATTGTGGTAGATCATTGCAAGCTGGCCGGCTTTGAGCCAAATATCGCGCTGTGCAGCAATGAACCGCGGCTGATCAATGAGGCGTTGGAGGCCAATCGCGGCATCAGTTTGGTGCCCGCCGGGGTGGTCTACCGGAACATGCGCCGGCCCCAGACAGACATGACGGTGATGCCGTTGCGGATTACCGACGTGGAGGTGGTGCGATTTATCTCCATTGCGCGCCGGAAAGACCGGATCCTAACGGACAGTGCCCGAAAACTGTACCACTTTGCTGTGGGGCACTATGAGGCACTGGGCGTTCGCCTGCACAACTTCTTTAATGACTATTTCCCGCCCATGGAGCTGGGACAGCGGCAGTGCCTGTATATTAAAGATATGGATAAGCTAACTGCACTGCCAGAGCGCACCAGCAAAGAGCAGTGGCCGCCGGTGAAGGCCAGCCCGGTGGATACGGCGTGAGGGTCATCATATAGCCGTCAGTTATACCATATAGAAAATCGGTATTTCCCTTAAGGGCGAAAAGCCGCTATAATGAGTATATATGTATACGAATTATTGACGATTTTGTACAGGAGGGTATTTAGGAATGTATGAAAATCTGCGCAAGCCGCTGAAGATTGGAAACTTGACGCTGAAGAACCGCATGATCTCCGCCCCGACATCCCTGGCGGAAATGGGGGCTGGCGGCACCTTCACCAGAGAGAATATCGCCTATTTCGAGCTGCGTGCAAAGGGCGGCGCTGCCATTGTCAATGTGGGTGAATGCTGCGTCCATGCTCAGACAGGGCTGGATCATCCATCCCAGGTTCTGCTCGATGTGCCGACGGCAGTGCCGTCCATGTTTGAAGTAGTCCACGCTATCCACAAGTATGGCGCCTATGCGAGCATTGAATTTGGACACGGCGGCAAGCGCTGCAATCCCGCGTTTTTGGGCGGGAACTTGCCCATTGGCCCCAGTGAGATTCGGGACGACAAGGGCAATGTAACCGTCCGCGAGATGGACCGCACGCTGATGGATACGGTGACGGCGGCCTATGCCCGTTCTGCCGCCAACTGTGCCATGGCCGGCTTTGACATCCTGACGATCCATGCCGGTCACGGTTGGCTGCTGGCAGAATTTCTGTCGCCCCTGAGCAACAAGCGCACCGACGAGTATGGCGGCAGTCGGGAAAATCGCTGCCGGTACGTCATTGAGGTGCTGCAGGCTGTCCGAAAGGCTGCGCCGCGCTGCCTCATCGAGCTGCGCATCTCCGGCGACGAAATGACCGAGGGCGGCTACGATTTGGCGGAAGGCGTAGAGCTGTGCAAGATGCTGGAGCCCTATGTGGATATGTTCAACATTTCCGCCGGCGTCATGGAGGATCTGTTCACCTGGATCATTATGCATCCCAGCATGTTCCTGCCTGACGGCTGCAACGTCCGTCTGGCTGCCGCTGTCAAGAAGGCGGTCAGCAAACCGGTCAGCTGTGTCGGCGCATTGGGCGATCCCGATCAAATGGAAGAAATTCTGGCGTCCGGTCAGGCGGACCTCATTGCCCTGGGCCGCGGCCTGGTAGCTGATCCCTATCTGCCCACCAAAGTGCTGGAGAACCGGCCCCAGGATATCCGCCGCTGCCTGCGCTGCTATACCTGCCAGGGGCAGATGATGAAAACCCGGAATATTGTCTGCGCGGTCAACCCGGTCATTGGCCAGGAGTATGAGGTGGCGCACACGCTGCCTGCCGCCCACAAGCATAAGGTCGCTGTCATCGGCGGCGGGCCCGGCGGCATGCAGGCGGCCATTACGGCCAAGGAACGGGGACATGAAGTGGCGCTGTATGAAAAGACCGATGCCTTGGGCGGCTCTTTGAAGTTTGCCGAGCACGAGGAGTTCAAATCCCTGCTCTGGAAGTTTGCCTGCTGGCAGATGCGGCGCTTGGAGCAGCTGGAGGTGCCCGTCCATTTGAATACCGAGGTCACAGCTCAAATGCTGGACGAGCTGGACGTGGATACGGTGATCTGCGCCGTGGGCACCAACCCCATTACGCCGGATCAGTTCGGCATCCCCGGCGACAACTATGTGCTGGGTACCGACCTGTTTGAAGACGGTGTGACCCTGGGTAAGCGCATTGTCATCATGGGCGGCGGCCTGGTGGGCTGTGAGACGGCGCTGCACCTGGCGGAAACCGGCCATGAGGTGACTGTGATTGAAATGCTGCCGGAAGTGGCCAACGACACCACTGCCGCCCATCGCCGGGCCATGAAGGTTCGCATGGGCAAGGCGCCTGTGCCGCCGGTCCTCCAGACTGGTACCCGCTGTAAAGAGATCACGTCCGAAGGCGTTGTAGCCATTACGCCGGAAGGGGAAGAGAAGCTCTTTGCGGCCGACACGGTCATTTGCGCCCTGGGTCTGCGGCCCAAGTACGCCGTAGCGGACGCCTTGCGGGAGACAAAGCACAACTTTATCACCATCGGTGACTGCGTCAAGACTGGTCAGATCACCCAGGCTGTCCGCGGCGGCTTCGATGTGGCCATGGCGCTGGACTGATTGACAGCGAAGGTTCTTAATTAGTGTACGGCACACAGGCCGGCCCTGAATGGGCCGGCCTGTGTAGGTTTTTAAAACAACTTTATTTTTATATAGCGATAATATTAGGTGGTGTCGTCAATAAAAGTATGATATAATAGTTCTCGAAGTAGAGGAGGGCAAAAAATGGCGAGAGAACAGGAACGACA
>CBCPMX010000168.1:0-11857 GCA_965120355.1 uncultured Oscillospiraceae bacterium
GGCCGCGGGACAGTTCTGCGTCCCGCGGCCTGGGCCGGATTCCATATGCAGGTTTATTCCATCTCTATGACGGGGATGCGGTCAGTGTTTCTGCCGGCCACCTGGCGCTCCACCTCCCGCCACAGGATGCAGCGCTGTTCATGAATGCTGGTTTTGCCCGCATGCGGACGCCAGAAGGAGAAAAACAGGGACGCACCGGACTGCGCGCAGCAGCAAGAACACGGCGCCGGCAGCATCTGCACGCAGCAGCTGCCGTATGGCAAGGCACAGAAATCCCAGGGCGAAACAAGCCAATAGGATCCGCAGACCAAAAACCGCACGCCGTTCCTGCCGCCTGGGGAGCAGGATGTTTGATACCACCATTGCGTTTTTCAGATTTTCCTTCCCGATTCCCCATGCAAGCCCAATTACAAGCCCATCGGACAACAGGAATATAAAAAAGAAAACGAAAATCAGCGACATCATAGCCATGGGGTTTTCTGCATTGCCGGAAGTAAGGTATGCAACCGGACATATGATTGACATGACACTGAGGCAAATCTGGCATAAAATGATCTGTTGAATTTGTTTGGACATTGCCTGCGCCCTCCTTCATGGCACACTCAAAAATTGGGCTGTTGATTATATATACCCAGTATAACATAAGTTTCACAATCTGTCGATAAGAGAAATTGAAACTCGCAAAATCATATAGAAACTTGATATGGTCAATACGCCTTTTCCCTGCGGCGAAGGCGGCAGCATCCGCTGAACAACCTTACATACGCCCCCTTTCACCGGCCATGCCCTGTGCAGCAGTACAGCGGCATGGCCGGTTTTCTCCGCCCGGTTCCGGGCATCAAACGGCCCAGGCCGCGGGACGGTTCTGCGTCCTGCGGCCTGGGCCGGATTCCATGTACATCACGGTTCCATCTCTTTGACCGTAATCAGATAGGAATTCATCCCGGCAATCTGATGCTCGATCTCGATGGCGTATTCAATTTCAAAGGCGCCGCCGGTATCGCTGAGGCGGCTGGAATCGATATGGCTGGCCTGCACACCCATGAGCAGGGCCCCGAAGCCCATATCATAGAGGGATTCGTGCTTTTCTCCCAGGCGGAAAACCATGGTGGACGTGACCGCGCCGGTTCGCCGCAGCGTCACCACGTCCGGCTGGACGTCAAATGTGGTCGTGACGCCGGCCATGCCGGTCATCTCCGTCTCTTCGTAAGAGACCAGATACCCGTCGCCGCTGGCGGTCAGGGTACCCACGCTGACCAATTCCACGGTCTCTTCTTCCTGGTCTTCAAATCTCTGCGTTCCGCGTACGGAAATCAAAACTTTTTTTGTCATAGCAACTTCCTATCGGGCGGGATCCCCACCGTTTCACTTTCGTATTTTTGTGGCTTTCACCGTTTATTGAATTTTCATCTGCCGGGGCGAAAAGGCCGTCCGGCATGATACACACTTGCCCAGCATCTGCCGCACTGGCTTTGGCAGCGTCAATATTTTTCTATGTCAATCTGTTCCACCTGGGCGGACACATCCCGCTCCAGGAAGATGGAGGCCAGCTGACTGAACCCATCCGGTGTGTCGCTGACGTAGTAGCGGCAGCCGCCCGGCTCACCTGGCGGGGCCAGCAGGTCCGCCCTGGCAAGCCCCTCCGCCACGGCGGCGGCGGCCTCCCGGCCGGAGTTGATGAGCTGCACCGACGGGCCCATGCAGTCGCCAATTACGTCCCACAGCAGCGGATAGTGGGTGCAGCCCAGCACCAGGGTGTCACAGCCCCAGTCCCGCAACGGCGCCAGATATTCCGCCGTCACCAATTCCGCCACCGGATCCCCCCGCCGGAAGCGGCCATTCTCTACCAGGGGCACAAACAGCGGACATGCCGCCGCCTTCAGGTGGGCGGCGGGATTCTGGGCAGCAATGATCTCCTCATACGCTCCAGTGCGGATGGTGGCCGGGGTGCCAATCAGGCCGATTTTCCCGCTGCGCGTCACCTGCGCGGCACGCCGCGCCGCAGGCTCCACCACGCCGAAGATGGGGATGTCATAGTCGTCCATCACCAGCGTCCTGGCCGTGGTGTCGGCGGTATTGCAGGCGATCACAATGGCCTTGATGTCCTGCTCCAGCAGAAAGTGAATGTCCTGCCGGACATATTTTACAATGGTCTCCCGAGAGCGGGTCCCGTACGGCACCCGGGAGGTGTCGCCAAAATAGACGATACGTTCTCCGGGCAGCTGATCCATCAGCTGGCGCACCGCTGTCAGGCCGCCCAGGCCGGAGTCAAACACTCCAATGGCTCTGGCGTCCATATCAGCCCTCCATCGCCAGTTCAATCAGCCGGTCCAGCAGCTGCGGATAGCTGATGCCGCTGGCGATGAACAGCTTGGGATACATGGAAATGGAGGTAAATCCCGGCATGGTATTGATCTCATTGAAGATCACTTCGCCGTCTTTGCGCACAAAGAAGTCCACACGGCTCAGGCCGCGGCAGCCCAGGCCGGCATAGATCTTCACCGCTGTTTCCCGCACGGTTTCGGCAGCATCGTTGGAAATGCGGGCGGGAATATACAGCGTCGCCGTGTCGGTGATATACTTGGCGTCATAGTCATAGAACTCCACGCCGCTGTCTATCTCGCCGACTTCGGAGGCTGCCGGCGTTTCGTTGCCCAACACGGCCACCTCCACCTCCTGGCCGTCGATAAATTCCTCCACCAGGATTTTATCATCGAACTTTCCCGCTTCATCCAGAGCCTGCAGCAGGCCCTCCCGATCTTTGGCCTTGCTGACGCCCACGGAAGAACCGGTGCCCGCTGGCTTGACGAACACGGGATAGGAGAACCGGCCCTCCACCGCTGCAACGACGGACTCCGGGTCCTTATCCAGTTCCCTGGTCAGTACCGGCACCCAGTCCGCCTGCCGGATGTTCAGCTTGTCGGCTACCAGTTTGGTCATAAATTTGTCCATGGCAGCGGCACAGGCCGCCACGCCGCAGCCCACAAACGGAATGCCAGCCAGCTGGGCCAGGCCCTGGATGGAGCCGTCCTCCCCGTTTTCGCCGTGGAGCACCGGGAAGATCACGTCAATACGCTCGCGCACCACGCAATCGCCCTCGAAGCTCAAAAGTCCTTGTCCGCGGATGGGCGACAGCGCCGCCCGCCGGTTGCCGGGGCAGGTCAGCCATTGACCGGAGGGGAGCAAACTGTAGTCCGTATCTCCAAAGAGATACCAATCTCCTTCCCGGGTAATGCCGACGGGGAAAATATTATATTTTTCAGGATCCAGATTGGACAAAATGGATTCGGCAGAGCGCAGAGAGACCTCATGCTCCGGCGAAACACCGCCAAACAGGACGCAGACATTCAATTTTTTCATGACAACGCCTCTTTTCAAAAGAGTTGGGGCCAACTGCCCAAGGGGCAGCTGCTCCCCTATCATATGCCATTTCACAAAATAAAACAAGTCTTATTTCGTCGAAGCGGAGATTTCTTCGTGTTTTTGTGCCAATGCGGTTTCAAACCCGCCTGGGATGTGCCGGCGCATCCCAGGCGCGGCCCGCTTGGGCAGTACCCAGACGCTGGGAGCCTCCTTGACCGCATAATTTTCGTTTTTTGTGAAGTTTGGTAAGCCCTGTGCAGAAACAGGCGAAGCGCCGTCCCATGCGCGCGCCGCGCTTCCCCGCCCGCGTCTCAATTGTTGCCGTACTATGAATCAATTGAAAACAAATTGTGAAAACCAGCCTCGTTCCGTTGACACTCTCATCATAGAGCGCTATAATTACGAACACTGTTAGCAAAAAAGAAGGTGTTTGATTTTGGAATTTGAGGAACTGGCCAAAGAGATCCAACGCAGTTCCATCGCGCTGCTGCGGCACGGGAGTCCTTGGCAGTTGGATCAATTGAGCCAGGGAGAGATGATGGTTCTCCGATTTCTGGTACATCAAAAAGATCAATCCCTGCCAGGAGAACTGAGCCGGACTGCCGGCGTCTCCACCGCCCGTATTGCCGCCATTATCAACAGCCTGGAGAAAAAGGGACAGGTTGTCCGCCGGGCTGACGAAACGGACCACCGGCGTGTCCGGGTCTGCGTCACACAGACTGGCCGCGACCGGCTTTTGGCGGGAGAGGCCGCGCTGGAGAAAGTTGCCCTCCGCATCCTGCGGGAACTGGGCCAGGAGGACGCAGCGGCGCTTGCGCGCATCCTTCGCCGCCTGGTGGAGATTACGGCACATTGCCCCGATTCTGTGGGGCCGGCTTCCAAACCGGAGAAAGGAGACAGCCCATGCTGAATATGTTACGTTATCTGAAGGGCTCCTGGAAAGCGGTGCTTCTGATTCTTTTGCTGCTGGTGGCTCAGGCCGTCTGCGATCTGACCCTGCCCCAATACACTTCCGACCTGGTGGACGTGGGGATTCAGCAAAGCGGCGTGGATCATGTTTCTCCCTCTGAGCTGCGGGAAAGCACCTGGCAAGCCCTGCGGCTGTTGATGACCGACGAAGAATTGTCCATCGCCGAACCGGCCTATACGCAGCAAGACAACGGCAATTATATCCTGACAGCGCAGGGCGAAGCAGACCGCGAAAACCTGGACGCCGCGCTCTGCACACCCATGGTCCTGCTGCAGACCATGCAGAGCAGTCAGGGGATGGACGCCCAAACCCTGGTGACCCTGGCGGAAGCCGGTCAGCTCACGCGGGAGCAGCTGCTGGCCATCCGCGCCGAGGTGGAGTCGGAACTGACCGCCGCCGGGGATTCTCTGCTGGAACAGCAGGCCATTCAGGTCACCCAGGCGGAGTATGAAGCCCTGGGCTATGATTTGGATGATATGCAGCTGCAATACCTGCTGTCCACCGGCGCCAAGATGCTTGGCATTTCCCTGGTAATGGTGGTCGCAGCCGTGCTGGTGGGCCTGTTGGCCTCCCGGGTGTCGGCGTCTGTGTCCATGGATCTGCGCAGCCAGCTGTTCCAGAAGGTAATTTCCTTCGGCAACGACGAAATGGACCAGTTCTCCACCGCCTCCCTCATCACCCGCTCCACCAACGATATCCAGCAGGTGCAGATGGTCATTGTGATTTTGCTGCGAATGGTCCTCTACGCGCCGATTCTGGGCATTGGCGGCGTGCTCAGGGTAGCCAGCACCCGCACCGGCATGGCCTGGATCATTGCAGTGGCCGTGGGCGCAATTTTCCTGCTGGTTGCAATCCTGATGTCGGTCGCCATGCCGAAGTTCAAGAAAATGCAGACCCTCATTGACCGTCTGAACCTGGTCTCCCGGGAAATTTTGACGGGCCTGCCGGTGATTCGAGCCTTCAGCCGCGAAAAATATGAGGAGGAACGGTTCGATAAAGCCAACCGGGATCTGATGCGCACCCAGCTGTTCACCAATCGCGTCATGACCTTTATGTCGCCCGTGATGACGCTAATTATGAACATCATCACGGTCAGCATTGTCTGGATCGGCGGGCACGGCGTGGACGCCGGCACCATGCAGGTGGGCGATATGATGGCCTTCATCACTTATACTATGCAGATTGTCATGGCCTTCCTGATGTTGGCGATGGTGTCCATTATGCTGCCCCGCGCCAGCGTCTCTGCCGACCGGATCAACGAAGTATTGCGCACCGAACCAAAAATCCGCGATAAGGAAAACGCGCTGGAAGATCCGACCCGGAACTGGCAGGGAGAGCTGCAGTTCCACGACGTCAGCTTCCATTATCCCGACGCCGATGCCGACGCTCTGGAGCACATCTCCTTCACGGCAAAGCCCGGCCAGACCACGGCGATTATTGGCTCTACCGGCAGCGGAAAATCCACGCTGCTGAACCTAATTCCTCGATTCTTTGACGTCAGCCAGGGCAAAATCACGCTGGACGGCATAGACATTCGCGACATGACGCTGCATCAGCTCCACAGCCTGCTGGGCTACGTACCGCAGAAGGGCGTCCTGTTCTCCGGCGATATCGAGTCCAACCTGAAATTCGGCGGTGCACAGATCTCCGATGCGGATATGGAGCAGGCAGCGGAAATTGCCCAGGCCACAGAGTTCATCTCCTCCAAGCCGGCGGGCTACCAGTCCCCCATTTCCCAGGGCGGCTCCAATGTCTCCGGCGGCCAGAAGCAGCGCCTGTCCATCGCCCGGGCCATCGCCAAACACCCGAAGGTGTTCCTCTTTGACGATTCCTTCTCGGCATTGGACTACAAAACCGATGTGGCGCTGCGGCGGGCCTTGGCAAGCCAGATTCGAGACGTGACCACCATCATTGTGGCCCAGCGGATCTCCACCATACTCCACGCAGACCAGATCATCGTCATGGACGAGGGCAAGATTGCCGGCATCGGCACCCACGAGGAACTGATGCGCACCTGTACCACCTACCAGAAGATCGCCCGGTCGCAGCTTTCTGAAAAAGAGTTGGGAGGGATCGCAGAATGAGTGAACCGAGAAGAAGACGCATAGGCGGTCCCGGCGCCATAGGCACCGGGGAAAAAGCCAAGGATTTCAAGGGCACCATTGGCAAGCTGCTGTCCTATATGGGCCGGTTCAAATTTGCCCTCATTGGCGTGCTGATCTTCGCCATTGGCAGTACCATCTTTAATGTGGTGGGCCCCAAAATTCTGGGCCAGGCCACCACAGAGCTGTTCAACGGGCTGGTGGCCAAAGTCACCGGCGCCGGCAGCATCGACTTTACGAAAATTGGGCAGATCCTGCTTTTGCTGCTGTGCCTGTATGCCGTCAGCGCCCTGTTCTCTTTTATCCAGGGATGGCTCATGTCCGGCATCTCCCAACGTCTGTGCTACCGGCTGCGGCGGGATATCTCGGAGAAAATCCACCGGATGCCCATGAAGTATTTTGAGTCCCGCACGGTCGGCGAAGTGCTCTCCCACATCACCAACGATGTGGACACCCTGGGCCAGAGCTTGAACCAGAGCGTGACGCAGCTCATCACTTCCATTACCACCATCCTGGGCGTGGTCATTATGATGCTGTCCATCAGCCCGCTGATGACCTGCATCACCATAGTGATCCTGCCTGTGAGCCTGGTGCTGATCATCTTTGTGGTGAAACACTCTCAGCGGTATTTTAACGACCAGCAGGAGACGCTGGGTGTCATCAATGGTCAAGTGGAGGAAATCTATTCCGGCCACAATGTAGTCCGGGCCTTCAACCGGGAACAGACCGTATTGGATGAGTTCCAGGCCACCAACCGGAAACTGTACCAATCCGCTTGGAAATCTCAGTTTTTCTCCGGCCTGATGCAGCCCATTATGAATTTTGTGGGCAATCTGGGCTATGTGGCCGTCGCAGTAGTGGGCGCAGTGCTGGCAGCACGCGGCACCATTCAGGTAGGCGACATCCAGTCCTTTATTCAGTATGTCCGCAACTTTACACAGCCCATTACCCAAATGGCGCAGGTGTCCAACATGCTCCAGTCCATGGCGGCCGCTGCGGAACGGGTATTCGAATTCCTGAGTGAAGAAGAAGAGGATATGACCGTGGAGAATCCCGCCTCCATTGAGAACCTCCGCGGCGAAGTGGAGTTCGACCATATCCGCTTCGGCTACAATCCCGATAAGATCATTATCAAGGACTTTTCCGCCAAAATTCAGCCCGGCCAGATGGTGGCCATTGTCGGGCCCACCGGCGCCGGCAAAACCACCATGGTTAAGCTGCTGATGCGCTTCTATGATGTGAACAGCGGCGCCATTCGCGTGGACGGCCACGACATCCGGGAGTTCAACCGCAGCGAGCTGCGGGAAGCCTTTGGGATGGTTCTGCAGGACACCTGGCTGTTCAAGGGCACCATCATGGAGAATATCCGCTACGGCCGGCTGGATGCCACAGATGAAGAGGTCATCGCCGCCGCCAAGGCTGCGCACGTCCACCATTTCATCCAGACGCTTCCCGGCGGTTACCAAATGGAGCTGAATGAGGACGCCAGCAACATCTCCCAGGGCCAGAAGCAGCTGCTGACCATTGCACGGGCCATTCTGGCAGACAATAAAGTCCTGATTCTGGACGAGGCCACCTCCAGCGTCGATACCCGCACAGAGCATTTGATTCAGGCGGCTATGAACGAGCTGATGAAGGGCAGAACCAGCTTTGTCATTGCCCATCGTCTGTCCACCATCAAGGACGCAGATCTGATTCTGGTCATGAAGGACGGCGACATCATTGAGCAGGGCAATCACGAACAGCTGCTGGCCAAGGGCGGCTTTTATGCCAGTCTGTATAACAGTCAGTTTGAGGACGTTTCCGCATAACGCGGGATGTTGATTTTAAAATGAATAGGACGCCCCCTTTTCCCGCATACTAACGGAAACAAGGGGGCGTCTCTTATGGACAATCAACAGTATCAACAGTTTGTGGACCAGCGCGCGCCCAAGTCGCCGCTATGGAAGGACGTGCTCAACGCCTTCTGGATCGGCGGGCTCATCTGCGTACTGGGCCAACTGCTTATCAATGGATGGAAAGCCCTGGGGCTGGATCAGGAAAACGCCGGCACCGCCGCGTCCATCTGTCTGGTGGCCATCAGCGCCATTTTGACGGGCCTGAGCATCTACGACGATATCGCCAAAGTGGCCGGCGCCGGAACCCTGGTGCCCATCACCGGCTTTGCCAACTCCGTGGTCTCGCCGGCCATGGAGTTCCGGTCCGAGGGGCTGGTACTGGGCATCGGCGCAAAGATGTTCACCATCGCCGGGCCGGTGCTGGTATACGGCATTTCCGCCAGCGTCCTTTACGGGATTATATATCAGATCTGTCAACTTTTATTTTAGGAGGCCGCAGTGCAAATCGGATTCCTCCTATTTATACTGGCAAACGCCGTTGCATCCGCAGCGGCGTTTGCCAGTTTTCTGCCGTGCTGCACAGCGCTCCGCTCAAAGCTTGGAGAAAATTTCTCCGATGGGTTCGCGCAGGATCAGGTCCGCCCGCCCGTCCATGGGGGTGGCGTCCCGGTTGATGAGCACCAGTTGATGTCCCGCATAATACCGCAGCAGGCCGGCAGCGGGATAGACCGTCAGGCTGGTGCCGCCCACAATGAGTACTTCTGCCTGTGCAATGGCCTGCACCGCACCGGTGATGGTATCTTCGTCCAAGCCTTCTTCATACAGCACGACATCAGGCTTGACAATGCCGCCGCAGGTGCAGCGGGGAATGCCTTCGGAATTTTTGATGAACAGCGCCCCCTCCAGCCCGTCATACCGCTTGCCGCAGGATTGGCAAGTGTTGCGGTAAACGGTGCCATGGAGGTTGTAGATCCGCTTGGAGCCTGCTTTTTCATGAAGGCCGTCCACATTCTGGGTGACAATGGCCTTCAGTTTTCCCGCCCGCTCCAGCTCCGCCAGCTTCACATGGGCTGCGTTGGGTGCAAACTCCAGCGGCAGCAGCTTGTCGCGGTAAAAGCGAAAAAATTCCTCCGTGTGATGGACATAGAAGGTATGGGAGAGCATAGTCTCCGGCGGGTACTGGAACTTCTGGCTGTAGAGGCCATCTACACTTCTAAAATCCGGAATTCCAGATTCTGTGCTTACTCCCGCGCCACCGAAGAATACAATGTTGTCACTTTCCGCTACCCACTGCTTTAAGGTTTCAAGATTTGTCATGTTGCAACTCCTCCCATTCCGCCTCCACCTCGGCCAGGAATTTGCGCTCCTGCTTCGTGGAAGGATCAAAGGTCAGCTTTTCATACATATCCGGACGGCGCTGCCGGGTGCGCAGCAGAGACTGCTTCCGCCGCCAGCGGGCAATATTGGCGTGATGACCAGACAGAAGAACGGGCGGCACGGACAGGCCGTGCCAATTCTCCGGGCGGGAATACTGGGGATATTCCAGCAGGCCGTCCCAATGGCTCTCATCGGTGAAGCACTCCTCGCCGCCCAAAACCCCCGGCACCAGCCGGCACACCGCGTCGGCCACAGCCATGGCGGGAATTTCACCGCCGGTGAGGACAAAGTCGCCGATGGAGATTTCCTCGTCCACGCACTCATCAATGAATCGCTGGTCAATGCCCTCGTAGTGGCCGCAGACCAGAATCAGATTTCCATAGTCCTTCAGCCGTTTGGCGTCGGCCTGGCAAAAGGTTTTCCCGCAGGGCGACAGGAAAATGGTGTGGACCGGCCCGCCCACTTCGTCCAGGATGTGACACCAGCAGTTGTACAGCGGATCCGCCTGCATCACCGCCCCACGACCGCCGCCATAGGGATAGTCGTCCACCTGGTTCTGCTTGTTGGTGGTATAGTCCCGGATCTGGTGGGTCTCAATGCGGATATAGCCCCGTTCCTGGGCGCGGCCCAGAATGCTCTCGTTCATCATGTCTCCCACCGTGTCGGGAAACAGGGTCATGATATCAATGCGCATCGGTCTGCATCCCCTCAATGAGCCGCACCCGGACATAGCCGCCGTCCACATTGATCTCCTCCACGAATTCCTCCACCACAGGAATCATGTATTCGTGACCGCCGCCGCGCACAACGTAGACGTCATTGGACGGCGGCGTCAGTACCTCGACGATTTTTCCCAGCTCACGCCCATTGCACAGCACCGGCAGGCCAACGAGATCGGCGATGAAGACCGCGCCTTCAGCCAGTTCCACCTGGTCGCGGTCAATGGAAACCTGCTTATTTCGCAGCAACGCCGCCTGATTCACATCGTCGATCCCTTCCAGCTTCACCAGTACGCAGGTCTTGTGGACACGGCTGGACTCCACGGCGTAGGGCCTTCCGTCAATATAAAATTCATCAAATTCCAGCAGAAAGTCCGGCGTATCCGCCCAGGGAAGGATCTTGAGCTCCCCACGGACGCCGTGGGTATTGACGATCTGCCCAGTCTCCAATAAATTAGGCATGAGAATCACCTCGTGTAATTATTTCTTTATTAATACTGATATCAGAGAAGAACGCCTCATGAGATGGGCGAATTTATATCGGTTTCAATCCCGGCAAATCAAAATTCAGGGCCTTGCAAACAGCAAACCACAGCAGGGCAGTCAACGCCCGTTCCGCTTCTCTGCCGCTCTGCGCGAAAACCAGCCCTCTTTTAATAATATCCCAAGTTTCTTCGAAAGTAAATGAAAAATTGCGCCTTATCCAAACCCGGCAACTGCCGCCCCTGCCCGGCAGACGGTCGGACTCCCATCCGGCGGACTGTGGTCGAGCTTTCGCGCGTTTCCACGGGTTCCTCCGAGCAACTGTTGGGATTTCCCCTGTTTTTTCGTCGATTCGGGGAATTTCCAGCAGAAGAATTGACATTTTCCCTTCCGTGAGTATAATAGCATTTGATATGTCGATTTATGCCAAGTTTGAGTGAACTCCAGATCAGCTGGACAATATTCTCTCTCAATTACAATATTTTGATATGGGGGTGTGCTGGACATGTGGAAACGATTCGCACTGATGCTGATACTGATGGCCGTCTTGAGCGCAGCAGTATTGGCAGCGGGTGAGGCAGTCGCAGACTCCATCACGCCGGATCCGCCGGCAGCGGTCAGCGCCAGCACACAAGAGGAGGAAGTCGCGCCGCAGGAGGTGGGCTTTACTGTCACTTATGTAGACAACACAGGTACGCTTGCCACAGAAGTGGTTCCGGAAGGGCAATGCCCCACCCAAGCGCCGGAGACCACCAGCGACGGCCGGTCCATTTGGGGCTGGTTCTGCGACGGAACCCTGACGGATCTGGATGCTGCTGTGACGGCGGACCTGGTCTACACCGCGTGGGCAGCACCGCTGCTCAACACTGACGAGCATGTGGCCTTTGCCACCGGACGGACAACCGGCAGCTTTGCCCCCAACGCCTCCCTGACCCGTGCCGAAGCGGCCGTGATGCTCTTCCGCCTGCTGGAAACGCAGGAACCCGGTCCCCTGGAATGCAGCTA
>CBCPMX010000169.1:0-3299 GCA_965120355.1 uncultured Oscillospiraceae bacterium
ACCCTCTTCCGTGATGAGATAGGTGTTGAGGATCATCTGATCTTCCCGAATGTTGGGGTCAATCTCCGGATAGGAGCGGTAGGTAACGGGATGGCAGTGCAGCAAAATATTACTACGCAGCGGCACATCCTCAGAATAGTCTTCCAGAGAATACTGCTCATAGTAATATGCGCCCATGCTGTGCATCCAGTTCCAACCAACCCGTTCCATGAGAGTGTATCCTAGCTTATTACAGTATTTACGAGTTTTAACCGCAATTTGCGCCAGCGTCAGGGAATTGGGCCGCATCAGGCTAACGGCGTATTGATGGGTTTTGATGGCGATTTCCACAGACTTGGCGTAGGCTGCAGAAGGTTCCCCCATTACAAAATGACGGCCGAACGCATAATGCTGGTGGCCAGGGCCGTTTGCTTCGAACATGACAAACATGCGGTCACCGTACTGAATTGGCTGATCACCGGGTTTCCCACCCATGCCAATAGCTGGCGTGTCCATGTTTCCCTTGTTTTGCAAGCCGCCGTGGACACAGCCCGAGGAACCCAGCTCACTGATATAGTAGTTGATTTGCCGGTTGATGGAGTCCGGTGTTTCGCCAACGCGGATCATCTGGGGAAGCGCCAGAAAGATCTTTTTTTGTGCAGCGGCAGATTGCCGGATGGCGTATTGCTCTTCTTCACTTTTGACTGCTTTGAACAGGGCCACGTCCAGTGTGATGTCTACAAATTCCACGTTGGGTAATTTGGCCGTAATAGCGTCATAGAGCGCTGCATTCATGTGATCAGGCAGGATCAGACCAATGCGGGCCGGGGCGTAGGCGGAGATCAGTGCGGCGATCTCAGCGTCAGGCAGCCGGTTCAGAAAGCGAATCTCATCACAAGGCGGGACCGCAGGCGCCCGCTGCATGAGATAACGCCCATAATCTGTGCCCTGGGATGCAGCACAGGAAGCCTCGTTCAGTTCGGAGTAGAGAATCGCCAGTGCTTCGCCTTGCTGCGGTATCAGAATGTAGTCCAGGAACCGGCGGCCTGTGAGCCAGTGATCGTATGTTTCTTCTGCGCATTCCAGGAACAGTGCCATCTGCACATCCTGCTGCTGCATAATGTCCCGCACGCCTTGCAGACGGCGGCGGTATTCAGCGGGCGAGAACAGCTCGACCTGTTCATATCGATTGACCATGGTGTTTTGATAGTAGTTCATGTGCACACCTGTGCGTTCGATCGCATATCCTTTCTATCCAGTATTGTGCTGACACCCGTTGGGCTGCGGACCATTCGGCGATCTTTTTTGCGAATGTTTCCGGAGAGCCCTCAGGGCCAGCGCCTCTACAGATCGCCAACAGCGCCGGTGTCCGGAAGACAATTCCAGCAGTTGGACTTGTGTAGAGATATTCTATATCCATTCTATCGAATGGACAGGCGGCGTTCAATTCAAATCCGTCTGGGAATCATGCCGGAATCGAATAATTTACGGCTGAGAACCTAAATTATTCTGAACTCGAATATTAAATGGAATTGACGCTGTTTGATACAGCGGATAAAATGGAATGCAGAAAACGGAAAATAAACGGAAAGGGGATATGTGAATGGGAACCTTGATGGCCGGCGCCGGAATGGCGGAAATTGCGCTGACGCAGGCATTGCTGCCGCAGCGCGAAAATTTTACCCGGATTTTAGATCCACTGCATGTGCGGGTGGTTTTGCTGCAGGCAGACACATCTGCGGTAATTGTCTCTTTGGAATTGACGTCACTGATGGGCGGTGTGGATACGCTGCGGCGCCAGGTGGGGGCATGGACGGACACGGATCCTGACCATGTATGGATTACGGTCAGTCATACCTTTTCTGCGCCTCATATCCAGGCGGGAACCAACGGCCCTGGTCCGCGGCAGTCGCCGGAAGAACAGGCGCAGAGTACAGCGCAGACTGAGGCACTGCTGTCCGCTGTGGAAGCTGCCTGCAAGCAGGCGAAAGCGTCTGTGCGGCCCGCCCGTATGGGATATGGAACAGGCGACTGTGCTGTCAATGCTGGCCGTGATGTGGAAACGGTTGACGGCTGGTGGTTGGGAGAAGGGAGCACCGCTTTTGCGGATAAGGCGCTGCTTGCCATCCGACTGGACGCGTTGGACGGCAGTCCCATTGCGCTGTTGTATAACTATGCGATACAGTCTTCAGTGCTGGATCATGCGCCCATGTCCGACAGCGGCTATGTGGTCTCCGCGGATCTCACCGGAGTGGCCTGCGCATTGGCGGAGAAAAGGTATCCCGGCGCAGTGGCGGTGTTCCTGTGCGGGGCAGCGGGCGATCAGGCGCCGCGGCAAAAGGCCAGCACGGCAGTGCTGCAGCCGGATGGCACGTTAAAATCCGTGGAGCGGGCCGAGGCAGGCATAGCGATGAAGGACAGCTTGGGTACAGAGCTTGGAGAAGCGGTGTGTGCTGTGGCGGACACGATTCAGGCGGATTTGACTGACGTGACGGTCTCGGTTCATTCCCGCCGGTTTGCCGTCCCGGCAAAGGTCATGCCAGACCGTTCGGAAGTTTACGCCAGACGGGAAATCCAGTATGAAGCAGCGGGCGCCACGCAGACCGATGTGGATGTTTTGAGAATTGGGCCGGCAGTTCTGGTAGGGGTCAAGCCCGAACTGAGCGCAGCGACTGGCGTGCAGATTCGAGAGGGTTCTGTATTCCCATTGACGATGGTAGTGACTATGGTCAATGGCGGCGCGAAATATATGGCCGATCAGCTGGGGTGTGAACGGATTACCTATGCAGCGCAGAACGGTCCTTTTG
The DNA here is from genome assembly GCA_965120355.1 of uncultured Oscillospiraceae bacterium. Taxonomy (GTDB): domain Bacteria; phylum Bacillota; class Clostridia; order Oscillospirales; family Oscillospiraceae; genus CBCPMX01. Next base: position 2,787 of record CBCPMX010000169.1, read on the forward strand.
CACCCGGTGCGGCAGAATTGCTGCGAGATCATGCGCTGGCGCTGTTGTGCTGGATGGAGGAGACGCAGGTATGACGTGCAAATCAATGACGGTATACAATACTGTATTGGGAGACGGCGCGGTCAACGACGCTTTGGTGCTGGAATACAGTGTGCCGCTCCTGCCGGACAGCATTTATCCGGGCGCCTATGAAGTGTTTGGCCGGCAAATACTGCGGGCATATGTCAGCGAACGGCCAGAGCCGGGCGCCCCGGGACGCGGCCCGTATGTGGTGCTGGAACTGGATCCGGTGGACATTCTGGAGCGGATCCGTGGCCGCGACGAACACATCTGTATTCACGAGCAGTCCCTGGCAGTTCGGCAGCGGGAAGCTGTGCAGGCGGAGAATGGCGAACGGCTGACAGCTATGAAGACCTTCCGGATAGCCGTGAAAAATCGAACGCCCCAGGTGGAGGGATTCCAACAATTCCAAAAAGATGGGGCTCTATTGTACTAAGTGTGGGTAGTAAAACC
>CBCPMX010000170.1:0-13675 GCA_965120355.1 uncultured Oscillospiraceae bacterium
CTATCACCTGTATTCAGGCGGAAAGTTGATCTTCGAAGAAGGGAATTGAAAAACAGAGCAGCCACGGCTTGTGTGGCGCGGAACCGACCTTGTTTCCGCGCCACATTTTTGCGCCCTGGGCGCCGTGCATCCATTTGTGCCTGCCCAGTTGGACAGAATGAAAAGTAAAAAATAATTACCAGAAATATTGACTTTTATAACAGTGTCTTGTAAACTGGGATTAGAGTGGAGCTCATTTTCTTTCGTTCCTATGCCAAACAGCGCGCCTTTTCCGCCAATTTGCAATGCTTTCGCCCGCAAGACGCCATAGTCAGTGCGCCTTGCGGGACGGAATGCATCCTTGCTGTTGTGCGCATTTTCGAGTACCGGCATATCGACACGCCGGATGTAAGAGAGGATGTGAAGCCATGGGAGGTTCTAAGTATTTAAAACGACTGGGGGGCTGGCTGCTGCTTCTGGGCTGCCTGTGCGCCTGCGGCAGCTCCGGCGCGGAGACCGTACCGGTTGTGCAGAATTACGCGGTCACCCTGTCTGAAAACCCCACCGGCGCGGGACTGTATCTGGCAGGAAATGGGGCTTCTGCCGTGGGGGCGGTCAGTTGGGGCAGCGGCGATTCGGCAGACAGTCGGGTGTTTACCCTGCCGGTGGAAGACGGCAGCGTTGTACCGGCAGCCCGTGCCAACATGCCGGAACTGACGTCTTTTCAGCTGCTGGGACTGGACGCGGACAACAGCCTGTGGGTCAGCGGCTTGGAGGACAGCGGCGCCTATGTGCTGCTGCAGCTGGAGACCGACGGATCCTGCCGGACGCGGATTGATCTGTCGGCCCAGCAGGAGGTACTGCAGGTAACTTCTTTTGCAACAGATGGGCAGTACCTCTACCTGACGGTGACCTTTGGACAGCAGACCCACCTGAGTACACAGAATTTCCGGCAGTGCCTGCTGCTCTACACCGCCGGCGGGACGTTGCTGGAAACAAAGGACTTTTCCGACCTGTCCGCGCAAACCCAGGGCTATCTGGAAGTGGAGGCGGAGTGGCAAGAGGACATGGAGGGGGCAGAAGATCTGCCGTTTTTCAGCGGAGACGCCGATGAATTTCAGTTTGTCCGGCAGACTTCCCGGGAAGTCTGCCTCATGCTGGTTCGTCATGCGCCCATTGGAACTGCGCAATACCGCATTGTGTGTGCTGTGGAGCCCGGCACGCTGGAGATCAGTCCGCAATACGCCTATGAGATGAGGCCACCATGCGGGATCTGGTTTCCAGCAACAAGATTCTGGACAGCGTGGATCCGGCCTACGATCTCTGGGAATGGGATCAAAACGGCATATACGGCATCAATTTGGAAGCGCAGACCAGAACGCTGCTTCAGGATTGGGAGAGCCTGTCTCACGGGGACAACGCCGTAGACAGCAGCCGTCTGGTACATAGCGCCGTGGGCCTGGCAGATGGGCGGCTGCTGTTCCAGTTTTATGACTATGCGCAAAAGCAGTATCTATTTGCCGTGCTAACGCCAAGCGCAAATTGATCTGCAGGGCGGCATCCAGCAAATCTACATGCGCGCTGCAGCGGCAGATCTGTTTGTGGGCGTAATGCGGGCAACCGGACTGCACGCTGGGGCTGGCCGGGGACTCCGGCTCTGTGAGCTGGCAGCCTGTAAAAGCTGCAAAGTCAGTTTATTGACAAAAACTACAATAGCAATACAGTTTTCGGATGCGAAGCCCGGGCAGATAGCCGGCTTTTCGCTCTGTGAAAAGCCGGCACAGCTGCTGCGCCGTCAAATTCGCGAATCCTTGCTGCGCAAGGGGTTGCGAATGATGCCGGGCGGATTCATTTCGCCCGAGCAGATCAAAATACAGCGGTCGAAAAAGTGCCGTAGGCACTTTTTCGACAAGCTGAGCGCCGGATCGCAAACGCGATCCGGCGCATTGACATCTTATTCTGAGGCAGCTTCAAAATCGATCCAGAACAGTGTTGTCCAGCCTCTCCAAAATGGCGGCGGCCAGGCGGGCGGCGTTTTCCACATCGCTGTGGGCCGCCAGACCATAGTGGGTATGGATATACCGCACAGGAATGCCGATGACGATGGTGGGTACCCCCTGGTTGGACAAGTGGATGACTGCGCCGTTGGTAGAGCCGCCGGTACGGACACTCTCCTGCACTGGAATGTTCAGCTCGGCGGCCAGATCCAGGGCAAAGCGCTGAAAACGGGGATGGGTCAGCATCCGGGCGTCAATATGGCGCAGCATGGGGCCCTTGTGAATGGCTGTCTGAATCATATATGGTTCGCTGAAGGTGTCGTCGGCGGGGCAGCCCTCAAAGACAATGGCCAAATCCGGAAGGACAGTGTGGGCTGTGACAGTGGCGCCGCGAGTGCCCATCTCTTCCTGGGTGGAAAAGGCGGCGGTGACGTCCACGGCCAGGTCTCTGCCCCGCAGGGCGTCCAGGGTATGGAGAATGGCGGCACAGCCCAGACGGCAGTCAAAGGCTTTGCCGATCATCAGGTCGTGTTTTTCCTGGTATTCAAAGGTCACGTCCGGCACTACCGGCGCACCAATGCGGATCTGATAGTCCGACAAAACCTCCTCCCGGGAGGAGGCGCCAATGTCAATGCTCATATTCTCCACGGCAGGGAGGGCGCCGCGCTCGGCGGCAGACATAAAGTGGGGCGGCTTGCTGGCAATGACGCCGGGAATGTATGTACCATCGGCGGTCTGAACCCAAACGCGGTGCGCGGGAATATTGCTGTTGACCCAGCCGCCCAGCGTGGTGAAACGCAGTGTGCCATTGGGGCGGATCGCTTGCACCATGAAGCCCACTTCGTCGCTGTGGGCGTCCAGCTGTACCATGGGGCGGCCGCCCCGGTTTTCCTGGCGGGTCAGGTACAGATTGCGCATGCGGTCCTCCCTGAACGTGCCCAGGCCGCTGCCATACTGGCGCAGTACGTCTAAAACCTGATCCTCGAACCCGGAAACGCCTTTGGCGTTGGACAGGGCGGCGATCATTTCCAGAGATGTTTGCTGATTCATGAAGTACTCCTTTGTATCAATCGTGATGGATAAAACGGTATATTTGGAAGGCAGACCTTCCATGAGAAAGAGAGCCCTCCCGGTCAGTCGGACTTTTCCGCAGCCGATTGCCTGTCCAGGGCCGACTGGTGCTGAAATTCTCTGCGAACCAGCACCATGGTGATGCAGAACGCCAGTGTGTCCGCCACCGGCGCGGCAAATTTGATGCCGTCTACGCCGCCCAGCCAGGCAAACAGGCACAGCAGCGGCAGCAGGAACAGGACTTGCCGCGACAGGGTCAGTAGAGCGCCCTCCTTGGCGTGGCCGGTGGCAGAGAAAAACATGGTGCTCATCTGCTGCATGCCATTGAGAAAGGTGCAAAACAGGTATACCCGCAAATAGTTGTCAGCGAACTGGTGGTATAACGCATTTTCAGAGCCGAACAGTGAAATGATGGGGGCGGCCAGCAGCTCAAAGAGCAAAAAGGCGAGCACAGAAATGAGAATGACCACTTTGCTTTCCAGCTTGTAGGTCTGCCGGACCCGGTGAAAGAGCCCTGCGCCATAGTTGAAGCCATGAATAGGCTGCGCGCCTTGTGCAATGCCCAAAATGATGGCAGTGAAAATCACGTTAACCTTGGTGACGATGCCCCCCACAGCCAAGGGGATTTCGCTGCCGTAAACGGACAACGCGCCATAGGTTCGCAGCAGATTGTTCAGCACCACCTGCACCACCAGGCTGGCCAGCTGGTTGAAGGCCGGCGTCATGCCCAGGGCGCACATCTCCCGCAGGGCCTGACCGCTGGGGAGGAAGTCCCGCAGGGACAGATGGATCAGCTGAAACCGGGGAATATAGCACAGCACCAATACGGCGGAGAGAATTTGACTGATGACCGTGGCAATGGCCGCGCCGGCCACGCCCCAGTGGAACACAAAGATAAAAATGGGGTCCAGGATCATATTCAGTACCGCACCGCTGACCACGCAGAACATGGACCATTTTGCCCGCCCGTCAGAGCGAATCAGCGGATTGCCGCCGGTGGAAATCAGCAGGAACGGAATGCCCACGCCGGTGATACGCGTATAGGTGACGGCGTATTCCAAAATTTGATCGGTTGCGCCAAAGCACCGCATCAGCGGTTCAGCCAGCAGTTCAATGACTGCAAACAATGCCACTCCCACCAGAATCAACGTGGAAAAACAGGTGGCGGTGACCCGATTGACTTTGTCCCGGTTCCCACGGCCCATCTCCAGATTGAATTTGGATGCTGCGCCCACGCCCAGCAGAAGACCGACAGCCATACAGATCGTGGTGACGGGGAAGGCCACATTGGTGGCGGCGTTGCCCAGATATCCTACGCCCTGTCCAATATATATCTGATCGACAATGTTGTATAGTGCGTTGAACAGATTGCTGGCCACTGCTGGAATGGCGAATTTCGGAAGAATTTTTTCTATGGGCTCCGAACCCATGGGATCCAGGCGGGTGCTTTCAGAAACACGCACAACGAATTCTCCTTCCTTACAATATGTGCTGCCGTGTTGCATCCGTTGGGTGTTTGGCTGTGCAGGGATGGCGGCGAAGATTGTCAGACGGAGCTTAGTATAGCCGAACGCCGCTGAAATGTCAAGGTGCGCCGGCTTCGCCGTGGAACGGGATTTTAAACGCATATAAGGTCGTTGTGCGGGAAGAAACAAATTGCCCGCCGCACGACAGGCAATCTCCTGGCCGTACGGCGGGCAGTCCTATTGATCTATGGCGCTGTAATAACGATTAGGGAGGCGTCTCAGATCCGGGACGCCGTGGAGAACGCGGAACGCATGGCCTGCTGCACCGTAGCGGCTTTCTTGCAGTCGCCGATCATGTAGAACTCGGGGGCAAGACCGTAGAAGGACAGAGCTTCGTCGGTGTTGGCACGCATACCGGCGGAGACGACAATGGAATCTGCCTCGACGGCCTGCTCGTTGCCTTCCGCATCCTTGTAAAAGACCTTGCCGTCCTCCACACGGGCAACGGTGGCGTTGACAATGGAGCCGAAGGTGGGAATGGCCTTCCAGGCCTCTTCAAACATGGAGTAGTAGTGAATCAGGGTGGAGTCGGCGGCCAGCTTGCCCCGCATCTCCAGCACGGTGACTTCGTGGCCCTTGTTGGCCAGGTTCATGCCGCACTCGACACCCACTTCGCCGCCGCCAATGACGACCACCTTCTTACCCAGGCGCTCGGGGTATTTAAAGGCCTCCTGGGCAAAATAGATGTTGCTGCCATCCAGACCGGGCACGGGGGGCTTGGAGGGAGTGGCGCCCAGGGCGCAGACGATCACATCATAGTTCTTGGTGGCCAGCAGTTCCGGCGTAGCCTTGGTGTTCAGCAGCAACTCAATGGGCCGCTTTTCAATCTGGCGGATCTGATAGTCCTTAAAGCGCTTCAGGGGCCACTTGAAGTCCACATAGTCGGCGTGCTTGATGGCGCCGCCCGGCTCGTCGCTGGCCTCATAAATGGTGACGTAGTGGCCGCGGTCACACAGCTCCATGGCGCACTTCAGACCGGCGGGACCGCCGCCGATGACGGCGCACTTTTTGCCGCCTTCCGTGGGCAGGATCATCTTCTCGATCCGGTGCTCCAGGCCAATGATGGGATTGACGGAGCAGACGGAGACAAAGGGATCCTTTTCGCCGCGGCCGTGGCACTTGTTGCAGCGCAGACAGGGGACGATGTCCTCATTACGGCCTTCAATCATCAACTGTGCGTAGTCGGGGTTGGAGATGAAGGCGCGGGCGGCGGCAATCAAGTCGGCTTTGCCTTCGGCAATGACGGCCTCACAGGTGTCCAGATCCTGATAGCCGCCGATGGTGGCAATCAGCAGACCGTCTACGTGCTTCTTGACATACTCGGAGTAGTGAAGGAACGGCGTCTCTTCCAGGTTAAAGCCGGTCGGATGGGCAGGATCCACCACGGAGGCCCGCAGCTGCACAATGTCGATGTATTTTTTGGCCTCGTTGAGGAAGGTGCAGGTGTCGTCCAGTGTGTAGCCGCCCTCAATATCCTCGGCAGACCACTCAATTTCAATGACAAAGTTGTTGCCGACACGCTGGCGAATGCGCTCGAGCACCATCAGCGGGAAGCGCATCCGGTTTTCCAGGCTGCCGCCGAACTTGTCAGTGCGATGGTTGGTGATGGGGCTCATCATCCGGGCGGGCAGATTGGCTCGGTAGCACATGTGGATGGAGATCATATCATAGTCCAGGCTCTGGAGGATGGCGGCCTGTTCGGCATAGGACTCGCAAATCTTGTCCAGCATTTCCTCCGTGTAGAACTCGCAGGGCTCATGGGCGGGGATTTTTTCGATGTGGTACTCATTCTGCTGGGGCGCAGTGAGGCCGTCCTCACCGATGGTTTCCAGATATTCCTCGGTTGTTTGTACCGGCTCCGGATTTTCATAGCTCATGAGAGGATAGGCGGACGGGGGGCCCACAAAGATGGCCATGCAGGCCAGAGAATCGTAGTAATGAATGGCGTCGGCCAGATGCATCAGGTAGTTCTGACAGTTGCAGTCGTACAGGTCAAAGTCGGGAAAATGCCCTGCGTCCATGTCCATGGGGAACTGCTTGCCGGCGGTAAAGTTGTTGATGCCCATGCAGGTGACAATGGAAGCGCCCTTGGCCTTGTTGATGTAGTGGCAGATGACGGACTCTGCCGGGTAGGTCTCCGGCCCCTGCAAAAAGTGGGGGAGAGAGTTGGCCGCCACCATGCGGTTTTTCAGCACCTTGCCACGGACCTTTACGGGGGAGAGCAGATGGGGATAACTCGGTGCGCTCATAGGAAATTCCTCCTTGCTTTTTATCTGAATATACATAATTATATCATATCGCCGAAAAAAGAGAAGCTTTTTTTGTCACACAAGGGCACAAACCGTCACAAATGGTGACAAATATGTGTGCTTATGAGCAGCAGTTGCCTGGCGCGGCGGGTCCATAAAATTTTTACTGCATATCCAGAGGGGAAATGCAATATTAAGAATGAAATCCTGCATAAAAAATGAAATGTTCAAAATAAAACTTGCAGAAAACGCTTGCATTTGCATGAAAAGTGCAATATAATTGCAGACATAGTTTTTTGGTTTGCGCGCCCAATGGAGGACGTTTCTCATGTGTGCAAGGGCGTACGCAGAAGAAAGGAATAAAACATCATGGCAATCAAAAATGCATACCTCAATCGGATCTATGAAGAGCTGGCGCAAAAGAGCAGCAATGAGCCGGAGTTTTTGCAGGCCGTCTATGAAGTGCTGGAGTCGCTGCAGCCTGTGGTGGAGTCGGATCCGCGCTATGAGCGCAATGGCGTTTTGGAACGGCTGGTGGAGCCGGAGCGGATCGTCATGTTCCGGGTGCCGTGGGTGGATGACAATGGCAAGCTCCACGTCAACCGGGGCTACCGGGTTCAGTTCAATTCGGCCATTGGTCCGTATAAGGGTGGCCTGCGTTTCCATCCCACTGTGAATCTGTCGGTCATCAAATTCCTGGGATTTGAACAGATCTTTAAAAACTCACTGACAACCTTGCCCATGGGCGGCGGAAAAGGCGGCTCCGATTTCGATCCCAAGGGGAAGTCTGATGCGGAAGTCATGCGGTTCTGTCAATCCTTTATGAGCGAACTGTATCGCCACATCGGACCGAACACCGATGTGCCCGCCGGCGATATTGGCGTCGGCGCCCGGGAGATTGGGTATCTGTTTGGGCAGTATAAGAAGCTGCGCAACGAGTGGTCCGGTGTCCTGACCGGCAAGGGCTTGAGCTATGGCGGCTCCATGGCCCGCACCGAGGCTACCGGCTTTGGCCTGTGCTATTTTGCTGACGCCCAGCTGCGGGACAACGGCGCGTCTTTCCAGGGCAAGCGTGTAGTCCTCTCCGGCAGCGGCAATGTGGCCATCTACGCGAATTCAGAAGTGCACGGAACTGGGCGGCAAGGTTGTTGCCATGAGCGATTCCAACGGGTATATTGTCGATGAAAACGGCATTGATTACCAGGTCATTCAGGTAATCAAGGAGCAAAAGCGCGAGTGCATCAGCACCTATCGGAACTACGTGCCCACTGCCCGGTATGTGGAGGGCTGCGGCGGCATCTGGACGGTGCCCTGCGACATCGCGATGCCCTGCGCTACCCAGAACGAGTTGGATGAGAACGCCGCCAAAGCGCTCATTGCCAACGGCTGTATGGGCGTGTTCGAAGGCGCCAATATGCCCTGTACGCCGGAGGCCATTGCTGCCATTAAGGCTGCCGGCCTGCTGTTCAGCCCTGCCAAGGCTTCCAATGCCGGCGGTGTGGCCACGTCTGGCCTGGAAATGAGCCAGAATGCCGAACACCTGAGTTGGACCTTTGAAGAAGTGGACGGCAAGCTGAAGAATATTATGGAAGGGATCTACCGCGCCTGTGCCGATGCCGCAGAAAAGTACGGCATGAAGGGCGATATTCAGGCAGGCGCAAACATTGCCGGGTTCCTGAAGGTGGCCGATGCCATGCTGTGGCAGGGCATTTGCTGATCACCAGGGGACAGCGGCGGGGCTGCTGGGCGTCAGATAAATGACGATGCGGGGATTTTAGGAAAGCCGTCCCCGGCAGCCTGCGAACAAAATACAAACCGCACCAAGCGCCAATTACTTCCCAAGGGATGGCGCTTGGTGCGGTTTTTCACCCTGTGATGCAGGATCGGATGGTGTGGCTGGAAAAAGAAAGGGGATCTCCTCCAACGCGCAGTCCGGAATTTGCAGCATAAAAACGCAAGCTGGAAATGCCGCAGAAATACCGGATGCGTCTTATTTTGACTGGGGTATACAAAAGTCCCGTTTTCATTTTGAAAACGGGACTTTTTGGCGCAGAAGGAGGGATTTGAACCCTCGCGCGGTTTAACCCGCCTACTCCCTTAGCAGGGGAGCCCCTTCGGCCTCTTGGGTACTTCTGCAAACAGATTTTTGATGCTGAAAGTGGCGGAGAGAGTGGGATTCGAACCCACGGCTCTGACGAGTCACCGGTTTTCAAGACCGGCTCCTTAAACCACTCGGACATCTCTCCGAACCAATATCCTTCAGAGATACGCAAGTTATATTAGCAGATTGCGGGCCGTTTGTCAAGAATCTTTTTTCAGAAACACCTGGGATTTTCCAAATGCAGCGAAATGGCTACAGCACGGTTCCGCTTCCGGCGAACAGCGCCCGGAGCCGGTCATAGAGGTCTTTGTACGTCACTGGGTCTACAGCGTCCCTGCCTGCCAGAAATGCGTCGGCGGCCTCCTTGGCCTGATACAGGACCTGGGTATCCTGGGCCAGGTCGGCGCACTTGAATGCCGGCAGCCCATGCTGCCGCGCGCCGAAAAAGTCGCCGGGGCCGCGCAGTTTCAGGTCCGCTTCGGCAATCTGGAATCCGTCGTTGGTCTTTGTAAAGGCTTTCAGCCGTTCCAGAGTCTGAGGCGTGCGGTTATTGGTGAACAGGACGCAGTAGGACTTGTCCTTGCCCCGGCCTACGCGGCCCCGGAGCTGATGCAGCTGGCTCAGGCCAAACCGTTCCGCGTTTTCAATAATCATCAGCGTGGCGTTTGGCACGTCCACCCCCACCTCGATGACGGTGGTGGCCACCAGAAGATCTGACTCGCCATGGGAAAAGGCTGTCATGACCGCCTCCTTTTGCGGCCCCTTCATCCTTCCGTGGAGCAGAGCGATCCGCAGGTCGGGAAACACCCGGGTTTGCAGCGTCTCGGCCCAGGTCTCGGCGGATTTTAAGTCCTCCATTTCGCTTTCCTCCACCGTTGGGCAGACCACATAGACCTGATGTCCGGCATCCACCTGTTTGCGGATAAAGGCGTTGATGCGCGGACGCATGCTTTCGCCCACCAGAAAGGTGTCGATCTCCTGACGGCCTGGGGGCAGCTCGTCTATGACGGTCACGTCCATATCGCCGTAGAGCACCAGCGCCAAAGTGCGGGGAATGGGGGTGGCAGACATGACCAGCACATGGGGGCTGTCGCCCTTTTCCGCCAGGGCGACCCGCTGCGCCACGCCGAAGCGGTGCTGCTCGTCGGCCACCACCAGGCCGAGCCGGTGGAACCGGGCGGTGTCACTGAGCAAGGCATGGGTGCCAATGGCCACCTGGGCCGTCCCCGCCGCCAACGCCTCCTGGGCCTGCCGCCGGTCTGCGGACCGCATGGAACCGGTCAGCAAAACCGTGTGAATCCCCAGGGGTTCCAGCAGGGCCGACAGGGAGGCATAGTGCTGCTCTGCCAGGATCTCCGTGGGCGCCATGAGGGCGCTCTGCAGGCCGTTGGCGGCGGCACAGGCCATGGCGGCGGCAGCCACCATGGTTTTGCCGCTGCCCACATCTCCCTGGACCAGCCGGTTCATAGGCCGGCCGGAGGCCATATCCTGCTGGATCTGGCCGATGGCCCGCTGCTGGGCCCCGGTGAGGGTGAACGGCAGTGCGTCATAAAACGCCGCCGGTACGCCGAGGGGACAGGCGTAAGGCGAAACGGTCTGCCGCTGGGTCCGCAAAAGGCCCAGACCAATGGAAAAGATGAAAAATTCCTCGAATACCAGCCGCCGTTTTGCTTCTGCCAGCGTCTCAAAATCCGGCGGATTGTGGATGACAGCATAGGCTGTTTTGGCGTCGCACAGACCGTATTTGTGCCGCAGCGGCTCTGGCAGGACCTCCGGCAGCTGGGCCAGCGTGGCTTCCATGGCTTGCCGGACTGCTTTGACAATGAGATTGTTGCTGATGCCGGCAGTGAGGCCATAGATGGGCATAATGCGGCGGGTGGTGCCGCCGGGGCTGTCCGCCCGCTCAAAGATGGGGTTGCGCATCTGGTAGCCGGTGTAGTCGCCGGACAGCGCGCCATAAAAAATATAGGTCTCGCCGTATTCCAGGCTGGAAGCCACATAGCTCTGATTAAAAAAGTTCAGCTGGAGCCGGGCTGTGTGGTCGGCTACGGTAACTTTGGTCAGATCCAATCCCTTCCGGACATGGTGTGTCCGGGGAGCGGCGATGACAGTGGCTTCAAAACAGGCCGGCACGTCCACTTCCAGCTCGTGAATGGGCACCAGCCGCGTCCGGTCTTCATAGGCCCGGGGAAAGTACGCCAGCAAATCATAGAGAGTGTGGATGCCCAGGCCGGCCAGCTGCTTGGCCCGTGCTTCGCCGATGCCTTTGAGATACCGGACGCTGGAAAACAGATTGGCCATGGGACACCCCTCTTTGTTTCAATAGAAGTTTTGAAATAGAAAATATCCTGCACAGGACGTATTACGCTATGAAATGGAGGACGGGAGGGATCCGGGGCGGGGCGTAAAGGCCCCCGGCGACACCGGGATCCCCAGAAGCCGCCCAAAGGCCAGCGCCCAGGGCACAAAGTTGTAGGACACAGAGGTGACAATGTTGCCTGCAAGGATGTAGCCTTCCGGTATCGGATCGCGCAGATTTGCATCCCACCCGTGCATCAGGGCCAGATCCTCCGCTGTATAGCCTTCCGGCGCCAGGTCTTCCGGATTGACGCCGGCCATGAAGGGCTTGCCTTCCAGCAGTCCCGCTTTGAGCAGCAGCAGCGGCGCAATGGAAATCGCGCCGATGGGCATTCCATCAAAGTTCCGGATAAATGCAAGGATGGCCTCGTCTTCAATGGCCGCGCGAATATTCAGCGCTCCGGTGAGCAGCAGGCTGTCATAGTCTTCGATGCGCAGCTCTGAAATGGCCATATCGGGCAGGACGGACAGGCCCTCTTCGCTTTTGACGGGAGCCCGGGTCTTTGCAAACACAGTCATGGGTTTTCCCGCGGTTGCCAGCATCTCCAGAGCCGGGGCAAATTCAAAATTACAGAACTGGGGATAAATCAAAACAGCTGTTTTTTTCAATTGCAGATCCTTCCTTCCGCGGACACGCTTTGTTAAGGCGATCCAAAGCGGTCAGATCCGGGCTACGCCGCTTCTGCGGGCGGCCTCCGCCACGGCGGCGGACACCGCCGGTACAATGCGTTCGTCAAAGGCATAGGGGAGAATATAGCCGGCGCTGAGCGACTCGCCCACCAGACCGGCCAGGGCTTCGGCGGCGGCAATCTTCATCTCGTCGTTGATGTCGCTGGCGCGGACATCGAACGCACCACGGAAAATGCCGGGGAAGGCCATGACGTTGTTGATTTGGTTGGGGAAATCGCTGCGGCCCGTGCCGACGACTGCGGCCCCTGCTTCCAGCGCCAGATCCGGCATGATTTCCGGCGTGGGGTTGGCCATGGGGAAGAGAATGGCGTCTTTTGCCATAGAGCGCACCATATCCTGGGTGACGGCGCCAGGGGAGGAAACACCGATAAACACGTCGGCCCCGGCGATGACGTCTGCCAGAGCGCCGGTTTTCCCGGCAGCGTTGGTGAGGGCGGCGATCTCCGCCTTGGAGGCATTGAGGCCCGGCCGGCCGGCATAGATGGCTCCGGACCGGTCACACAGAATGACATGTTCCGGCTGCAGGCCGCGGGCCAGAAGCAGTTTGATGATGGCGACGCCGGCGGCGCCTGCGCCGGAGGTGACTACGGTGATGTCCTCCATCCGCTTGCCCACCACCTTCAGCGCGTTGGTCAGAGCGGCCAGCACCACCACAGCGGTACCATGCTGATCGTCGTGGAAGACAGGAATGTCGCAGCGTTCCTTCAGCTTCCGTTCGATCTCAAAGCAGCGGGGCGCTGAGATGTCCTCCAAATTGATGCCGCCGAAGGATCCGGCCAGCAGCGCCACAGTGTTGACGATTTCGTCCACATCCTTGCTGCGGATACACAAAGGCACGGCGTCCACATTGCCGAAGGACTTGAACAGGACGCATTTGCCCTCCATGACCGGCATGCCGGCCTCGGGGCCGATGTCGCCCAGACCCAACACAGCGGAGCCGTCGGTGACTACGGCCACGGTGTTCCAGCGGCCGGTCAGCTCGTAGCTTTTGGATGGATCCTTCTGGATTTCCAGACATGGCTGGGCCACGCCGGGGGTGTAGGCGAGAGACAGATCGTCTTTGGAGGCGACGGGCATTTTGGGGACAGTGCTCAGCTTGCCGCGCCATTGATAGTGCAGTTTTAAGGATTCTTGTGCGTAATCCATGATAAATTCCTCCAAAAGTACAGTTTTATCTTGGGTGTATTGTTGTATTATAGCCGAAATTTCCCCTGTAAGCAAGTAGAACCATACATGAGCGGCAAAGACGGGCGAATGAACGCGGCCTGTTCGTGATAATCACTGAAACGACGGCCCGGCGTTTTATAAAATCCGGAGATTCAGAAATTCTTTACTTTTTTGACAGTTTTGTAGGACTGTGCTAAAATACTCATACATACAGAGAAAAAGGGGGATTAAACTGCCATTCAGGCAATGAGTATGTTGTCTTATCTGCGGCAGTATTGCAATCGCTATATAACAAACAAATTTCTGTTACGATCGTTTGAAGGGGGAAAGACAGCTGCGCATAAACTTGGTCACGCGCTTGGATATAATGGTCATGATGAAAATTATTCGACAAGTGTGATGTATCCTAGGTGGTGTCGTCAATAAAGGTATGATATAATAGTTCTCGAGGTAGAGGAGGGCAAAAAATGGCGAGAGAACAGGAACGACACGATATAAGCGATGGGGCGTGGGAGAAAATCCGGCCGTACACGATTG
>CBCPMX010000171.1:0-6088 GCA_965120355.1 uncultured Oscillospiraceae bacterium
ACCACCGTCATCGACGGCGAGGATTACGCCGTCAAGCCCATGAACTGCCCGGGCGGCATGCTGGTGTACAAGAGCGAGCCCCACTCCTACCGCGACCTGCCCCTGCGGGTGGGCGAGCTGGGTCTGGTCCACCGTCACGAGCTGTCGGGCGCGCTGCACGGCCTGTTCCGTGTGCGCTGCTTCACCCAGGACGACGCCCACCTGTTCATGACTCAGGACCAGCTCAAGGACGAGATCAAGGGTGTGGTGCGTCTGTTCGATGAGGTGTACTCCGTGTTCGGTCTGTCCTACCAGATCGAGCTGTCCACCATGCCTGAGGACCACATCGGCACGGTGGAGCAGTGGGAGCACAACCAGGAGATCTTGAAGGAGGCCATCACCGAGATGGGCAAGACCTTTGAGATCAACGAGGGCGACGGCGCCTTCTACGGCCCCAAGCTGGACTTCCACCTGGCCGACTCCCTGGGCCGTACCTGGCAGTGCGGTACCGTTCAGCTGGACTCCCAGCTGCCTGAGCGGTTCGAGCTGGAGTACACCGGCGAGGACGGGGAGAAGCACCGCCCTGTCATGCTCCACCGGGTGGTGCTGGGGAGCATCGAGCGGTTCATCGGCGTCATCACCGAGCATTTTGCCGGGGCCTTCCCGGCCTGGCTGGCTCCCGTCCAGGTGAAGATCCTGCCCGTCACTGACCGGGCGGCGGAGTACGCCGATTCCGTGGCAGCCCAGCTGGATGCCCAGGGCTTCCGGGTGGAGGTGGACCACCGCAGCGAGAAGATCGGCAAGAAGATTCGCGAGGCTACGCTGGAGAAAGTCCCGTATATGCTGGTAGTGGGCGACCGGGATATGGAAAACGGCACGGTCTCTCCCCGGCACCGCACCGGTGAAGATCTTGGGGCCATGTCTTTTGACGAGTTTGCCGCAATGCTGAAAGAAGAAGTGGATTCCAAAACGATTCGGTAAATAGCTTAAGCAAAAGACCGGGCGTTCTGCAACAGCAGAACGCCCGGTTTCAGTTGTTCAGGTTTGGCTCTATGAAATGCTTTGGGAAGCGTTCCCAATAATCCAGATATACCCGGTCCGTTTGGCCGTCCAGATTCAGCTGATATAGGCGAAAGAGGACGCGAATGTCTTTGGGCTGCCATTGTTCTTCGTAGGAGTATTGATATGTCATGCCCAATTTGCGCATAACTGCGCCGCTGCGTGGATTTTGGACATCGTGGGTGGCGGTGACATAGCGGATGCCATCGCGGCGGAGCTTGTCCAGCACCGTTGTACAGGCCTCTGTGATAATGCCCATATGCCAGAATTCATGCCGCAGGCCGTAGCCCAGGTCGTGGCTGGCATCGCCGCTGACGTGAACATAGCCGATGGGGACGTTGTCACTTTTGAAACAGACGGCGTAGCGATATTGTTCTCCTGCTGCGTAGGCATCCAGATACCGTGTCTGCAGCGCAGCTTTGGCCTCAGAAATGGTTTTGATGGGGAACCACGGCAGGAATGTGTTCGTTTCTTCGTCGCTGTAGATGGCCAGCAGGGCGTCTGCGTCCGATTCGGTGAAACGGCGCAGACGCAGCCGGGCGGTTTCCAGCGCGTTGTGCTCTTCCGAAGCTTGCGCTGGGAATGGGGGTTGCATGGGATGTATTGTGTGTTCCATGGAAAGCTCCTTGTAATCATATTTTATAGATCGGACAGAAACTGGCTTACTCCAATATCTCAGTTTCTGCATGATCGATCTGCCGCAGGCGAAAAGACTCAGCAGCAAGACGCATAGGGAAGTGCAGAATCGAGGGTTTGCAGGCATTCCGCTTGTTATAAGTTTGTTACATTTGCTCGCGTATAGTTTATCACAAAAAGGCAGAAATGTCACCCTGTTTATTGGATAGTTTTAGACCGCATTGGAAAACAGTTGACAAATTCTCATTTTTCCTGTATTCTATCATAGTATGAAGTTTTAAAACTGGCATACGGTACGATGCAGCGGTATCGAAGTGGTCATAACGGGGCTGACTCGAAATCAGTTTGCGAGCAATCGCACGAGGGTTCGAATCCCTCCCGCTGCGCCAAATGAGGGAAATCCTGACATGCGGTTTTCCGCATTTTTGAGGGAAACAGCATGTCAGGGTTACTTCCAAATCAATTGTGAATGTGAAAGTCTCGTTGAAATTTTTCTGTTATGCCATCAAATTATACTTGATTATTTCAGTATAATAGAGTATAATACTTAAGCACTTGCCGGTGTGATGGAATTGGTAGACGTAGTGGACTCAAAATCCACCGCTGGCGACAGCGTGCCGGTTCGAGTCCGGCCACCGGCACCACGTCGGAGCAAAGTCCGCTTTGCTCCGATGTCTTTTTATGCCTGCGGCAAAAAAAGACATCATCCGCCCGCTCCCTTGCTCCTCCTTTCCAACTGCGACCGCTGGCGCTGGGTTGCGGTTTGGGTTCCTAAATGCGCACGGGTATCTTTTTTGTCAACATAACCCAAACCCAGATAATCCGAACCCGTTTCCGATAGGCGATGGGTTCGGATTATTGTTTTTCTTTGACCGTTATAAGAGCACTTATTTTCACAACGGGGTGAAGTACAGGCCCAGCTCCAAGCCGAGAGGCCCGCGGAAGAAAACCTTTTTATAACGAAACGCGGTGGTATCTTGCTAATACCACCGCGTTTCGTTATTTCCTTTTCGTGTTGTGACGTTCAAACAGGGGGAACTGCCAGATTCGCCATGACTGGCCTCATCACCATGACCTTCCGCTGTCGGAAGGTCACGGTCATCACCGGCTTCTCGGACCTGGAGGAGCCCGGCTGGGCTTCCTACATGAATCTTAATGGAGGAGGTGCCTCTATAGTGGAACCGGATCAGCTCGATGGCGAGGAGACCGCTCTGCGCCGTACCTCGGATCGTCGCAAACGCTTACAAGCGCTTCAATCGAATGTTTTCAAAAAAGCGCTCAAATCATTCCGTCCGGATGGCTTATACAGGCAATAATAAGTCACGTTTGCCTCTTCGTCTAAAATTGGGACATTGACCCGGTTCAGAGGGTTCCCCTCCCGCTTCACTGCCACATCGGTTGAAAAGCTTGGCAGGGCAGAGGACCGCACCAGCTCGTCAAAGGCCGTGTCCTCCTGCTCCAGGAAGCGGGTGTCCGGCATTTTCCGGTCGGTCAGCTCCCGCCAGAACCCCAGGTGATTGCGCAGGAGCATGGTCTCACCGTTGAGATCCTTCATATAAAGGCCCTTGCTCCCGGAGAGCGGATGGGCGGGCGGCAGAGAGAAATACAAGTGCTCCTCCCCGTATTTGACGCAAGTGATCCCCGGTTCCTCCACGGGATAGGGCAGGATGATCAGCTGATAGACTTCGTCCCGCAGACCCTGAAGCAGCGTCTCATTGCTCCGCAGCTCGGAGGAGATGGTTCGGTCCGGATAGAGATCGGACAGCGCCGGCGGGATCTCCCACAGAGGCGCGGGCGCACAGGAGCCCACCAAAATGGTCCGCTGGCTGCGGTCAAAGGCCTGAATCCGGCTGATCATATCCCGGCAACTCCCGAGAATTTGCTGTGCGTATTCCGCAGCCATGCGGCCATTCTCGTTGAATTCGATCTTATTCTTCTGCCGGTCAAACAGTGGCACCTGCAGTTCCGCCTCCAGCCGCTGCATGGACCGGCTGAGGGCGGGCTGGGACAGGTGCAGGCGCTCCGCCGCGCCGGACAGGGTCCCGCACTCGGCAAAGGCCAGGAGCCGTTCCAGCTGGTAGAGTTCAAACATGATCCGCACCCCCTTTTGTATATTCTAACAGATGTCCCGCGGGATTACAAGAGATGCAGTATGCGTTTCAGTTAGAGCACTCTGCATAATCGGCACTGTACTTTTTGAGAAACTGGCATTATGATGTGGTTGTCAGAAGGAAATCAGCAAAAAGGAGGCTGGACGCTATGCAGTGCAAGGCCCTCTCAAATGGGGTACAGCTGCCGGTGATCGGATACGGCACCTTTCAGAT
Source organism: uncultured Oscillospiraceae bacterium (assembly GCA_965120355.1). GTDB lineage: Bacteria > Bacillota > Clostridia > Oscillospirales > Oscillospiraceae > CBCPMX01. The sequence goes on from CBCPMX010000171.1 coordinate 3,999, forward strand.
CAGAGACTCTGCACAGTGTGAGCAGTGTGTCTCAGATGCCCTGGAGGCTGGTTACCGCCTGTTTGATACCGCCGCGTCTTATGAAAATGAAGCGGCTGTGGGCGCGGCGCTCCGCAGCTCCGGGCTGCCCCGGGAGGCGTGGTTCGTCACCACCAAGCTATGGGTGCAGGACGCCGGATATGACAATACCCTGCGCGCCTTTGAAGCCTCGCTCCAGAGACTGGGACTCAGCTGCATCGACCTATATCTCATCCATCAGCCCTTCGGCGACTACTACGGCGCCTGGCGGGCTATGGAGCGGCTGTATCGGGAGGGCGCGGTTCGGGCCATCGGAGTGAGCAATTTCCCCCCGGAGCGGCTTGTGGATCTGTGCATGAACCAGGAGATCAAGCCCATGGTGAATCAGATCGAGATCCACCCCTTCTTCCAGCAGCGGGAGGCGTTGCGGGTCATGGAGGAGTACGGCGTCGTCCCCCAGGCCTGGGGCCCCTTTTCCGAGGGGCAGCGGGACATCTTCCACCACAAAACGCTGGGGAAGATCGCGGAGAGACACGGCAAGACCACGGCGCAGGTCATGCTGCGCTGGCACTTTCAGCGGGGCGTTCCCACGATCCCAAAAACAATCCGCAAGGAGCGGATGGCGGAGAATCTGGATGTCTTTGATTTCCAGTTGACCGCGAAAGAGATGGAAACCATTGCCGGAATGGACATCAGGCACAGTGAGATCATTGACCACCACTGTTTTTGTACGGCCCGGCAGCTCAACAGCGTGAAGATCCATCCATGATATTCAGAGAAACGCCCCACCATCACCCGGTAAACGAATTATTTTTTGAAACAGGAGGAAAAACGTTATGAACAAGATCGAGACTGTCAAGCTGAACAACGGAATTGAGATGCCCCTGGAGGGCTTCGGCGTGTACCAGGTGCCCGACCCCGCTCAGTGTGAGCAGGCGGTGCTGGACGCCATCGCCACTGGCTACCGTCTCATCGACACGGCGGCGGCCTATATGAACGAGGAGGCCGTGGGCCGCGCCATCGCCAAGTGCGGCGTACCCCGGGAGGAGCTGTTCATCACCACCAAGCTGTGGGTACAGGACGCCAGCTACGAGGGGGCCAAACACGCCATTGAGACCTCGATGAAGAAGCTGGGACTGGACTATATCGACCTGTATCTGATCCATCAGCCCATGGGCGACTACATCGGCGCCTACCGGGCCATGGAGGAGGCATACAAAGAGGGTAAGCTGCGGGCCATCGGCGTGTGCAACTGCTATCCTCAGATTCTGGCGGACATCTGCGAGACCGTGGAGATCACCCCCGCCGTCAACCAGGTGGAGCTCCACCCCTTCTTCCAGCAGGAGAACGCCCTGGCCCTCATGCAGGAGTACGGCGTCCAGCCCGAGGCCTGGGGCTCCTTTGCCGAGGGCAACCACGGCATCTTTACCCATCCCGTGCTGACCAAGATCGGGGAGAAGTACGGCAAGAGCGCTGCCCAGGTGGCCCTGCGGTGGAACGTGCAGCGGGGCGTCACTGTCATCCCCAAGTCCGTCCACAAGGAGCGCATGGAGCAGAACCTGACCATCTGGGATTTCCGGCTCAGTGACGAGGACATGGCGGAGATTTCCAAGCTGGACATCGGTCACAGCGAAATCGTAAACCACAGCGACCCCAAGTTTGTCCAGATGCTCCACCAGCTGAAGGTTCACGCATAAGCAGGTCCTTTTGAAGCGGCAGGCAGGGCCGGGCATCATGCCGGGCTCTGCCTGCAATTCCTTTGATTATAGCAGTATTAAATTGAAGGCTCATGGCTTTATGCTGTTCGGCATTGGTTTCATGTTAACCGGCTTAATCATTCTTCCCACTGGACTTCCTGATAATAGATATGCAACAGGTGTAGGAATGATAATCGTAGGCATAGGATGTTATTTGTGCGTTTTTGCACATGGAATAGAAAAAGCTTATCGTATTCTTCTCAAATAGAAAAAAGAAAAAGGTAAGAGAAAAATGGGGCTTCTGCACTAAGTGTGGGTAGAAAAGAGGGGTTTACCTGCCCGGAAGCCTTGGTTTTACAGAGGAACAGGTCAGCA
>CBCPMX010000172.1:0-26840 GCA_965120355.1 uncultured Oscillospiraceae bacterium
AACTTCATTTTTCGCTCGCTTTTAGGGGGCGTGGTTTTGTGCGCCCTTTTTCGGAATGGTACTCAAATTACAATGTTTCAACCTTTCTCTGCACCTCACCGAAATTTTACCACGAACCGCGGAAAAAATGCAAGAACCCATTGCCAGCTGTCTGAATATGTGCTAAAATAAATCGGTTTTATGAGAAACGGCGCAGGGGAGCTGTTCAGCCGCTGCCCTGCCAAATCACAAGCAATCAGGGAGGACGGGAGAGATTCCTATGAAGCTGCGGAATTTGATTGACATTGAAGATCTGCGTCTGGAAGATTGGGAAGCGCTGTATTCCCTTTGCACCCAGATCATAGAGCATCCGCTGGACTTTGCCGACGCGCTGAAGGGACGCGTAATGGCAAGTCTTTTTTATGAGCCCAGCACCCGGACAAATTTCTCCTTTCAGACAGCTATGCTGCGATTGGGCGGCAGCGTGTTCGGATTTTCCGACCCCAACTCCACCTCCGCGGCCAAAGGCGAAACGCTGAAGGACACCATCAAAATGGTAGGCGCCTATGCCGACGTCATCGTCATGCGCAGTCCCAAAGAAGGCGCCGCCAAGGCGGCGTCCCTGTACGCCGAAGTGCCGGTCATCAACGCCGGAGACGGCGGCCATATGCACCCTACCCAAACCCTGGCGGATCTGACCACCATGAGCCGCCTGCTGGGCGGCATCGACGGGCTGCATGTGGGCCTGTGCGGCGATTTGAAAAACGGCCGGACGGTACACAGCCTGGTCAAAGCCCTGGCCAAATTTCAGGACGTCAGCTTCTCTCTGATTGCGCCAGAGGATCTGCGGATGCCGGCGTACATGCTGGAATTCATGAAGGATCACGGCATGCGCTTTATCCAGGTCAGCAATCTGGAATCCACCATTCCCCAGCTGGATGTGCTGTATATGACCCGAATCCAGCGCGAACGGTTCACCGACCCTCTGGAATATGACCGGCTCAAGGGCGTCTATGTCCTGACCCGCCGCAAGCTGGAACGGGCCAAACGGCACATGCTGGTCATGCACCCCCTGCCCCGGGTGGACGAGATCACCCAGGACGTGGATGACGACCCGCGCGCCGCCTATTTTGAGCAGGCCCGGTTCGGCATGTTCGCCCGCATGGCTCTGCTGATGAAGCTGGTGGAACAGGGGCGGAAGAAGCCGGAAAGTGTGGAAATTGGCACGGCACCCCTGTGCCACAACAAAAACTGCATCACCCAGAGCGAGCTGTATCTGCCGCCCTATACCAAAACCGTGGGTGGGAGCCGCTGCTGCGCCTACTGCGACAAGGATCTGTGACATGTTTGAAGAATACGGCCAAGTCTGCCTGAAGCGAGGCGAAGACAAGGCGCTGCGCACCGGCGGTCTCTGGGTCTACGACAATGAAATCGACTGGATTGACGACTATTGCCGCGACGGCGGGATTGTAGACGTGCTGGACAGCCGGCGGCGCTTTGTCGCCCGCGGCTACTTTAACCGGAAATCCAAAATTACCGTTCGGATTCTAACCCGGGACCGGGCAGAGGCCATTGATGCGGATTTTTTTAAAAGGCGGCTGACCGCCGCATGGTCGTTCCGGCAGGCGCTGGGCTTTGACAATGCCTGCCGGGTCGTGTTTGGAGAATCTGACGGCTTGCCGGGGCTGACCGTGGACAAGTTCGGAGCGTATCTCTCTTTTCAGACCGTCAGCCTCGGGATCGAGACGTGGAAAGACGTGATCCTCGAGATCCTGAAGGATCTGTTCCACCCCGCCGGTATCTATGAGCGCAACGATGTGACTGTCCGGGAAAAAGAGGGCATGATCCAGCGAAAGGGCTGCGTCTACGGCCAGGTACCGCCTCTGGTGGAAATCCAGGAGCACGATGCGCGGATGCTGGTGGATATCCCCAATGGTCAAAAGACGGGGCATTTCCTGGATCAGCAGGAGAACCGGGGCCGGCTGAAACCCTATGTCAAAGGTCGCACGGTGTTGGATCTGTGCTGCTGCACAGGCGGGTTTTCCGTCCATGCCGCCCTCTATGGCGCAAAAGCCGTAGAAGCGGTGGATGTCTCGGAGGAAGCGCTGGAGATGGTACGGCGCAATGCCGCCTGCAACGGTTGCGGCACGATCACCACCACCTGTGCCAATGTCTTTGACCTGGCGCGGACCTACAGTGACGAAGAGCGGCAGTACGGCATGGTGATTCTGGATCCGCCGGCCTTTGCCAAGAGCCGCCGCGCTCTGGATGGGGCCTACCGCGGCTACAAGGAACTGAATCTGCGGGCCATGCGGATCGTGGAACCGGGCGGCTTTTTGCTGACCTGCTCGTGCAGTCAGTTTATGACCCGGGAATTGTTTTTCAAAATGGTACAGGAGGCTGCCGCCGACGCCGGACGGACAGTCCGGCTGCTGGAACTGCTGCTCCAGTCCCGGGATCACCCGGCCGCTCTGAACGCGGAACAGGCATCCTATTTAAAGGGCTGCATCGTGCAGATCCTGTGAGGCGCGGGCAATGGACAAAAGACAGGTTTTTCAGATCAGGACATCCATCCTGACATTTCTTAAATGGTTGATCTTTTCCGCCGTCATTGGCGTGGTGGTGGGGGTTGCCGGGGCACTGTTCCACCATGCCATTGAGTGGGGCACGGCAACTCGGGCAGCTCATGGCTGGTTGCTGTTTCTGCTGCCGGTGGCAGGTCTGGCCATTGTAGCCTCCTATCACATCACCGGCATGGCCGACGACAGGGGCACGGAATTCGTTCTGGCCTCTGTCCGGGACAACAAGCCTCTGCGAATTCGTACCGCCCCGCTGATCTTCCTGGGGACGGTTCTGACCCATCTGACCGGCGGTTCCGCCGGCCGGGAGGGAGCGGCGCTGCAGCTGGGCGGCACCATTTCCAGTACTCTGGGCCGTCTGGTGCGGCTGGACGAAAAGGACGAGCGGGTCATTACCATGTGCGGCATGGCCGCCGGTTTTGCCGCTCTGTTCGGCACGCCGCTGGCGGCCGCGGTCTTCGCCATGGAGGTGGTCAGCGTCGGCGTCATGTATTATGCTGCGGCAGTGCCATGTGTGTTGGCCGCGCTGGTGGCGCAGATGATTGCTGCAGCAATGGGCGTGCAGCCCACCACCCTGTCCCTGGAAACGGTGCCGGAGCTAACCTGGGTATTGCTGTTGCAAATCCTTGCTCTGGGTGCAGGCTGCGCCTGCGTGGCAGTGCTGTTTTGCTGGGTCATGCACAAGACCCCGGGCATCTACGCCAAACTGACGCCAAATCCTTATGTCCGGGCCGCGGTGGGCGGCGGACTGGTGGTATTGGTGAGTCTGGTGCTGGGCGGCGACTACAACGGCGCCGGTATGGACGTCATCCGCCGCGCTGTAGCCGGCGAAGCCAAGCCGTGGGCCTTCGCCGTGAAAATCTTGCTGACCGCCGTCACTCTGGGGGCCGGCTTCAAAGGCGGCGAGATTGTTCCGGCTTTTTTTGCCGGAGCCACCTTCGGATGTGTCCTAGGCAGTCTGTTGGGGCTGCCCGCCGGCTTCGGCGCAGCAGTGGGCATGACCGCAGTATTCTGCGGCGTCACCAACTGCCCCATGACCTCCATTCTGATCTCCTACGAGCTGTTCGGCGGCGCAGGACTGCCGCTGTTTGCCCTGGGGTGCGTGACAGCCTACATGCTGTCGGGGTATTCCAGCGTGTATCTTGCGCAGAAGATCGTATATGCCAAACTGCGGGCAGAATATGTGGACCACGAGACCCACTGAGCGCCTTTTCAATATCATACAGCAAAACCGGCGTGGATTTTTCCACGCCGGTTTTTTCATTCTTTTGAGAAGCCGCTTTGCCCCACCGCAAACAGGGCTTATGCGGGAACCGGCTCCAGCCTTTTAATCCGCCGACACTCCCGAATCAGCAGCACACCGGCCACCAGGATCGAACCGATATCCGCCACCGGCAGGCCCCAGATTACACCGTTCATCCCAAGGAAATAAGGCAGAATCATAATGGCGGGCACCAGGAACAGCAACTGCCGCGACATACTGATAAATGTAGCCTTTCCCGGCTGGCCGACAGCCTGGAAGAAATTCGAGCCCAGGTTGCTGATTCCCACCAGCGGGAACAACAGATTGTAAATCCGCAGGGTGAAGATGGACTGTTCCAGGAAACTGCCCTCCGCGCCAAAGATCCTGCACAGCGGCCCAGCCGCCACCATCATGATGGCCCAGCCCACCACGCCGTAGCCGATGGCCACCGTCAATCCAACCCGCAGCGTCTTCAGAACACGATCATACTTCTGTGCGCCATAGTTGTAACTGACAATGGGCTGAATGGCCTGCTGCATACCCAGGACCGGCAGCAGGAAGAACAGGCCAATGCTCACAGTGACGCCCACAGCCGCCACGGCCAAGTCGCCGTTGGTGCCGGTCCGCTGCCCGTGAAAGTTGAGGCTCCACAGCAAAAGCGCGTTGACCACGCCGCCCAGGAACTGCTGTACAAAAGACGACGATCCCAATTTACAGATCTCCCTGCTTAGCGCGCTCTTGAGCCGCAGAAACCGTATACGCAGTTTAATGGTGCTCTTTTTACTGAACACAAAATAGTGCAGAATCATCAGTCCGGAAATAATCTGGGAAACCGCAGTGGCCAGCGCAGCGCCGACAATCCCCATCCCCAGCGAACCGATAAACAGCGGGTCAAGAATAATATTGGCGACACAGCCCGTGGCAGAACAGACCATCATGCGTTTGGGGCTGCCGTCAGTGCGGACAAAGAGGCCAAAGCCAGAGGAAATGGTTTCAAATGTGGCGCTGCACATCAGCACCAGCAAATAGTCCGTGGCATAGTCCATGACCTCCTGCCCGGTGCCAAACAGGCGCATCAGCGGTTCCCGCAGCAAAATCCCCGCCACCGACAGGGGAATCATAATGCACAGCAGCAGCAAAAAGGAATTCCCTAAAATCTGCTCCGCTTCCTTATGCCGCCCCTCTCCCAGGCGCAGCGCCAGCAGCGTCGAACCGCCGCCGCCCACCAGCATGCCGAACGCCGTAATAATCCGCGTCACCGGCGTCACCGCCGACACGGCGCTCAGCCCCAATTCGCCGACCATATTGCCGACGAAAGCTTTGTCCACAATGTTGTACAACGAGCTGATAATCATCATCAGAATCGTTGGCACTGCAAATTGGAACAGCAACTGGCCGATGTTCTGGCTGCCCAGCAGCTCCGCCCGTTCCTTGGTTGACTGTGTACTCAATGCATTGTCCTCCTTACAAGCCTTTTCGAACCCGTCTCCCAGTCAAATGGTGAGACCGCGCCTGCATCTGCGCTGTAATTGCCCGCAGCACACAGCGGCCGCCAGGTCTGCCGCCTTCCTCCGGCCACGCGTCCTGCCGCATGCGCTCCGATTCCATCCAAAGTTCTGCATGCGCCGCGTTTGCCGGTGTTTCCAGATGCCTGGCACAGCATTTACGCTAAATAGTTCTGACTCTAACCATATTATCATACTTCTAACGGCTTGTCTACTGCTGCGTGCCCCTTTTCACCGGTGCGCCAGTCCGCCAGCGCCACCGGCAGCCGGTGTGTAATCTCCAGCTCTTCTGGTGACACATAGCAGCCTGCTGCCAGAACCTGTACGCCGCTTTCCGCCGCATGGCAAAGGGCCTCGGCAAATTCCGGGTCTGTCTGCCAGTTGGGCTGAAAAAGGGACACGCCGTCCATCTGCACCACAAACAGCACATAGGTCCCCCAACCGGCTTGCGCTGCCTCGGCCAGGCCCCGCAGATGCTTGCGTCCACGTGCTGTGGGCGCATCGGGGAATCGGGCAACATTGTTCAGCTCCAGTGTCACGCCCTTGACCTCCATAAGGCATGGCTGCCCGTTCAGCACAAAGTACAAATCGTAACGGGAATCCCCATACGTATACTCCCGCCGCAGGTTCTCCGGCACCTGCCCCAGGCCGCCGCTCTGAATCCACTGGGCCGCGGCGGCGTTGGGGACCTGGGAGTCCAGATTCACCAGCCGCCCTTGTTTGCAGACGGTAATCAGAGAATACTTCGTCTTCCGCTTTGGGTCGTCATGCCGCTGGCACCAGACCTGGGCGCCGGGAATCAAAAGCTCCCGGCAGCGGCCCGTATTTTTTACGTGGCACAGCACCGTCTCCTCTCCAATTTTCACTTGTGCGAGGAACCGGTTGGGCCGGTCCAAAAAGACGCCGGGAACGATCTGCGCGTACTGGATCATCTGTTTGCTCCTTTCTGCCTGTGCAATCATAGGCGGCCCCTGGCCGCCGGATCGGGTACAGCCCGGCGGCCAGAGCCGTATTGTACCCGCATCTATGCAGCGCAGGCACGAACAAGCGCCGCAAAATGCGGCGCTTGCAGATATTATTCTTCCTCCTCAATGGGGATGGTTTCCGGCTCTCCGTAGTCTACCCCATAGGTTTCCACCCGGATGGTCTTGATGACCTGATCGGTACGGGGCTTGTCGTTGCTGTCCGTCTCCGACTGCGCAATTTTGTTGACCACGCTCATGCCGTAGAACACCTTGCCAAAGGCAGCATACTCACCATCCAGCTCCGACCTGTCGCCGGTCAGGATAAAGAACTGGCTGCCAGCAGTATCGTAATAGTCCTCGTCATTGCCGTCAGAGGTGCCGAAGCGGGCCATGGCAATCACGCCCTCTTCCATGGCAATGTCATTTTTCTTATATCCGTTGGCGGAAAACTCCCCTTCGATGTAGTAGCCCGGTCCGCCGGTACCGTCGCCATTGGGGTCGCCGCCTTGGATCAGGAACGACGAAATGCAGCGATGGAAGGTCAGTCCATCGTAAAAGCCGCTGTTGGCCAGATAGATGAAGTTGGCCACAGTATTGGGCGCTTTGTCGGGATACAGATACAGAATAATTTCGTCGCCATTGCTCATGGTGATGGTTGCCACAGGATTGTTTTTCTGGCCGCAAGCCGTGATCAGGGAAAAGCTCAGGGCCATGGCCACCAGCAGCGACAGGATCTGCAATACTCTCTTTTTCATTGGGGTCCCTCCGTCTTTGGGTCTGGTTTTCAATATTATAATGATAACAAAAAACAGGGCCGGTTGCAACCGTTCCTTTGTGAAAATTTGCGAAACTTCCTTTTGCAGCGCCTGACAGGCCGTATTTTGACAAAAAACGCCCGCCGCGGCTAAAGCCGCGGCGGGCGCATTTCAGGTGCAGGCGCCGCCTTCAGCGTCCCTTTATCCCGGAGGGGGCGCGCCATCGGGAGGAGGTCCGGGATTGGCTACAACCTCTTCCACTTGCTCACCGGCCAGATAGCGATCATAAGCAAACTGATAAACTTCAACGATTTCATCAATGCCAAAGTTTTCGATGGACTGCACATAGGTGTCCCATTCGCTCTCAATATCAGCGGAGCCGATAATGAACTTTAGAATCATCTCGGAAGCGTAAGTCTTGATATCGGCATAGCGGTCCTTAATCTGCTCATTTTCGTCCGAGGTCAGTGCATAGGAACCCATGCTGCGGCCAGTGACGTAATTTTCACGCCACAAGACGCCAGCTTCTTTTTGTGCATCAGAATACCCGGACTGTTCACGGGTCTCGTCGCGATAGAACGGGCCGCGGTCCAGCACATACATAAACAGGGCCACCGTGGTGGTGTAGTCAGGATTATTCAGCACCACATCGGTAAATACGGGGTTGCCGTCTTCGTCAAAAACAAAGCTTTCGTTCTCCACGCCAAAGTTACACAACAATGCGCCGTCATCGGTGTACATGTAGTTGCACCATTGAATCAGCAGCTCGGGATTCTCACACTGGGTAGAGATGGACCACGGGGTAGCCGCCGTCCAGGTCACTTCATCCTCAAAGGGGATTGTGCCGCCTTCTTCCAGCGTGAAGTTCTTCACGCCGCTCAGCGTAAAGCCTTCTTCTGTGGCGTTGTTCTCCAGACTGGCAATATAGGTCACTTCTCCATAGAACACGCCGCATTCGCCGTTCAAGATAATATCACTGGGCGGGTTTTGGGTGTCCGTATACGTCATGAAGTCCTTCCAGATCAGGCCCTCGGAATACCATTCGTTGAGCATCGTCAGGTACTCTTTAAATTCCGGTTGAATCGGGCCGTAATACACCTGTCCATCTACCTGATACATGGGATCGGCAATACCGGTGCCGTCGCCGACGGAACCAAGGATGCCATAGGCATTGACCAGGCCATTGTCCAGTCCGACGCCGTAGTTCTGGATGGTCAAGGGGGCGGTGGCGCCCTTTTCGTCACGGAAGGCTACCAGCACATCATGGAGTTGGTCCAGGGTCTCCGGCGTCTCCAGACCCAAGTCGTCCAGCCAGTCCTGGCGGATGATGGGGCCGAAGGTGGGAGTCGTCTCCTTCTGCATGGGCACACAGGGCAGGCCGGCAATATAGCCGGATTCCGTCAGCAGGCTTTCAAACAAATCCTGGTCAGAGTCCAACAGCTTACAGATCTGGGGCGCAAGCTCCTCCGTCAGCAGAGGCCGGATATCCAGCAGGATCTCGTCCGCGACACCTGCCTCGCCGCCGCCGGTGTACAGCGTGGTGGCGTTGGAGAGGATATCGTACAGGTCGCCGCCGACACACATCAGATTGAACTGCTCGCCCTCATTGTCGGGATGGACACAGTGCCACTCCAAATAGACACCGGTCCGCTCCGCCAGAATGTTCCACAGCGCACAGTCTTCCGTTGGGTCGTCAATAATGGCCAATACGTTGGGGTTGACGCCCATCCACATGGTGAAGGTCTGCGGCTCATCGGTCAGGGGCAGCGACACGTTGCCCAAGGGCTCTGCAGGCCAGACACCGGCGGTATACTGGCCCTCGGTGCCGGATTCTTCCGGCTCAGCTTCTTCGTCCGCACTTTCCGCAGGCGGCGCCTCGGCCGAGGTCTCCGTTTCCGGCGCGGCAGAGGTTTCTGCACTGCTTTCCGCTGTCTCTGCGGACGCTGCAGGCTGCTCCGTTTCCGTGCCGCTGGAACCGCAGGCTGCAAACAGGCAGGTCACCATGGCCAGCGCCAACAGCAGGGCAAGAAGCCGCGTTGTTTTTTTCATCTTCATTCTCCTTTGCTTCAGATTTCCGGCAGCCGCCCACAGCGGCATACGGAGTTCAAGTAAATTATAAGTTCCGCCGCTCGGCCGGTCAACGGAAGGTATTTGCGGTTGTACAACAAAAATTTTACGAACCTTCACAGAAATATATCAAAAAGTGAAACAGGGGTATCATTTTTCATCCTCGCCGCTGGGCGCTCTGGTTTCTCTTCCAGAAAATGCATACAGCATAGGGTTCCAGAAGGTTTCTTGCTTTTCTTACCGGCCTGCCGCCCCGATGGGGAACCAGCACCGCACTGCTGATAAACCCGGTCTATTCGTCTAAATTGATGCCATCGTATCGGAGCATATAAAACGACAAATGGAGGTGCAGGACTTCCTCCCCGCGTTCAAAATTTACGCCGGTCAATTCCCGAATCTTCTGCAGGCGGTATAGCAGCGTTGGAGTCGCTTTACCAGGGCGAAGTGTTATTACGATCTCGCAAGAAGAATTACAAGAGAGCATAAACGCCTAGGCGGGAAGTGGTAAATTTATATTCAAGTAAGAGACACTGAACTGGAGAACCCTAGAAGCCCCAGACGCTGGAAAGGAAATTAAAGTTTTTTCCACAATCGGGCGCATAACGATTGGAGAGCTCTATGGGCATGATTACGATTTTGATGATGATGGAAATGAGTTTCTGGAATTCGATGTGGAGAATGAACATGGTTTGCTGATCGGATTTACGGAGGGCAAAATTGAAGGCATCGAGATTATTGGATGATAACACAAAATGCGCAATTGCGGGACTTCCCTCCAAAGGCGACCGGGCGGAGTGGATCCCCGTTAAGGATGGTGTTAAAATCATACACGTCAAGCGGGAGGGACTCAGGGCACAAGAAAACCGCCCCGGTTAGGGGGCGGCGGCAACTTAGTCGACGAGTATTTCCCGGAATCGCTCTTTGTCATAGTGGACTAGGACAGTGTTTCCGCTGGAACGAAGAGAAACTTCGTATCCGCATCTAGCTGGGATAAGCGATAGCGAAAGGGATTCGCTTTGGTCAGAAAATTGATCTTCCCCGTCTTGTGTAGCACAACTCATAGCTTATTAAATCTTGTGTTGTTCATGGTTTCCTCCTGGCCTGTGGCCTTGATTTCTCTGCCTTACACTGATATAATCAAGGTGGCCGGGGTAAGGCTCCCGGCTCACCTTTGGTGGTGTGGGGCGGTGGGCTTGGTCGTTCAGCCGCCCCACTTTTTACTCATTCATAATGCGCTTTACGCTTTCCCGAAGTTCATCCAGCGTATCGCACTTCTCAATGAGTTCGAGGATTGCTTTTAGCAATGCCTCGGTCACATTCACGTCGTTCATTCACCTCACTCCCTTCTGTAAGAGATTTTGTATCTCTGCCTTACGAGTATATAATAGCATGGTTTAACCATATATTCAATAGGCGGAATGCGCAAGGTTTAACCATATATTTTATGAGGATTGTACATTGTTAAACCATGCAAAATCATTTAAAATGGTTTTGGAGGTGGCACAATGGCACTTACGGAGGCACAAAAGAGGGCGAACAACAAGTATATCAAGGAGCACATGACCGTTTTGGGGTGCAAGGTGCGGAAAGAGTATGCGGAAAAGGTAAGGGAAAAAGCAAAGGCAGAAGGGACCAGCGTAAACGCCATACTGAAAAAAGCGCTGGATGAATTCTTAGAAAAGTAAACATCGAACCCCGCTCTAATTGGTGAGCGGGAAGGACCGAACGGGAGCAACTTCGAGCTTCCCCCCATCCTTGCCTATATCCCAAAACTCTGGAAAAGGGCTTGCCGTCTGTAATTCACAGGCAGCAAGCCCTTTCGGCTATCTATCAGGCCGGCGCTTTGCCCGTTCCCATTGGGCGTTTCATGCGCTCGGAATTTTCACCCAGCATACTGCGCTGCCGCAGTTCCTGCAATATACCCCTCATTCAGGGCCTGGGTCAGCGCAGTGAACACTCCCTCAACATAACCCACGCCCACATCACCGGAGACCATGATCCCCCGCGTGGTATCGCCGGCGGCGTAAAGGCCCGGAATGGGCTGTCCATTCTTCAGCACCGAGGCGTTGGCGTCAATCGTCATCCCGCCCACGGCATTCTCGTGGAACATTTTCAGCTTCAGGGCATAGAACGGTCCCTGCTGGATAGGCAGCTTGGGCTTGGGCGCACCAAACATCGGCGGCAGGCCGCCGTCCTCACCATCGTCCAACAGCATGGGAGGTGGACCGGCGGGGGTGTCGTCCAGATGCTTGGTGGACTCGTTGTAGTCCGCAATTTTCTGGAGGAAATCTTCCCGCGCAAACCCCAGCTTGTCCGCCAGTTCCTCCAGTGTGGGGGCGCTGACAATGGCGCCAGCTGTTTCTTCCTCCGCCAAGACCTCCCGCCAGTGCTCCATAAACTGTTTTAGGTTCATCCCGGGGGACTGCTCCGGCTGGTGCATGGCGTCATCAATGGCTGTGGCAGCAATCCGGTCGTCTACAATCTTCCAGATGAACCACTTGGGGTCGTGAACCAGAGGACTGACCTCTGTCATGCCCATACCGCCCTGGAACAAATCCCCTTGAGATCCCAACTGCAATCCGCTGTTGCCCAAAGCAATGTTCAAACTGACGCAGGGATAGGGGTGGCGCATGGGGCCAAACATGTTTACCCGCCGGTTGACATAATCGATATCCGCGCCCAGCGCTTCACACATGGTGATGCCGTCTCCAGTACAACCCGCGCCCGTAAAGATGTGAATGGGTTCCTTACCGGTATTCTGGTAAAACAGCGGCTGCATTTTTTCCATAATTGCTTTGTTGCGTGTGAACGCGCCAGTGGCCACCACTACCGCTTTGCAGGAAATCTCCACTTCTCCCCCGCCGTCTTCTGCCAGCACGCCGGTGACAGCACCATCCGCACCGGTGCACAGCTTCACCGCCGGGGTCTTATAGAGGATCTCACCTCCTGCCGCCAAAACCGCATCCCGCAGATGCGTGGTCATGTACCAGCCGCCTTCGCCGGGTCCGATCATTTTGTCAATGCGGGAGCCGGCACGCTCCCATTCAAAGGTGCCCTCCAGGCCCAGGCCCATGGGGGTTTGGGCCAGCTTGTAGGCGCTGCCCAGGTCATGCTCATCAATCATCCAGTCGATAAACTCCGCATTGGCCTCGAACATCCGCCACAGCAGTTTGGGATCCACGTTTCCGTCCACCATCTTCAGGAATCTCTCGTACTCCGCCTTCCGCCGGTCCTTGGCCCCGGCGGCCTGGTGCCACTTGCTCCAGTGGACCCGGAAGCCCGCCGCATACCAGGCGCTGCCGCCCACCTCGTGCATTTTCTCCAAAACAATGACCTTCCGGCCCTCGTCACAGCACTTGGCGGCAGCCACCATCCCCGCCGCACCGGCGCCGATGACGCATACGTCACAGGACTTGCGGATGGGCGCATGGGGCTGCGCCTTGGGAGCCGGCTTATCCGGATTGGAAATACATCCGTTGTGACAGACCGTTACGCATTTCCCGCAGGAAATGCATGTATCCGGATCAATCCAATATTTTGCATTTCGAAACGTGATGGCCTGGACAGGACACTCCACCCGGCACTGATGACAGGCAGAACAAAGTTCCTGATGAATGACATATGCCATAAAACTTCCTCCTAAATTTGAGCGTGCGCATCCCATCAATGGGGGTGGGACGCGACCGGCATCTGATACTGGTTTCCAATGCCGATATCTTATCACAGAAGGTGCGGAAAAGTCCAACCATAACGGCGGCGTTTGCATTTTTGATAGGGGATTTCCCATTTTGTATGGGGCGCTTGATGGGGGAACCTGCGTTCTTTCTCCGGATTCGTACAAATGGCCAGCGCACAGAATATAAAAAGCAGGCCGGCGCATATACTCACATGCTCCGGCCTGCTCCCGGCATCTCAGCCAACACGAACCGCTTTTTATTGGACCAAGTCCTCCCGTCTGCACGCGCCTTCCCTTTGACGGTTCCAGACAAACAGGCGCTTTTTTCTGGCGGTATAATACACAATTCCAGTCAAGTCCGCCAGGAGCCAGCCGATGGGCACCGACCACCAGATTCCTGTCACGCCGAAAGCAGGAATCGCAGACAGCAGATATGCCAACGCCACCCGCGTTCCCAGAGAAATCACCGTAAGCACTACGCTCATCCCCGGCTTTCCCAGCGCACGATACAAGCCATACAACAGAAACAGGCAGCCAATCCCACAATAGAAAGCGCCCTCAATATGCAGGTAGCGGACGCCCTCCAGAACAATGGCAGACTCTCCTGCATCCACAAACACCAGCATCAGCTGCCGTGCAAACAGCCACACCAGCGCAGAAACCAGCACGCAGAAAATCACCGAGGTCATGACCGCCCCCCGCAGGCCGGCACGAATGCGCGCTTCGTTTTTAGCGCCATAATTCTGCGCGATAAATGTGGAAAATGCATTTCCGAAATCCTGCACAGGCAAATAGGCAAAGGCGTCAATTTTCACCGCCGCAGCAAACGCCGCCATCACGGTTTCGCCAAAGCTGTTGACCAGCCCCTGCACCATCAGAATTCCCAGGTTCATGACAGACTGCTGCACGCAGGTCAGAATGGAAAACCTGGCGATCTCCCAAATTTTAGACCAGCGAATGGCCAAATTGCCCCGCTGGGGGCGCAGCTCGGGGCAGCGGAACAGCGTAAAAACGCCTAAACCGGCGCCAGAGACATACTGGGAAATCACCGTAGCCTCCGCCGCGCCTGCTACGCCCCGCTCCAGCCCCAGTACAAACCACAGATCCAGGCCGATGTTCAGCAGGGCGGAGATTGCCAAAAAGAGCAGCGGCGTCACCGAATCTCCGATGGCCCGGAGGTAGCATGCAAAGTAGTTGTATAAAAAAGTACCGGCAATCCCGCAGAAAATCACCGACAAATACGCCCGCATCAATTCCCAAACCTCCGGAGATGAGACCCGAAGGAAGCCGCGGAGGCGGTCCAGGCAGGCAAATGCAGCAACATTGACAATCACGGTCAGCACAGCAATGAGCACAAACGAGGCGTGGGCGCTCTCCCGCAGACCTGCCGCATCTCGCTGGCCAAAGCGGATGGAGAAGACCGCCCCGCTGCCCATACATAACCCCAAAAGAATCGACGTGAGAAACGTCATCAGCGTGAAAGACGACCCAACCGCCGCCAGCGCATTCGGCCCCAGATACCGGCTCACAATCAGGGTGTCGGCCACATTATAGCACTGCTGCAGCAGATTCCCCAGAATCATGGGAACCGCAAACAACAGCATGGACCCCATAACGGATCCCCGTGTCAAATCTTTGTTCATCCTGCCACATCCAAAAAGAAAGTTTAAACTTACGTTTCGAAGCCATTATAGCAAGCCCTGCACATACAGTCAACCTTGCATTTACATTTTGGCAAAGACGCATTATAATAGCATCAGAAGCCATGAAATGAGGGGATGCCGTTTTGTTTCTTGATGGACTCGACATGCTGGATCAAAAAATCGTTCGGCTGCTGATTGAAAATGCCCGTGCCTCTTATTCGGAAATCGGAGAAAAGGCTGGCATTTCAAGAGTAGCGGTCAAAGCCCGCATTCAGTCGTTGGAACAGCGGGGAATCATTGAAGAATACACAACAATCATCAACCCGCAGAAAATCAGCGGCGCCGTATCGTGTTACTTTGAAATTGAAACGCTGCCGAACGCGCTGGCCAATGTGACAGAAACACTGTACCGCAACGAAGCTATCACGCAGATCTACCGGGTAACCGGCAAGAATAAGCTCCATGTCCATGCCGTAACAGCCTCCAGCGAGGAAATGGAGGCATTGCTCCGCGGCGTAATCGACCCGTTACCTGGTGTGTGCAGCTGCAGCTGCAATATCATTCTCTCCCGGATCAAAGATGTGAAAGGGCTGCGGCTCTGACCGTTCTCAGCTTTCGATGTCCACTGCGCCATCTTAAAGCTCCAAAAAACAAAAAGTCCCGTTTCCAATGGAAACGGGACTTTTTGGTACGCCGGAAGGGACTCGAACCCCCGACCTACTGATTCGTAGTCAGTCACTCTATCCAACTGAGCTACCGGCGCATATCCAGCCCAAATATAATAGCACAGCATTTCTGAAATTGCAAGCACTTTTTTCATGTTTTTCCGCTGAAAATTTTTCAGCAGCAATAGGAAGGCCGCAAGAAATATGGTATAATAACCGAAGAAAACGCATCTGCCAAAGGAGGCGCGCCAGACATGGTCCCGTTGGAGGAATACTTGCAGGTGCCCTGCCGCAACTTATCCATTCCCTATTGGAAGCAGGCGTGTGTCTCCGTTCCGAAGGGGATGCAGATCGTTCACGAAGAGGACTTCGATGCGCGCTGCCTGGAAACGTATACGGATACGCCGTATTTTCGGCTGCTGCACGACCTTCGCGGGGTCCGGTGCCGGCCTGTGGCGGGATTTCAGCTTTTGACGGCCGACAATTTTATTGAAAAAGCCGGCTGCATAAAAACCGGCAGGCCGGTTGCCCGGCCCGCCGCTATTGGGGTCATTGCAAAATATGAGACGCCGCTTTGTCCACCGCCTGTTCAACGGTGTGCGCGGCTTTTTGCGTAGCCTGGCGAAGCTGTGCGTTTTTGGGCACCATTAACCCCATGGCCGCGCCGGCCGCAAGGCTGACACCCATAGTCAGCAAAAATGTTTTGGCTTCCATCTGACTCACTCCCCTCACAGATAGTCTGCCCGTCGAAAGCCGTCATATGAACGCAAACAGGAGGTAATTATGGGGATCTTAATTAAAAACAGCCGTGTCCTGGATCCGGAAACCGGGCTGGACAAGCAATTGGATATTTTGATTACAGAAGACAAAATTTTTAAAATCGCAGGCAATCTGCCGCCGGAGGACCATACCGTAATAGATGGGACAGGTCTGTGTACCGCGCCAGGGCTCATTGATATGCACGTCCACCTGCGGGATCCGGGACAGACGCATAAAGAGGACATTCTTACCGGCACCGCAGCAGCAGCCGCCGGCGGGTTCACGGCGGTAGCCTGTATGCCCAACACCAAACCGGTCTGCGACAATTTGGAGACACTGCGTTATATTCAGGAAAAAGCAACGCAGGCCGGCAGCTGCCGGGTTCTGCCCATCTGCGCTGTCACCGTGGGCCAGGCCGGTCAGGAGCTGACGAATTTTTCAGAGCTGTATGCCGCCGGAGCCGCCGCCTTTTCCGACGACGGCGTACCGGTCCAGCGGGCCGCCGTCATGCGGGCGGCGCTCCAACAGGCCCGGCTTCTGGGAACTGTTGTCATCGCCCACGAGGAAGACGGGGAAATGGTGGGAAACCGCGCCTGCAACGAAGGAAAGATTTCGGAACTGCTGGGGCTTCCGGGGCGGCCCGCCATTGCCGAGGACATTATGGTGGCCCGGGACGTGATGCTGGCCGCCGACACCGGCGCCCACGTCCATATCGCCCATGTCTCCACCGCCGGATCCGTAGAAATCATCCGCCGGGCCAAGGCCGCCGGCATTCATGTGACTGCGGAAACCTGCCCGCAGTATTTCTGGTTCACAGAAGATCTGCTGCCAGAAAAAGGAACTCTGGCCCGGGTCAACCCGCCCCTGCGCACCGAGCGGGACCGGCAGGCGGTGCTGGCCGCCGTGGTGGACGGGACCCTGGACTGCATTGTCACCGACCACGCCCCCCACAGCGCCGAAGAGAAAGCCCGTCCCCTGCCAGAGGCCCCCAGCGGCATGATTGGTTTGGAGACCAGCCTGGCCGCCAGCCTGACTGCCCTGTATCACGGCGGCCACCTGCCCCTTTTGCGGGTGCTCCAGCGGATGACTGCCGCCCCGGCCCAGATCCTGGGCCTGAATGGCGGATGCCTGCGGGAGGGCGGCCCGGCGGATCTGGTGCTCTTTGACCCGGACGAAGCCTGGACCGTGGATCCGGCAACCTTCCGCTCAAAGGCCCGCAACTGCCTGTTCGCCGGCATGACCCTCCGGGGCCGGGTTCACGCCACCCTTTGCGGCGGCAGGCTGACCTACCGGCTCCCGCAGACCTGAAGGCGTTCACAAAAGAATCGGTATGCCCCACGGCTGCGCAGCCGCCTTTTGCACCGGCTGCGCATCTCCCTGTCGTGGCAAAAACCGCGCGTCCCATTCGGCACAGTCGGATTCGATATGTCCATCCCTTTAACGAAGTCACATTCATTGCCAACTTTATTTCCTAAAATTTCTCTTTCTTAGCACAATAACCAGAAACTCCACCGCTGCGCCCAGGGCGAACGGATATGCAACGGCGGCAAAGGGCACCAGCAGCATGCTGAAATGGGAGTCCGCCAGCAAAATTCCCAGCGCGTCAACTAGCACCAGCAAGCCCAACGCCCCCGCAAGGAACACTGCCCGCCCGCCTTTTGTCTCCGGCACTCTAATGAGGAAAAAGCCCAGTAGGAAGGGAAGCAGCAAAAACAGCCATGCCCCGCCCGGATCGGTAAACTCGTCCATGACATATCCGAAAAAGAAGAACATAAATGCTTTACCTTTCTACAATATACAAATGCCGTATTACATTTTACGGCGAAACGGTAATCGACCCTCCAGTACATCCGCCCGTATAGATGTATCTGCTAGTTGGTGTTGGCGAATACCCATCACAAATTCGCAAGAAATGGGATTCATAATGAAATTATACCATATGGATATATTTTTGTAAATCATAATCAAAATAAAGAACGAAAATTTAATTTTGACCCACGGCAAACGCATGAATAAGCTCTTGACTGCGGACAGGCTGGATCACGGATCTGACTCACTATATCGGCCTGACGGATCAGGCAGGCGGACGGCTGGCGGTAGTGGGATTTCCCTGCGACAGCGGCGGCGGGCCCTGCGCCATGTCCCTGTGCAGCTTTGGCATTTCCGCTGCCACGGAGCACCCGGAGGTGTGCTGGGAGTTTTTGAAGCAAACGCTGGAGGGAGAAACTGCGGCGAGTTTTGTGTATTTTGCCGGAGGATTCCCCATGAGCAGGGCCCTCTATGACGACGCGATCCGGGAAGCCACCCAGCCCGTCCGGCAGGAAGACGGCTCCCTCTGCCAGGAGATGAGCGAAGAGAGCGCCGGGGATCTGACGGCGCTGATCGAGTCCATTGACCGGATTCGGTTCCGCTATGAGGGCATCCGCCGAATTATCGCGGAAGAAGTTCAGGCATGGATGGCCGATGGGACGCCGGTGGAGCGGACCGCCGCCCTGATCCAGAACCGGGTGACCACCTTCCTGGACGAGCGGAGATAAGCCGCCGGTTTCCGGCAGGACCCGCCGGGGCCGGGTTCACGCCACCCTTTGCGGCGGCAGGCTGACCTACCGGATCCCGCGGCCCAGCAGGCCCTTCGAAAAAGAAAGTTTACGGCTTCTTAACAAAACACACACAAAATCACTACCGGATATTCACAAAGCCATAGTATGATATGGTTGTCAGCGAAAAAAGCATTTTTTCGTTTTGATTCTCTCTTTCTCCTCATAAGTCCGCCGGCAAGCTGGTCCCTTGCCGGCGGCAACTATTTTTCCGGAGTTTCTCCCAGTGCTGTCCGCGGAGCGTCGATCCTCTGCCCATTGCCGCGCCGCCAGGTTTATGATGCGTTCTGTAGCGCTGGTATGGAATCTCGCAGTTCCTCCACGGTCATTTGGATGGAACTGTTCCATTGGTTCCGGCCGTTTTCCCTGCGGCCGGAACTTTTGTTTGCCTTTGCATGGCCGCCATGCTATAATAAATTGACTTAGCTGCTTATTGCATTGAAGATTTCCCCATTTTCAGCGTGCAGCAGACAGGCGTATGCCGTTTTACAGCCGCCACAGCGCCGTTCCATTTTGATTGAAACACAAGCATGCAAGCGCCAGTTAAACCAGGCGGAAAAGAAAGAAGTGCCTTATGAAAAAAAACTGTATTCTCTCTATCCTTGCCGCCCTCTTCGTGTGCCTTCTGGCCGGGTGCGGCACGGTGGAGGCCGACGAAAACGCAGTGGCCGCTACAGCCCGGCCCGTGTACCTCTTCACCGAAGCTGTCTGCGACGGCACAGATCTGGAAGTTTCCTGTCTGATCAATCCCGGCGCATCGTGCCTGCACGACTACTCTCTGTCGGTGACGGAGATGAAAGCCGTGGAGCTGAGCCGGGTCATCGTCCTCAATGGCGGCGGTCTGGAGGACTTTATGACAGACATGCTCCGCAGTTCCCAGACCACCATTGACGCCGGCGCCGGCGTCCAGCTGCTGGAGGCGCACGATCACGACCACGGCGACGCCGAAACCGGTCACGCCGGCCATGACCACGAGGAGGATCCCCACTACTGGATGGATCCGGACATCGCTGCCAGCATGGTCCAGAACATCGCTGCCGGTTTATCCGAGTTATATCCGCAGTATGCGGATACCTTTGCCGCCAATGCCGACGCCTACTGTGCGCGGCTGGAGGAGCTGCACGAGTATGGGCTTGCGCTGCTCTCCGACCTGAAATGCCGGGAACTGGTGACGTTTCACGACGGCTTTTCCTATTTTGCCGAGGCATTTGACCTGCACATTGCCGCCGCCATTGAGGAGGAGTCCGGATCGGAGGCCTCCGCCGCAGACTTGAAAGCGATCATCGGCATTGTGCAGGCATCTGACATTCCGGCAATTTTTGTGGAGACCAACGGCTCCACCTCCGCCGCGTCTGTCATCTCCCGGGAAACCGGCGCAAAAGTCTATACTTTGGACATGCTCATGTCCGGCGACGGCGACTATTTTACCGTCATGGAACAGAACCTACAGACCATTAAGGAGGCATTGGGATGAACGAAGGAAAACACGGCCATGCCCATGGCGGCGGCTGCGCCGACGCCTGCTGCCTGCGCGTCAAGGGCCTGTCCGTCACCATTGGCGGCAGCGCCATCCTGCAGAATGTAGATCTGCACCTGCACTGCGGCCAGATGACGGCGCTCATCGGTCCCAACGGCGCGGGCAAATCCACACTGATCAAAGCCATTCTTGGCCAACAGCCCTATGAAGGCGTGATCTCCTTCCAGCCTGCTGACGGCCGCCGGGTCAAGCCCCGCATCGGCTATGTTCCCCAAAGCCCTACCTTTGACAAGGCAGATCCCATCAGCGTACTGGATTTGTTCACCTGCTGCGTCTCCAAGCGCCCGGCTTTTTTGCCGCCCACCAAGGCCATGCGGGAGAAATTTCACCACTGTCTCTCCCATGTTCATGGTGAAAATCTGCTGGACAAACGGGTGGGCGCCCTGTCCGGCGGTGAAATGCAGCGGGTGCTGCTGGCGCTGGCACTGGAGCCCATGCCCAACATTCTGATTTTGGACGAGCCGCTGTCCGGTGTGGACGTGGAGGGCATGGAGCAAATGCTGGATATGCTGGATGAAATCCGCCGGAAATTTGACCTGTCCATTCTCATGATTACCCACGACTTTTCCATGCTGGAACAGTATGTGGATACGGTGGTCCTGCTTCAGGGGACGGTGCTGAAAACCGGCACGCCGCAGGAAGTCCTGCAAAGTGAGGAATTCTATGCAGCATTTCACATGACGGGAGGTGGCCGCAAATGAGCCTTTGGTATGCACTGGTAGACCTGCTGCCTTTTGAGTGGGCCACGCCGGGAATGCTGTATTTTATGAAGAACGCCCTGCTGGCCGCCATTATCATGGGGCCGCTGTTTGGCACGCTGTCCACCATGATCGTCACCGGCAAGATGAGTTTTTTCTCCGACGCGCTGGGTCACTCCGCCTTTACAGGCATCGCCATTGGCGTGCTTTGCGGCTTTTCGTTCCCCATGGGCGTGGCGGTGGTGCTGGCAGTGGCATTTGCACTTTTGTTTACCTATGTGCGCAGCCGCACCAATATGTCCGGCGATACGGTCATCGGTGTGTTTTCTTCGACCGCCGTGGCCCTTGGCATCTTTATTTCCACCATGGGCGGCCAGAGCTTCACAAAGTTCAACAAATACCTGATCGGAGACATCCTCTCCGTCACACCGGCGCAGATCGGCCTGCTGGCTCTGGTGCTGGTGGGCGTCCTTGCCTTGTGGGTTGTGGCCTCTAACCGGCTGGTCCTAACGGCCATCCACCCGCAGCTGGCCTCCTCCCGCGGCATCCATGTCCAGTGGTGTCAGGCCCTGTTCACCGTGGCCATTGCTGTGGTGGTGACGCTGGCCATGAGCTGGGTGGGGCTGATGGTCATCAACAGCCTGCTGGTCCTGCCTGCCGCCGCTGCACGGAACATCTCCCGCAATAACCGGCAGTATCATCTGTTTTCCATTCTCGGCGCTTTGGGCTGCTCCATCGCGGGGCTTCTGACCAGCTACTACCTGGGGCCCTCCACCGGCGCGTCCATTTCGCTGTTTCTGGCGCTCTACTTTGCAATCACCTTCTGTCTCCGGAAGCGGCGGCTGTGAGCTGCGCACCTTTCACCGGAACGGTATTCACACGAACCGGCCGGCCACTGATCCCGTATCCATTTGCCGGCGGGATTCTAGATGGAGACCTGCCCACGTTCCTCTGCGTTGTTTCTGCAGGTTTCCGTTGAAAACATTGGCTGCATATGATATACTGAACTTTACAATCTCATGGGGACACAGATGGAAGGTCTCTTGTGCAAATGCTGCGCACTTCTGCCGCAACCGGAGCAGAAGGCCCGGTATGACAACCACAGGACTTTCCCCGGCGGTTCCTCAATATGCTAGTTGGAGTTGATTTTATTGTACTGCAAATACTGCGGCGCACCGCTGGACGATGCGGAGCCGGCGGTCTGCGGCGCCTGCGGCAAGGCCCAGTCAGACGAGCCTGTAACAATTCCCGTTCCGCCATCCCTGGAAGAAATGCCGCCGGCACTCGACCAGGCGCCGGGAACACCGGAAGCAGCGGAAGACGCTTCTTCCAACACCGGTATCCTCTATGAAAACATCAGCCTGAACCAGCAGGAGGCGCAGGCGCAGGCGGCCGTTCCCAAAAAGAAGTCCAAAGCGCCGGTGATCGCCGCCATTGCGGCGGTGGTCTGCGTGGTCATCGTTGTGGCCGCGGCATACCTGCTGACGCGGAACAACAGCGGAAATGCCATGGATACGGTGGTTCTGCGCTGTGAAGAACAGGAATTTGAACTGACAAACGCAGAACTGAACTACTATTTCTGGAGCGAATACTACTATTTGCTCAGCTATTACGGCGATTACCTGACAGCCTACACGGGCTTGGATCCGGATACGGATCTGTCGCAGCAGATGTACTCTGATACTATGACCTGGAAGGACTATTTTGTCCAGGCCGCACTGGCCTCGGCGGAGGAAACCATGTCCTTCGTATTTGCCGCCCAGGAGGCAGGCTTTACGCTGCCGGAAGAGTATCAGACCAATCTGGACGCCACTCTGGACAACTTTGAGACCTATGCCGTGGAGTACGGCTTCACCGACGCAGACGGCAATGCCGATGTGCTTGGCTACCTTCAGGACTCCTATGGCGAAGGCGCAGAGTACGACAGCTTTGTAACGTATCTCACCAATTCCTATCTGTGCGCCGCCTACTCCAACGAGCTGTATAACAGCCTGTCCTTTACCGAGGCAGAGGTCAGCGACTACTACGACCAACATGTGGATGAGTATGAAGCTGCCGGTGTGGACAAGGAGACGCAAATGGTCAACGTGCGCCACATTCTGTTGGAGTGCGACACCACCGATGAAGATGCCGCTGCCGAAACGCTGGCGCAGGCCGAGGATCTGCTGGCGCAATGGCAGGCTGAGGACGGCACCGAAGACGGCTTTGCGGCTCTGGCGGAGGAGTACTCCGCAGACGGCGGCTCCAACACCAATGGCGGTCTATACGAAAATGTCTATCCCGGCCAGATGGTGACGAATTTTAACGACTGGTGCTTTGCCGAAGGCCGGCAGGTGGGCGACACTGGCATCGTCGAGAGCGACTATGGCTATCACATTATGTATTTCTCCGGCTTTGGAGATGACTACTGGTATCAAAGCGCTCTGGCGGACATGCTCTATGAAACCTACAACAACGTCTACCTGGATATCACCAGCCGGTACACCTTCCTAGTCAACAGCGATGAGATCACTGTCGCTACCCCGACGGGATATCTGTCCACCAACGCCGCAGGATAAGCTTTGCACCACGGGGCCTGGACTGCGTGTCCATGGCCCCGTTGCTGCCGCCACATTCTGGCGTTCGATTTCTATATCAAATGCTCACTGTCATATGCGTTTTGGGTTCCACAATGAGGAGGAAGCGGCCATGCGTAAGAAAATGTTGTTTTTTTTCAATCTTAATGCTGGGAAAGGGGGCATCCGTACCCATTTGCCGGATGCGCTGCAGCAGTTCACCGCCGGCGGCTATGATGTGACGGTCCATCCCACCCAGGGCCCGGCAGAGCTCACGGAATATCTGGCAGCCAACGGCTCGGGTTACGACATGGTGGTCACCTGCGGCGGCGACGGCACCCTCAATGAGACGGTGTCCGGCCTCATGGCGCTGGAGAAGCAGCCATTGCTGGGGTATATCCCTGCCGGCTCAGTCAATGACTTCGCCACTTCACTGCACATCCCAAAATCGATTCCGGACGCCATCCGAAATATCCTGTCCGGCAAGCCCTTCGCCTGTGACCTGGGAAAGTTCAATCAGCGGTATTTCAGTTATGTTGCCGCCTTCGGCGCATTCACTGCGGTCAGCTACGCCACGCCCCACTCCTCCAAGGCCGTTCTTGGCCGGGTTGCCTATTTGCTGGAGGGTGTGCGGAGCCTGTCGGAAATCCGGCCGGTACCAGTGAAGGTTACCCATCCCGGCGGCGGAATTGAAACGGAGGTCATCCTGGGCATGGTGTCCAACGGCACCAGTGTCGGCGGTTTCAAAATGCCTATGCAGGATCTGCTGATGGATGACGGCCTGTCCGAAGTCATTCTGATTCGGAAAATGGCAAACATGCAGGAATACAGCAACATGCTCTCGGCTTTCTTCTCCAGAGACTTTGCCAACGAAAAGTATTTCTATATGTTCCACACTTCCGAAGCAGTCTTTGAGTTTCCGGAGCCGGTGGCCTGGACGTTAGACGGTGAATTCGGCGGCGCCGTGACCCGCGCAGAGGTAGGAAATCTGCCCCATGCCTTTCAAATCATTGTCCCCCAGGAGAGTTTGTCAAATTAGGCCCTGTCCCCAAAAAGATTTGCCGGCCAGATTTCTATAATAATAGAAAATCCAGCCGGTAATTCTTCGAAGGGAACAGCGCAGATTACATTCAGCGGTTGAAACAGTGGCGCCGGCCCGTTCCAACAAGCTGGCGCGGCCGCCCCAAATGGGGCGGCCGCTGTATTTTTGGAGAATTGGAGGTATCATACCACAGGGTCAGTCCAGCTTCTCGATGCAGCGCTGGTAGACATCGCCCATAATCTCGACCATCCGATCCAATCCCATTGTATGGAGCGTCTCCACAAAGGAATCCCACTCGTCA
The DNA here is from genome assembly GCA_965120355.1 of uncultured Oscillospiraceae bacterium. GTDB lineage: Bacteria > Bacillota > Clostridia > Oscillospirales > Oscillospiraceae > CBCPMX01. The sequence goes on from CBCPMX010000172.1 coordinate 24,567, forward strand.
AAAGACATGGTGCCTGTGATGAGCTGGAGAATCACCTGCTCATAATAGGTCTGCATATCAGTAGCATAGCTGTTGTACTCCAGCTGCTCCTCCAGGGTCATGCTGGTGGAGACATAGTTGGGAACATTATACGCACCGTCGGACAGCTCCATATACAAGTCATAGGCTTCCAACTGCTCAGGACGGTAGTTATAATGACTCTTGGACATGTCGTACACGCCGGGATAGTAGACGGAGCCCACGCCGGAAGCGTACAGATAGCTGGCAAACATATAGTTGTAATCGGGATTGTTGATCACCAGATCCGTCCACTGGGGATCGCCGTTACTGTCAATGGTATAGGTTTCGCCTTCGGTGCCCCAGTTGTAGACGTAGTAGGCATCGTCAGAGTACAGCCAGTTGACCAGCTTCATCAACGGCTCGATATCGCCGCAGGCCGTGGAGATAGACCAGGTGTCAGAGTTCTTGATGATGGTACCGGTCTGGCCCACATGGACGTCATATTCCTCAGTCTGCGTAGGATACCGCATGGCCACCAGTTCCATCGAGGTGTTCTCTCGATTGTAATCATAGACCTCGCCCATATTCTCGGCGGAACCGTCGATAAAGGACACCATATCATTGGCCATGTCAGAACGCATGCCATTGAGAGAATCGTTGTAGAAGTCGTCATTGAACAGGCCCTCGGAATACCACTGGGCAATCATCTGCAGATATTCCTTGTACGCCTCGGTATCGAAGGCGGAAACAATCTCGCCGTCAACCAGGTTATAGTTGCCCGGGGTGATATTGAACCCGGAAGCCAGATCGATGTCGTTGCCGTCTGCAGTCAGATAGGAGACTGCGCCATATTCATTCTTCATGGCCAGCAGCGCTTCGTGCAGCTCGTCATAAGTGTTGGGCACATCCAGCCCCAGATTGTCCAGCCAGTCCTTGCGGATCATGGGGCCCATGTTCTCGGAACCTTTGTCCATCAGCAGCTGCGCAATAGACCCCATCTGGCCGGAGTCGGTGACCATCTGCAAAAAGTCATCGGGGCTGGCGGACAGGCGCTCCCAATAATTAGGGGCCCGCTCTTGCAGGGTGTCATAGATATCGATGATAACGCCATCCTCAATGGCGCCCTCCGCGCCGGTGGAGTAGTAGTTCATGACGCCCAGAATGTCCAGGTAATCACGGGAAGCTACCATCAGGTTAAACGCCTCTTCCTCCACTTCGCCGCCGGCTACGGCCGTGAAGTCAATGTACACGTTGGTCAATTCACTGATGTTTGCCACCATGGCAATGTCCTGGGAGAAGCTGTCCAGATTGATCATGGAGCTGACATAGGGGGCCACAGGCATCCAGCAGGTATAGTGAACCGGCTCTTCCACCAGCGGCAGCTCAATTGGGTCAGACACGGTGCTGACGCTGGTCTCCTCCTCCGGTTCGTCAGAGACTTCCTCAGAGGGCTCTTCGGAAACCTCTTCGGTCTCGGCGGGGGCTTCAGGTGTTTCTTCATCGGGAGCGGCGGATTCGCTCTCAGCAGGGGCTGCGCTTTCTTCGGTGGCGGCAGGGCTTTCGGTCTCAGAGCCGCTGCTACCGCAGGCTGCCAGCATGGAAGTCAGCAGAACCAGCGCAAGAAGCAGAGCAAGCAGTCGGGTTTTCTTCATGGGATTGTACACTCCTTCTCAAAATCTGCAATGCCGCAGCATTGCGGTAAACTGGTGCTTTCCGGCAGAAGCGGAGCCGGAAAACTTCTTTCTTGAGTATATCGCATTTTGGAAAAAGCGTAAACCGACAGTTTCCGTTTTCGGCCTCTTAGAGAAGCGAAAAAAATGCGCGCAGCCATCAAAAACTGCGCGCAAAAACTGATAGTCATATCTGAACATCCTGAAATTTGGAGGGTGTCGTCCCCTCGAACCGCTTGAAAGCCCGGTTCATCATCAAGGCGTTGGAAAATCCGCTGGCTTCGGCAATCTGTTTCACGCTGAGGCCCTTGCCCATGAGCTGCTTGGCGTGCTCCAGCCTCCGGCGCTGGATATATTCCAGCGCCCCCATACCGGTATGCTGCTTAAACACCCGGGAACAGTGGGAGGCGCTGATGGAAAATTTCTCTGCCGCGCCGTAGACCGACAAATTGGGGTCCGTATAGTTCTCGTCAATGTACTGCCGCATGGCCGCCACCCAGGGCGGCGCAGTTTCCCGACGCTCCTGCCCGGCGGCGGCAATGAGTTTGCCGAACAGCAGATCCGACTGTTCCAACAGCTCCGCCATAGTTTGACAGGACAGCAG
>CBCPMX010000173.1:0-4004 GCA_965120355.1 uncultured Oscillospiraceae bacterium
GAGATGATTGCCTCATGGGTGTTCGGGAACACAATCCACTCGTCCTTGTTCTTGACATTGTGAGACTTGATGCCCTTGTAGATCGCCGCCATGGAGCGCCCAAGGACGGTATCACCCACATAATGCGGGTTTGTCAGGATGCCGTATAGCGTTGAGCTGTACCAGCCTTTGCAGGAGCAGCCGTCTCCCTTGCGGGTCCCGGTCTGCCGTTTCCGCAGCTCCGTGTTCGGCGCACCCCGCCGGTCCAGCTCATCAAGGATCATGGGGATTGACCAGCCCTCGATCTTCCATTGGAACATGAGCTTCACATATTGCGCTGTCTCTTCGTCGATGACCATGTTGGTGTGTTCTTCATTCCACCGATAGCCATACGGGAGATTGCGTTTCTGGAACGTCCCCTGCTCCATCTGTGCTTTCAGGGCGGTGGAGACTTTACGGGAAATGTCCTTGGAGTAGAGGGCGTTGATCATGTTTTGCAGCGGGATCATCAGGCTCTCATTGGAGCCGTCCGTGTCAAAATTGTCGTAACGCTCTTTGATGGCGATAAACCGCAGGCCAATCTGCGGGAAAATGCGTTCCAGATAGGTGCCGGTTTCGATGTAGTCGCGGCCAAACCGGCTGAGATCACGGACTACAAGGCATTTGATCCTGCCGCTTTTGATGTCGGTCATCAGGCGATTGAACTCCGGCCTGTCAAAAACAGTCCCCGTTCGTCCGTTGTCGATATAGGTATCTACCAAGCTCAGGTACGGACGATCTGCGATGTAGGATTTGCAAATCTCAATCTGGTTGGTAATGACATCCACCTTTTCCGACTTGCCGCTGTTCTCCACGGAAAGACGGGCATAAATGGCTGTCGGGAAGATTTGCTGCGGCGCTGCTTCGCAAACAGGCTCGGCAACAACGGTTTTTCTGCTTTTTCGTGCCATTTGCGCATCCCTCCCTTATCCGGCAATGGCAAGCTCATCGGCATAGCCGAGAACATATTCCAGTGTCTGCTGATATTCGTCTTTGTACTTGAAAACGATCTCAATCGCATGATTCTCATAAATCAGGATGCGGTCAACCAGCGCCATGAGGACACGGCGGTTCAGTTCCTCAATGTTTTCATACTGCTTGAAGAGCGTCACCCAGTTCCGTTCGGTAGTGCCGGTTGTGACCGACTGCTTCAATTCTTTTTTCACGCGAAGAAGCGCTTCCTGCTTTTCCTCAATGATCTTGGTGTAGCTGTTGCGGAACTCAAAATATTCCGATTTGTCGATGATGCCGTCCGAGAGGTCTTCATACAGCCGGAGCTTGAGCTTCTGATACCGCGCAATCTCTTCTTCGAGTTTCGCAATCTGCGCCTCATAGTTAAACGCCTTACGGTTCTGGGACGGAAGCCGCTCGATCAGCGCAAGCGCCTTTTCAAGATTGACTACAAGCTCGATCTGGTCATGGATTGCGTGAAACACCTTTTCCTCGACCTCTTTTGCGCTGATGCTGTGGGGGCTGCAGGCCCGGCTGCGCTTATTAGCGGAGCAGACATAGTAGATGTACTTTTTCGTCTTGGATGGGACGGTCTTGCGGATCATGGCCTGCTGGCAGTCTGCACAGAACAGGAAGCCGGAAAACAAATGGGCTTCCTCCTGATCCGGGGAGCACCGCATATCCCGCTTCATCATGGTCTTGACCGCCATGAAATCTTCGTAGGAAACGAGCGGTTCGTGCGCACCCTCGACCTTGACCCACTCGGTTTCATCCTTCGGCTGCACGATGCGCACCTTGTAGTTCGGCGTACCGCGCTTGCCCTGCGCAAGGACACCGATATAGACCTCATTGGTGAGAATGCGCTGGACGGCTTTGTAGGTCCACTTTGCCGTATCGCCGGTTTTGAAGACGGTATCGAACTTTACCCCTGCCGAGCGCTTGTATTCCATTGGGGATAAAACACCCATCTGATTCAGCCTTGCGGCAATGCGCCCGATGGAAATGCCGTCCTTATACAGGGCGAAAATCATCTGCACATACTCGCTGACGGCCTCGTCCACGACAAGCTGATTCCGGTTCTCCGGCGATTTCCTGTAGCCATAAGGAGCAAACGCCCCGACAAACTCGCCGTTCTTCTGCTTGACTTCCAAGCTGGAACGGATTTTCATGGAAATGTCCTTGCAGTAAGCGTCGTTGATGAGGTTCTTGAACGGAATGACAAAGGAGTCCGACTGGGGATCGCCGGTGAGGCTGTCGTAAGCATCGTTGACCGCGATAAAGCGGATGCCGAGCTGCGGGAAGATCTTTTCCAGATACCGTCCGCCGTCAATGTAGTTTCTCGAAAAGCGGCTGAGGTCTTTGACCACGATGCAGTCAACCGTACCATTGCGGATCATCTCTTCGAGTTTCCTGAAGTTTGGACGATTGAAGGAAACACCGCTATAACCATCATCTACAAGCGGTTCGCAGACGACTTCCAGATCGTCATGCCGGGCAATGTAGTCCTCGCAAATGGCTCTCTGGCTTGCGATGGAGTTACTTTCAATTTTGTCCCCATCTTCGCGGGACAGGCGGCAGTAAATCGCCGTCCGGTAAACTTTTCTGGACATAAAATAACCTCCGTTTTTCTGTCTGGTGTGATACATCAAATCAGAAAGACGAAGGCTTCCGCTTCTTTTATAAAGAAAACACGATAAAGCCACATGACCCTCAAGGGCAGCGGCTCAGTCCGTATTTTCTTTTTTGACCTGACTGCATTGTATCACAGGCCCGATCGCCTGTCCATAGGACCGGGCGAAAAGATTCAGATTGTTCATAATCAAAGGCCTCGCAGATAATGTTCCAGACAGTCCTCCAAGGTGAGGTCCGTCTTTGTAAAGGAAATCTTCATTGCCGTTTTCCCGTCCAGATAGCAATACGGGTTTTTGATTTTACGGATGTAGTCCGCCAGCTTTGCATCGTGTTCCGCCGCATGGTCTACCCTGACACTTTCACGCTGGATCAGCGTACTCCGGTCAACGGTATTCAGATTGACGCTTCTCATGGCTTCTGCGCTCATCATAATTGGAAACACCTCCCTGATGTGATGATTGTATTCAGGACAAAAGGATATGGCAGAGCGCCGGATATGACACTCTGCCACATAGTTTTCATCCTGAAAACTGATATGCTGAATGTAGCTAATTGGTTTGTTTCATGTTCCGGCATATTTGCAGCTCGCACCCCTGCCAGAGGAACCCTGCGGTTCCGGGAATGCTGCGGACTACCAACGGTTAATCGGTATCATGGGACTCTCACCCCTCCGAGGATCGCTCCGAGCCGCCCCCGTCAATCCGGGGACAGAAGTATCATTATACCCAACTTCTCCATCATGGCGAGCTGCCGCACCACACGGCAGTTTAGCCTCTCTGTTGATCGCTCGCTTCCGTGAGGAAGGTCATGGCGGCAGAAAGCAGGTCGCTTCGAGAAAAGAGGAAAGATCCGCAGCACTGACTATTCTGTTGTCAAGGAACCGCGAAGGTGGTCTGATGAACCCCTTCACCTTACAACGGACATTTTTGAGCCATTTTTTAAGTATCGGCTTCAAAAAATAAAAAATTTTTTTGCCTTCTTCTGAATCGCGTGGATATGATGTGTGATGCTGGATGCCGAAACCCCTTTCCGCTTCGAGAAGTCATAGGGTTTCATCCCTCCAATGAGGACCATTTCATAAACCTCACGCTGAATTTCTGTCAGCTTGGATCGGAACTCCTGTTCCATGTCCGCAAGTATAATCTCCTGAACAAAATCTCTCCCATCGCTCAGCCATGCAGAAGCGTTCACATCATCATCGGGGACAGCGTCAAGAGAAAGATCCGAGGTGGAAACAGTCTCTTCATCGTCTTCGTTCTCTCCGACGAAGGATCGACGCAGCCGTTTTTCCTCAGCGCGAAGTGCTTTCATAACCCCGCGGTCAACCTCTACCGTTTCGCCGGTAGCTTTGACGCGCACCATGCACTTGCCGTCCTCCGTAGTCCAGAGGTCATAGTCGAACT
>CBCPMX010000174.1:0-14891 GCA_965120355.1 uncultured Oscillospiraceae bacterium
GCGCAAAATTGTCATCCACAATGTCATTGAGAGCGAGCGGTTGGAGGAGCTGCTGCCAGAGCTGTACGCAGAGTACAAGGATCAGCCCCTGGACTGTGATTGAGACACTGTTTTTATGTACAATTGGTTCGGGATGTTTGCAGCAGCGTACACTGTCTGAAAACCGATTGAACACCCCCATGTGCGCACACATGGGGGTGTTCTGCAAAATGGCGGCGAAATTTGGATTATTCTATTTTGGAAAGATATACACTATATTCTGAATTGTACTTATTTTGACAGTTTGATAGACTGAAACTAAAGAAAAGGAGTGATCACATGAGAAAAAGAATTTGGGCCAGTTTCCTTTGCGCTGTCATGCTGCTGATGCTTTGCAGCGCCTGCGGTGATTCGGAAACCGCAGCGGAATCCTCTGCTGCAGACGCCACCGATACTCAGACCGTCGAATCCGCAGCGGAGGAATCGTCTGAGGCTGTCTCGGAAGGCGTGGTTGTAGAGGAAACAGCATCAAACGCTTATTTCAGCGAGGAAACCCAGGAAATCATCGAAACGTTTGCCTCTGCGGCAGGCGCCGTACCGGCGGAGGAAGTCCCGGACGAAGAAAAAACGGATCTGTGGCGCTTTGTGGAAAGCGAGGAGTATCAAGCTGCGATGAAAGAGGCGCGTGCAGAAGTAGACGCATTGATGCCCGGCCCCGTGACTTCGTATGACAGCGACGGCAACCCACTGTCCGTCAAGGGCGTTCCGTATTCGTATCCGTTGGAAGAAAGGCGCACCATCAGTGTGTTTGCATCCATTCGCGGACTGGTTTCCAACTATATCGGAAGCAACGAGGAATTAAGTACCTTCCAGATTGCCAGTGCAGAGACGAACATTGATGTGGAGTGGCAATGCGTGTCTGGCGATATTGCTTCAACCCAAATGAGCCTGATTTTTGCCAGTGGCGATTACCCTGATCTGGTTTCTGATTTTAGCTACAGCTATACAGGGACGGCGGCTGATGCCTATGATAACGATTTGATTGTACCACTGAACGACTACTTGGCGGAGTATTCCCCCAATTACCAGGCCTGGTTGGAATCTGACGAGCGGTTTATGCGGGATGCAACGGCAGATGACGGCAATCTCTATGCGTGGTATTGTTTGCAGCCAGTTGTGGTCAATGAGTCGGGAGGTTGGGTACGCGCCGATCTGCTTGAAAGTTATGGTCTTGACGCCCCCACTACGATTGATGAGTTTGAAACATTTTTTGAACTTTGTAAAAGAGGATGGCTTGACCTCCGTAATTTCCGCAGGCTGCTACTCCTTTGCAGGAATTGCTACCAGCGCCTATGATTTGCCGTCTATGGCCGGCCCCACCGGCTTCCTGGAGGGCATGTATCATATTGGCGATACGGTCTACTGTGCATATTTGCAGGATAGCTGCTATGAGTGGCTGTCCAAGATGTGTGATTGGTATGAAAAGGGATATTTCAGCCAGGATCTTGTGGCACTCAATGGCTCTGAAAGCGCCAACTCGGAAGTCAATGAGCTGATCTACACTGGCGAGGTAGCCTATATGCAGGCCGGTGCCGGACATTACTCCAACTATGTGCAGAACGCCTCCGTGGAGGGGTGGGATGTGATTCCTGTGCAGAATATGGTCATCCAGGACGGCGATACAACGCATTTCTTTGAAGACTATGCAATTAACGCGACCCATGGTTCCATTGTATTGACAAGCCAATGTGAGGATATTGAGGCGGCGTGCCGCTATGTGGATTGGTTCTATACAGACATCGGGATCAATGCTTCGAACTACGGTGCGGAGGGACTGACTTGGAACTGGAGTTCGGACGGTACCACCAGACTGTTTAATGCTGCATTATACGACAACGCGGAATACGCACTGCCTGCGGCTGCCGTCAGCAATATGTATACCGGTACAATTGCATGGCCGACCATCACGGATTGCATGCCGAATCTGTATTATGCGGACAGCCAGATTGCCATTGATGCGGAATCTGTATGGAGCGTCAACAACGACAGCGAGTATTACCTTAATACAGACGTTCTTTCCTTCACAGTGGAAGAGTCGGATGTGATCAAGGAATACTGGTCCGATATCGATACCTATCTGGCGGAAAACCTGGTCAAGTTCCTGATAGGGGATAAGGATATCGAAGCCGAGTGGGATGAGTTCGTCAGCACTCTGGAGGACATGGGCATCGAGAATGTCATTGAGGTCTATCAGAATGCCTATGATCGTTACATTGCCCGCTGAGATCGATTCAAAGCCGGCCGCGCGCTTTGTGAAGCTTTAGCAGGAACCTCGGTGAGAGAGTTGCGCTGCGCGAAAGACCGTCTCAGCGAAGTCTCCTGACGCAAGCGGAGTAAATCGATCGGTTAAACGCAGCGCATCAATATTTTTGACAAACGGAACGGCCCCGCCGGAGTATTCCGGCGGGGCCGTTTATGCGTACCGGACAGAAAAAACCCGAAACGGCAGCTGCCGTTTCGGATTTTTTAGCCGCATGCTTAGAAACCGAGCTGCTTTGCCAGTTGGACTGGAGTCTCTACAACAACGGTTTCCGCCTGACCACGGGCCAACTGTGTGACCAGTGCAGAGCGAACACGGCGGTCAAAGCCGGATTCCTCCGACATATAGCCCATGTAGCCATTGCAGTGTGCAACAATGATGACATGCCGGAACTTGTCCGCCAACGCCTGCTGCGCCATTTTTCCCAGAGTATAGGTTTCCTCGCCGGAATAGCAGCTCAGCGCGATGTCGCCCAGGACCAGCAAGCCTACCTGAACATCTACAGGACTGCCGTTGGCCTGGTTGATATCCACGTCTTTCATCATCATACCCTCAGAAATGACGGCGTTCATGTCCGGATGGCCTCCGGGGCCGCCAGGTCCTCCAGGTCCGCCAGGTCCTCCAGGTCCGCCGGGACCTCCAGGGCCATGGGTCAATTTGCCTGGAACAGTGCAGACGGTCTGGACACAGGCCAGCTCCCCAACAGATTCACCGGCGGGCATGCTTTCTTCAGAAACCCGGAGCACCTCTTCGGCCAGATCCCGCGCCTGCATGTCGCACAGGGCGTAGCCCTGGCTGCCAACGTTGTAGCGATAGAGAACGCCGTCGGCATTATAGGCGTAACGGGTGGCGCGATATTTGGCGTCCTGGTTTCCTGCGGCGCCGCTGGTCCAAAGGGCCACCACATCTCCGCCGAACCGTTCTTCCACATAGCGGGAGGTATATCCCGGCAGGTCGCCGGTGATTTCTAACCGGTAATCCGGCCCTTCCTGCATTTCCGCCATAACGCTGCCGTGAACGGCGTAATTGATAAAGAATGCAATGGGCTTATCCTGCAGATCTGTGAAGCGCAGAACGGCGACGGTCTTATCTGAGGGCCCCTGTGGGTTTCTGCCGATCATGTAATAGCCCTGGTACTGGAATTCCCTGTTGATATTGATGTCGCACAGACCGGTGCCAAAGGCGACCTTTGCGGGCTGAAGGGAATTCTGAGCAGCAAGAATTGCCTGCTCCATGGCAGTCCAGACAAGCGCTTCGCTCGCCGCCGTATCGGCGTCGCCTTCGGGGTTGTCATCCTTGTCATTGCGGACGTGAATCGACTCATGGTTGTGGGTTGTCATGACAAAGATGTGGTCTCTGGGAATCGAAAGTACTTGGCAGATCTTATCCTTCCACTCGTCAATGTGACCGAAGGAATCCAAGTCGGCCGTAATAATCAGTACCCGGCAGCCGTCGTTTTCTATCAGCAGGGTTCGAACATAGAGTGGGTCGTGGATGCCGGAAAATTTCATGCCGCGTCCAAAGCCCAGCGGAAACAGCTCTGCAGGAATGACAATCTCGCATCTTCCTGCGCCCACGCGGTATTGTGACTTCATAACTGTGCCTCCTGTTCATAGATTGGGGCGCCTCTGAACAAATCGTCATAGGGGAAGTCCACCGGGGATTCCGACCTTTTTCAAACTTCGATTTGGGCGAAACTCTCTCGCCCGCAGCTTGCGCCGGTTTATTCAGAGGTTCCTTAGAGAATTCATATTCTATTCTATTTTATCCGCCGCGTGTTGCTGCCGCAATTCTGATTTTCTGCTGAATTATTCTCATCTGGAAAGTTGGACTTGGTTCTGGATCAGACGGATGCGCCGCTGGTTCTGCACAATGGGCCTTTGGATATCTATCTGTGCATATTCGTCATAGGCTGCCCGGTATACATCCAGGCACTCCTGGCGCCCCAGCACATAGACCGGATGGAGAAAAGCTGACCAGGCGCTGTCATCCGAAGACGGCGCACTGAGGTTGGCTGCGGGCAGAGGAAATCCCCGTTTACCGGGCAGAGTTTGCCTGATAAACGGGGATTTGTGCTATGGATGGCACTTATTCTGCCAATTCTTGATCCGCAGCGGCCAGGAATGCGGGGAAGTTTTGTGTGCACAGCTGCAGACGGTCGGCATCATAGCCGGTCAAGATATGGAAACCATTAGAAGCCAATGTGTCCAGAATTTTTTGGACGCTGCGCTGTTCCTGCAGGTGTGGCTCCAGCCGTACACCGTCGCGCATCCAAATGCACATGGGCCAGCGGTATTTGCTGACCACCAGCGGCTCAATCTGGCAATATGCCCAGACGATTTGGCTGTTAGCCAGCACCATGGTTTTTGCACCGGCCTGATACCAGGTGTACATGCGGCCCACCCGGACATGTTCAATACACTGAGCATCGGAAAAATCCTTCTCCGCATCGGCGCGGTCCGTGTCAGTGTGCAGATACTGCGCCAGAATCGCCCGGGACTCCCGCTGGTAAAAGCCGCCCAGCGCCAGCACCAGCTGCAGAAGCCCCAGCACCAGCAACACCAGGGCGATGATGGTCAAGACAATCACAGCACTGACAGGCAGCAGACCGACGCGGCCCACTTCTAAACAGCTGTAGACTGTGACAGAAGACAGATCTTCTACACCTTCCAATTCCGGCACAAATGCAGCGATGGACGCAATGGCGTCATCGAAATAGTCTCGCAGCTCCTCCGGCAGATCGACAATGGTGCCAGACACCGTGCCCATGGGGTTGATGGTGTCAATGGCGGCATTGACATAAAAGTCCTCGGCCTGGTCTCCGGCGGCCTCGAGCAAATCCATGGTGTCTGACTTGGCGGAAATGGCCATGTACTGCCCGTTGCCGATATCTAAAACGAAATACTCCTTGGAGACATCGCTGCCGTTGGAATAGGTGGCAAAGCCCGCCAGTGCCTGACTGGCATCTACGGAGACATAACGTCCGCTGGCGTCGCTGAGGTCCAGGCCAGTCAAGTCTGTGGGACCAATCAACAGGAGAATCGCGCCAAGTCCTGTGACAGCCAGCAGCACGATTGCCAGCAAAATGCAGACGATGATTTGAGGCAGGAGCTTTTTCAGACTCGTCCGCCGCAGTATTTTTTCCATGAGGATTCCTCCATAACTTGCGCCGCACCTGCGGCATATGCGTCTTTCCTGGCGGCTGCATGGTTGTACAGCCGCCAGGAGAAATTTAAATCAAGCTGGCCTTAGACCAGGCGTCGCGCATACAGCGCTGCAGGTTGCCGCAGCCGTTTGCATCGCCGATCACATAAAACTGATCTGCGCTTTCGGCATAGCTCAATGCACTGTCCAGGCAGGGTTCCATGCCGCCGCAGACTACGATGCTGTCACATTCCACAGTGTGGGCGCCGTCGGGGGTCTGGTAAGTGACTTTGCCCGGCTCCACAGCCACGGTGGTGGCGTTGACGACACAGGTCAGATTCTCGTACTTTTCCCAGGCAGCGGCCATGTGGCCGTCCTCGGCGATGTAGGCCATGGTGATGTAGTGCAGGTGGCTGGCGTCTTTGGCGATTTCGTCCTGACGGGTGGTGATGGTGACGTCATGTCCGTTTTCACACAGATACATGGCCGTCTCGATACCGGTCTCAGAACCGCCGATGATCACGACCCGTTTGCCCAGCTTCTCCTGCTTGCCGTAAACGTCCAGGCAGGTGGGATAGAGGGGCTTGCCTTCAGCGTCGTGCAGACCGGGGATATCGGGCGTCTTGGCAGATGCGCCGGTGGCCGCGATGACAGCGTCATATCCCTCGGCAGCGATTTGTGCCGGAGTAGGGGCGGTGTTGAGGATGACGCGGATGCCCTTTTGATAGGTCTGGCGGATCAGCCAGTTTTTAAAGTCGCCCACAGGCCACTTGAAACTGGAGTAGTCGCCGTGAATCAGCTGACCGCCGAGAATCCCGGTCTTTTCATATAGGGTAACGCTGTGCCCCCGATCGGCGGCTTCCATGGCGGCCCGCATACCGGCGGGGCCGCCGCCGATGACGGCAACTTTTTTTGCGGGGCCAGCTGGCGGCACCATGCGGTCCAGTTTTGTCTCGTAACCCATGAGGGGGTTCACGGAACAGAAGCTGAGGAATGGGGCGGTCATGGTGCCGTGACACTTGTTGCAGAAGAGGCAGGGGGTGATATCCTCGCCGCGGCCTTCCTGAACCTTTTTGCCATATTCCTGGTCGCACATAAAGGCGCGGGCCATACCAAACATGTCGCACTTGCCCTCGGCCAGATACTGCTCCATTTCGTCCGGGTCGTGGAAGCCGCCGATGGGCTCCAGCAGCATCTTGCTGACACCGGCCTTCTTCATGGCTTCGGCATAGCCAATGACCGCATGTTCGCCCTTTTGGAAAGTGAATCCGGTGGGGTGGGACTTGGTCACGTCCTTTTCCCGGATCTGGAGAATGTCTACAGTCCCGTCAATCAGTTTGGCAAAGGCAATGGCGTCTTCGAGTCCATAGCCGATCTGGCCGCCGTTGTAGCCGTGGGGCTGCTCGCCGGCAATGCAGACCTCCAGAATGAAGCTGGGGCCAAATTCCTTCTTCACGGCGGCGAATACCTCGCGGATGAAACGGGTGCGGTTTTCCAAATTGCCGCCGTACTCGTCCTGCCGGGGATTGGGGGAGGGCGCCAGCTGCATTTCCACCCGCATGGCGACGCCGTCATAGCCGAAGCTCTGATACAGGCGCAGCTTTTGGAGGAAGGTGTCAATGACCTGGGGAATCATCTCCTTGGGCAGCGGCTCGGTCATTTTGGGAGGGCCGCCAGGGCCGCCGTGACCGCGGCCGCCGTTGAGACTGTAGCCCTCTGGCATTTGCGGTTCGGTGCAGACAAGCAGGCGGGAGCCGTAGAAATGAACTTCGTCAGCCAGCATGGCGAAATAGTTGTGGACGCTGGGGTCTGTCAGATCAAAAGCCTGCATGTGGGTGAAGTCCACGTCGGCAGGGCCTTTGCGTTGTGCAGGGTAGTTGGCCCATTCGGCCAGTGTGATAATACCGGCGCCGTTTTTGGCCAGCTGGGCCGCAAAGGCGCGGTAGCCGTCGGCGGGGAAGGTTTCCGGTCCCTGAAGGAAGTGGGGGGATGCGTTAGGATACATCATCCGGTTTTTGACAACGGTGTTGCCGATACGAACCGGGCTGAGCAGATGTGCGTAGCGTTTTGCCATAATACTGGATCTCCTCTCCAAAATCGACTGCCAAACTGTCGGTTTTTTGAACATTACGCCCAATATCATATCACAAAAAAGGCATAGATTCAATAAACTCCACCAATTTTTCATGAACATCCGTTGTAGTAAGCGGTGAAAACTGACTGTAGCATATTTCTTCAATCTGCGGTATGATAGTTGCAAATAGATTCCGGAAAGGAGAAAATAACGATGGATTCCTTTGAAAAGCTGCACAGCGGTGAACTCTATTTTCCCACAGAGCCGGAGCTGGCGGCGGAGCAGCTGCGCTGCCTGGACCGGCTGTATGACTTCAACGCCACCCGTCCCACCGAGCAGGACAAACGGGCGGCCATGCTGCGGGAGATGTTCGCGGAAATCGGGGAAAACTGCTACATTGAGCCGCCGCTGCACACCAACTGGGGCGGCCGGCATGTCCACTTCGGCAGCAATATCTACGCCAATTTCGGGTTGACGCTGGTGGACGATACCCACATCTATGTGGGGGACAACACCCAGTTTGGCCCTCACGTGACGGTGGCCACTGCGGCCCATCCCATCGACCCGGAGCAGCGGGCGGCGGGCTATGAATACAATTTGCCGGTCCATATCGGGAAAAACTGCTGGATCGGCGCGGGCGCGGTGCTGCTGCCCGGCGTCACCATCGGCGACAACGTGGTCATTGGCGCGGGCAGCGTGGTGACGAAGGATCTTCCAAGCAATGTGGTGGCCGTGGGCAATCCCTGCCGGGTGCTGCGGGCAATCGAAACAGATCAGTGATTCCGGTGCATCAGGCTGTAACGCCGCAGGAGCTTGGGATTGGAGACGTCTGGAATGGTGTCTCCATCAGGCCGCATACGTCTTCGCTTTACATTCCGATGTGAGGGCTTAGAAAGAAGGAATGGATTCATGCAGGATTTTTTGTTCAGTCTCAACGTCACCGGGCCGATCTTTCTGGTGATCCTTCTGGGCTGGTTTCTGGGGAAAATCGGGCTGTTTACAGAGGGCTTTACCTCTGTGGCGGACAAATATGTATTCAAAGTAGCGCTGCCGGTATTGCTGTTTGAAGACATTGTGCAAATGGATCTGCGGGCGGACTTTTCCGTCAAATTCGTCCTGTTCTGCGTCATTGCCACCACCATTATGTTCTTTGGCTGCTGGTTGGGGGCGCGGCTGTTTCTGAAGGACAAGTCCATGGTGGGCGCGTTCGCCCAGGCCGCGGCCCGCGGCAGCGCTGCGGTGCTGGGGATTGCCTTTGTGGAGAATATTTATGGCGACGCGGGCATGACGCCCATGATGATCGTGGCGGCGGTGCCGCTGTTCAACATCTATTCCGTGCTCATTCTGACCTTCTCCGCTCAGGGGGAACAGCAGAAAAGCGGTATGGTGAAAAAGACCCTGGTGAACGTGGCGAAAAACCCGATCATTCTGGGCATTCTGGTGGGCGTTGCCTGGAATTTGGCGGGCATTCCGGTGCCTACAATCCTCGGCAGCGCGGTCAGCAATGTGGCAAACACCGCCACACCCATTGCCCTGCTGGTGCTGGGGGCCACCTTCCGGGGGCGGGAGGCATTGGCAAAGATCGGCCCGACGATGGCGGCGACGCTGATCAAGCTGGTAGTGATTCCAGCTGTATTTTTCCCCGTGGCCATTGCGCTGGGTTTCCGGAACAGCGAGCTGGTGGCGTTCCTGATTATGTTGGCTTCGCCCACTACAGTGACCTGTTATATCATGGCGAAAAATATGGACAACGACGCGGTGCTGTCTGCCAGTGTGGTCATGTGCTCGACGCTGCTGTCCAGTGTGACGCTGACGCTTTGGGTGTTTTTTATGCGGAGCATGGGGTATATCTAAAGGGACTCTGATGCAGTCCGGTAAAATACATCTGTCTTGCTGATCAGACGTAAAACGGCGCGGAGAGGCCAAAAGCGGCCCTCTCCGCGCTGCTGCAATTGCTCAGGTTTCGTTACCGGTAGACGATTTCCAGCCCCTTGGCCATCAACGGATTGATTTCCAACCGAACCGGGTCTCCCAAAGCGCAGGCGATGTCCGTCACGTCAATGGCGGTATGGAGCATCCCAATGTGGCCAATTACACGGCACTTCTGGCCATTGACGGTGACATAAATGGATTTCCTGGTTAGAAACGCTTTGACCCAGGACAATGCGCCCCGCAGACAGTCTCGGAAACGGAAAATGTCGTTGCCGCGTTCCACGCCAAAGCCATGGTAATTGCCGACGGATACAATGGCTACCCGGGTGGGACGTTTGGCCTTCCAGGCTGCACCGTAGCCGGCGGTGTGGCCTTCCGGCAGCCAACGCAGTTCCTCCACCGTGGCTTCGCACCAGCCCACCGGCGTCAATCCCATGTCGTTGCGGAAGGAAAGACGTCCCAGCAGTGCAGAGCCGACGCGAACGCCGTCCATGCGCATGGATTCGAATTTGAACAGGGCGGAGGAATTGGCGCAGTGACGTTCGCCAGTCTCATACCCGGCGGTGATGATCTGATCGGTCAGGTCTTTGAACGCCTGAAATTGCGCATAGGTTTGCTTTTCATTGCAGAAGGCAGAATGGAAATGCGTATAAATGCCGGTGACGGCAAGACTCTTCATATATTGATAGACAGACAGAATTTTATCCAGCTCTGTGGGAAGGAAGCCGTACCGGCCCATGCCGGTGTCAATTTTTAAATGGACTTCCGCCACTTCGCCTCGGGCGTCTGCGATGCCGTTAAGTGCAACGGCGGCTTCATAGGAACCGACAGTGCAGATGACGTTCAGATCCAGCAGCTGCTCCAACTCCTCCCGTTCCGTGGTGGAACGGAGCATCAGAATCTGCTCCAGTTCATAACCGTTTTCCCGCAGCAGCTTGGCCTCCGACGGCTCAGTGACAGCGAAACGGTCAATGCCTTCCTGCCGGCATAAAGCCGCCAGCTCCAGCAGGCCCAGTCCGTAGCCATTGCCTTTGAGAACGGCCCAGATCGGAGTTTTAGCGGCCTTTTTCTGGACAATGCGGATGTTGCTGCGGACAGCTTCTCTTTCTACAATATATGCTTTCATGCTCCATCCTGCCTTCCATGGGCGCAGTGCCCGGCTTATTTTCCTCGGTTCTTAATCAGGTATACCCGTTTGCGCAGCTCTTTAAACACCTCGCCGCCGTGTTTGACGGCAAAGGCCACCGGGCGATTGAGGATCAGGTCCATCTCACCGACGAATTCCACAAAATCGCCATTGAAGCCTTTTTTGAACTTGTACAGGCCATAGAGGGGGTTGTCTTCACTCAGGTCGCCGGAAACGCCTCGGAAATCGTATATCCGGCAGCCCTTTTCCAGCGCCCATTGAATCATGGTCCACTGGAGCAGATAGTTGGGCATCAGATTTCGATGCTCGTTGGAGGATGCGCCATAGAGATACCACACTTTGTCGCCATACCAGATGGCCAGGGTGCCGGCGATGGCTTCGCCGTCATGGTATGCCATGTACAGCCGGGCATGTTCGCCCAGGTTGTCCAGCATCATGCTGAAATAACTGGCGTCTCGGGTGACAAAGCCATCGCGCACACCGGTGGTGAGCATCAGGCGGGCAAACTCCGGCACTGCCTCTTTTCCGCATAGCCGGATCTCCACCCCTTTTTTGATGGCGACGCGGATGTTATAACGGGTTTTCTGGTGGAAGGCCATCAGCAGCTCGTCGGCGGTCTTGCCCGCAATATTCAGGCGGAAGACATATTTGGGCTGGATGGCTTCAAAATTTTTGCCGCCGTCCTGGATCTCGAAGCCAAAGCCCTTCATCATATTGGCAAACGTTTCGTTTTCTGAGGGGACATCCGGATCCAGTTTGATGACGTAGCTGTGATATTGCTTGGCCAGGGCTTTTGCGCCGTCCAGCAGATCTGCGACGGTATCCCGGTCGTCCAGATCGCAGACCGGTGCGCGGCAGCCGTACATCATGGTGAACGGCGTACCGGGAACCTTTCGGATCAGCACCGCCATGGAACCCTTGATTTTTCCATCCGGGCCGCGGGAGACAATGGCTTCCCAGTGCCACATGGGCTTCTGCTTTGCCCACAGCACGGATTGGGCGAAGTGGCCTTTGGGGTGGGACATATTAAAGGCCTCATACTCTTCCAGCGTCTGCTGGGTAATCAGTTCTGACATTGATGACTCTCCTTCATGTTATCCGCCGGCAGCGGGAAACAGCGGTTATTTGCAGCTGTCCACAAGGCCCTGGAAAATGGCCAGCATATCGGGACGCTTGTGCCAGAGAAATTCCGGATGCCACTGGACGCCCAGGACAAACCGGTGGGCAGTGCTTTCCACGGCTTCCACAATGCCATCTGGGGCCACAGCGGAAGGGAATAGGGCTGGGGCAACCTCCCAGATGGCCTGGTGGTGCAGGCTGTTGACTGCGGGCGTGTCGGAGTCCATCAGACGGTGCAGAAGAGAACCGGGCGACAGGGTGACAGCGTGGCTGACCTCATCCCGCGGGATTTGCAGCTTGCTTTGAGAGTGATTGATTTCGGAGGGATGCTGGGTGGGCAGATCCTGATACAGAGTGCCGCCCATGGCCACGTTGAGCATCTGGCAGCCACGGCAAATGCCCAAGATGGGTTTGTCCATTTCCAGGAGAGTCTGGAGCATCCACATCTCCTGGGCATCCCGTTCTTCTGCCTGATAGCAGCATTCCGGAATCTTTTCCTGGTGGTACAGAGCCGGCCCCACATCCTGGCCGCCGGTGAAGAGAAAACCGTCCATTCGGTCACACATGGCGCGCCAGGAGTCCGGGTGGTCCGTGAGATTCAACAGCACAGGCAGACCGCCGGCGGTCTCGACGCCGTGCATATAAACGGGTTTAATCCAATAGTTATGGGAGTCCTTTTCAAACAACGGAAGGACACCGATCAGTGGTTTCATGCAATACCTCGAATGTATAAAAGAATAGGGGAGTGCGGCATCAACCGGCGCGAACTGTGGACGGGCGCGTTTCGCACACAGACGGTGGGTTGCTTGCGTGGCGTTTACGGCTGCCTGTTATGCGTGCGGAACTGTGTCGCGGGTTGTGACGACGTGGTCAGTGACCTTGACGGAAACTGTTTTGGCAGCGCCCACGTTCTCCTGATCGCTGTTGAAGCAGTAGCGGTCCACGGCGCAGTCAGCATAGTCGCGGCCATGGGCGATTTTCAAGTAGCCTTCTTCTACAGGACAGCCCTGGGTAGGATCCATGGCATGCCACGCGCCGTCCAGATAGACCTCTGCCCAAACATGGGCGCGGGAGACGCCCTTGCACAGACCCACCACATAGCGGGCAGGGATGCGCATCAGGTGACACAGGGTCAGATATACATGGACGAAATCCCGGCTGACGCCCTTCCGGTTCAGCAGTGCGTCAGCGGCGCTGGTGTCCACAGCGGTGGTTCCGGGAGCGTACTCCATGATTTCGTGGACAAAGCTGCACAGCCGCAGAGCAGTTTCCCGCGGCGTTGTGGGCAGATTCAGCTCACTGAGCAGCAGCTTCATGGACGAATCCGGATGGGTAAAATCAGAGGGATACAGGAACAGACGGTCCAGCGGCTCGTGGATCAAATATTTGCTGCACAGGACAAAGCCCGTGGCGGTAAAGCCAAACGAGGAATGGGGTTTTTTCAGAGAACCGGAATACAGCGCATTACCGTAGCCATCCTCTACGCGGCTTAAGGCGGCGGAGGGGGAGGCGGTCAGTTTGTGGGCATAGGTACGCTGGAAGCTGTAGGTGCCAGGCATACAGCGCAGGAGGAAGTGATGATTGGAGACCGGCGCGTCGAACACCCAGTTGACACTGAAGGTAAACTCATATTTTTTCATGGTGCAGCCTCCTTATTCCGACATGACCCAGGTGTCCTTAAAGCCACTGGCATAATGGCCGTTTTCATCGGTCCTGGAGAAGCGGCACAGGCCGCCCATCCAAACGCGGATGGAGTCACAGTGCACGGTGAAGCACCGCAGATCAGTACGGACAAAGTATTCCGTCACCCCGTCGTCCGCCAGAATGGGCTGTGTGTCGATGTCCATGATTTCCTGCGCAATATAGCGGCGGGGATAGCGCAGAATCTTTTCCTTAATGGCGTTGCGGGCCTGGGCAGTCAGCGTGCTGACCCGGATGGCGCCTTTGGAGGTTTCTCCGGAAATATCCTTGATCAACAGGTCGTCGATGTGCTCCAGAATATATTTCCGCTGATCGTCGTACCAGGGAAGCCATGTGGGCACGTTGGGCAGAATGGGTTCTTCGTCCAGATAGTACCGGATCATCTGCGGGACAAAATAATTCAATCCCCGGTCGTCGGCAATGCCGCAGCCCGGCGCATTGACAATGGCCACACGTCCGCGGCGGTAAGCCTCCATGAGATGGGGAACGCCGGTGGAGCTGAAGACATCAAAGACCAGCGGATCCAGATCGTTATCCCGAATTTGCCGGTGAATCACGGCGACCTTCTGGAAGCCGCCGCCTTCCGGCGGACGGTAATACACCGCGTCCTCCATAACGGTCAGGTCTTCAGGGGCGGCGACCACTGCGCCGGTCAGTTCGGCGATATAGTTCAGTTCAAAATTGGCGTCAGACTGAGCGCCGGCTTTGAGAATGACTGTGATGCCGGTGTTATTTTGCAGGCCCTGGGTCAGATCCTGATAAAGCTGTGAGAGCAGAATGTCCAGACCGCAGTTGTCGCAAAGGCCGGGAACCTCATATGTCTCCGGAGAGACGGCGCGGCTCAATTTTCGGGCAAAGTGAGGATAGGACGCACCTCTGGGAATGGCCAGGTTGTCCTGCATGATATACCAGGCGCCGTTGGTATCCCGCACCAGGTCTGTAGCAGTGATGTGGTTGTACAGCGCTTTGACGGGCTTGAGACCCATGCAAAAAGGCTGGAACTCCGGCGAGGAATAGACAAACTCCTCGGGAATGATGCCGTCTTGGATAATCATACGGCTGCCATAGATATCGCCGAGAAACAGGTTCAGGGCGCAGATGCGCTGAATCAGCCCCTGTTCCAGGTGGGTGAATTCCTGATTGGACAGAACCAGAGGAATGGGGTCATATGGTTCCTCAGACCGCTCCACGCGGCCCTGGTGCATGACGGAAAAGGTGGCGCCATTGCCAGCCATCCATGTGTTGACGCGCTGGCGCTGACGGGTCAGTTCGCTCATAGAAAGGCCTCCTTTGATTGGGAAATGAGTGCATGAGCGCTATTTCCTTTATGTTACCACAGCGGGCCAAAATATGCAACCAGAACCCAATCTCAGCAGGCCGGATTTCTGCAGGTGTAAGATGGATCATAATATTGGTTTCTGATTTTTGATGACACGAGAAACAAAGGCTCTACTCCAAAGTTAGTGGATACGACG
>CBCPMX010000175.1:0-4088 GCA_965120355.1 uncultured Oscillospiraceae bacterium
GACTTCGACAACAATCCCGCTATGGTTGACCAAAGCATCCCTACCTGCCCAACGAATCAGAACAATATCTCCGACCTTAGGAATATAATCACCGCGCTGCATCACTGTTGCGCCGGAAAGCTGTTCCCGTTGATCCTCGAGATGAAAGCACACGCCAGTTCCGCCTTCATCAATTACTCCTTTAAAAAGCTCAAGGCTACTACTGTTGAAAGGAATCGCCCCTTGCGCGCCTACGCTTGCTGCGCACCAACTGACAAACTCCGCGCACCAAAGGCCTTTAGTGAATCCCAGCCCACTGAAATCCGAATAATACTTTCCTTCTTGGTTCTTAGCAAATTCCGCCAGTGCCTGGGCCAGCTGCTCATTGGAGTTCTCAACAGTGACCTGACAGGTGGCGCTCCTTGTGACGCCATTGCTGGTCACGGTGGCTGTGATGGTAGCGGTTCCCGCACCAACGCCAGTCACAACGCCGTTGGACACAGCCGCAACCGCCGGATTGGACGACGTGAAGCTGACCGTTCCACTAACCGGCTGATATAGATAATTCAGCCGTGCCGATTCCCCGGCCTTCAGATTGATTTGGGGATCCAACAGGGAGATTTTGATGCCGGAAGTGACCCGGACAATATAAGAAACGCGCTTTTCTTGGGTACCATATGTGGCAACACCAGTGATTGTGGCCGTACCCTCCTGGACAGCAGTCACCAAGCCACCCCTGTCGACTGTTGCAACACTGGGATTAGAAGTGCTCCAAGTCACGGTGGCATTGGAGGGTGAAAGGGTTGTTTTTGCCCGCGCAGTATTCCCCTCCATAATGGTTACGGGAGATTTGAGACAAGAAAACTCCAGCGTCTGAGTGTCATCGTCTTCCCAAGTGTAGGGGTAGAAGTTTACATTAGACCATTCGCGTGATTGAATAAACTCATCCCATCCTGAAGCTCCTTGAGGATAATAGATATTTGTCGTAATTGCGATCTGTTCTG
Source organism: uncultured Oscillospiraceae bacterium (assembly GCA_965120355.1). GTDB lineage: Bacteria > Bacillota > Clostridia > Oscillospirales > Oscillospiraceae > CBCPMX01. Next base: position 984 of record CBCPMX010000175.1, read on the forward strand.
TTCTGTCACTTGAAACAGCTACACTGCCTAGATTATAAGTCCCACGTATACTTGGCGCATTTCCGCGAAAATAAAAATCTTTATGCAGATTATAATTTGAAGCACCATCCGTTTTTGCTCCAGTTTCACACACAATCGTGGTAACCGAAGCAGGAAGCACTATTGATTCCAAAGAATCACAGCAGAAAAAAGCTGACATATGGAGCGTAGTCACACTGGAGGGAATAGTAACTTCACTTAAGGAGACACAATCTCTAAAAAGCGTATCTGAAACCTCTGTTATGCCATAGGGTAAATCTACATTCTCCAATGCAGTGCAAGACGCAAACGCACTTGGCCCAAGCAAATACAAACCATCGTTCAGTTCTACAGAGCACAGATAAGGGTTTCCACTGAATGCATCAGCAAAAATAGCTTCGGTTTTACCCAGTAGCGTATAGGAAGTATTTCGCCTTGCTGGTGGATAATACACAAGTGTATAATATGTTTCTTTTCCGTCCTCCAGATTGCCGATGACGTAGTTATCTGTCATTGAACACTCTTTTGCGTACAAAACACCGCCATCCTCAACAAAGTTTCCTTGTCCCGGACTTACAACAACATATTCCACTGATGCAGATTCTCCTTTGGGCAGAGAATCACTGCGGATAGTCTCCAGCGTACCAGGCAGTGTAATTCCAATTGCAGAAGTGCAATCTTCGAACAAGCAAGATCCTAAATATGTAATTGACCCTTCGACTCGGATTTCATAAATTTGATCTGCCAAATCCCGCCATGGTGCAGGCAGACGAAACCACGCTCCACCATAGTCCTCAGTTTTCCCGCTGCCTTGCAGCAGTAGGGTTCCGTCGCTTTGGAGCGTCCAGGTGATATTATCCCCGTCCGCTCCGCAGGTTCCGGATGTAGGTGTGTCCGCCGCCCAGGCCACCCCCGGCAGCATGGTCAGCACCATACACAGTGCCAAAGCCAAGGACAGCAGTCGTTTTCTCGTTTTCATATTCTATAGTTCCTCCTTGTGTCCGCCGCATTCGCTTCCGGCGGTTTTTCACACCGGCGGCCGCAGGGGCTTCCGCCCCCGGGCGCCGGGTGAAAAACAAAAACGCTGTGCAGGGCAGACCCCTACACAGCTAAGAAGCGAGTTCTTATGCGGAACAAGCACATGGGCAAAACAAGAGAAACCACCCCTTGCGAAAAGGGCCGGTCTATCGTATAATAACCATGCGGTGCGGCCGTGAGGCCGTTGTGTAGGTGCTCGTATCACCTGCGCAGGTCTGGCGGGTGTTGGCGCACCCCCAGACTGCCGCATTTTTGTTTTTCTGTATAGATTATAACAGGAAGGATTTTCGTTTGCAAGGGGTTTTGACAAATTTCCCTAACGTATGCCTGAAAAATCCCGCATTTTGCCGCGCTTCCCCCGATTGACGCCCGTGATATAATAAACATACCACAGGCCCCGCGGCGCATGGGCCGCGGGAATTCGGAACATACTAAGAAAGGAGAATTGCTATGGTACGGCTGAATACCGACGCGGAAGTGGTCAAAACCATCCGCGAGGGCTTAAAACGGACCGGCGGCTACTGCCCCTGCCGCCTGGAGCGGACGGAGGATACCAAGTGTATGTGCCGCGAATTCCGCGAACAGGTGGCTGACCCCAATTTTGAGGGATACTGCCACTGCTATTTGTACTATAAAGACAACACCTGAAAGGATGGGTGCCCATGTACTGCACCAGAGCCATCGACCGCGATCTCATCTGGGTGGGCGGCAATGACCGCCGCCTGGCCATGTTTGAAGGCGTCTACGGCGTCCCCAGGGGCGTGAGCTACAACGCCTACTTATTGCTGGACGAAAAAACCGTGCTGTTTGACACGGTGGACCGGGCCGTCGGGCCGGTCTTCTTTGAAAACCTGGCCCACACGCTGAACGGCCGGCCGCTGGATGTGCTGGTGATCCACCACATGGAGCCGGATCACTCCGCCGCCATTGATGAGCTGGTGCTGCGCTACCCGAACTTGCAGATCCTGTGTACCGCCAAGGCGCGGGATATGCTGGGACAGTTTTTCCAAATGGGTCTGTCTGACCGGGTCACCACCGTCAAGGACGGGGACAGCTTCTGCGCCGGGCGGCACACCCTGCGCTTTTACACCGCCCCCATGGTCCACTGGCCGGAAGTCATGATGACCTATGACGAGACCAGCAGGACCCTCTTCTCCGCCGACGCCTTTGGCGTGTTCGGCGCGCTGAACGGCCACCTGTTCGCCGACGAAGTGGACTTTTTCCGGGACTATCTGGATGAAGCCCGCCGCTACTATACCAACATTGTGGGCAAATACGGTTCTCAGGTACAGGCCGCGCTGAAAAAGCTGGCGGCGCTGGACATTGCGGTTGTCTGCCCCCTCCACGGCTTTGTCTGGCGGAAGGGATTCGATCAATATCTGCGCTATTATCAGCTCTGGAGCACCTACACGCCGGAAACCCAGGCGGTGCTGATCGCCTATGCCTCCATCTACGGCCACACCGAGAACGCCGCCGAGTGCCTGGCCTGCCGTCTGGCAGAGCGGGGGATCCGCGTGCAGATGTTTGACGTGTCTGTCACTGCCGCGCCGGAGATCCTGTCAGCGGCGTTCCAGTGCAGCCACCTGGTCTTTGCTTCGGCCACCTACAACGCCGGGATTTTCGTGTCCATGGAAGAATTGCTCCGGGATCTGGCTGCCCACAATCTGCAAAACCGTACTGTGGCCTTTTTGGAAAACGGCAGCTGGGCCTCCATGTCCGGCAAACTGATGCGCCAGATTCTCGAACCACTGAAAAACATGACGTTTCTGGAGCAGTCCGTCAAGCTTCTGTCCACGCTGCAGCCGGAACAGGCTGCGGAACTGGACGCCCTGGCAGACGCCATTGCCGCGTCCATGCAGTAACCGCAGGGCGGATGGATTGGGAACAGCGTTTCGGCACAGCCTATTGGCATATGGAAATCCCCTATTTTGATTTGTGAAGCTCACGCAGGTTTTTTCAATAACCTGAACGGCGCAGCCGGGGAAAAACCCCGCTGTGCCACTTTTTTCCCCTCCTTTACCTTTTCGTTTTTCCCCACTTGTGCTCCGG